>CAYVXD010000021.1:0-42279 GCA_964454265.1 uncultured Candidatus Sumerlaeota bacterium | reverse complement strand
GCGGTGTGGAAGGCGCGGCGGCGGCGTACACAACTATCACATTCGCCGCATGCTACATCCGTATTCTTGTAACATGACCAGGTGAGATGCAATGGCGCGCCAAGCTCCATGCCCTTTTTCACGATCTCGGCTTTGGTCATGTGTATCACTGGGGTAACGATCCGAAGCTTGCCGCCGACTTTCGTGCCCACTGCAATCAGGCGATTGTAGGCTTCGTAGTATTCAGGCTGGCAATCCGGGTAGCCTGCACTGTCTTCTGCCACTGCTCCGATGTATATTCTCTCTGCCCCAATCACTTCTGCCCATGATACTGCCAGGGCTAGAATATGGGTGTTGCGAAACGGGACGTAGGTGGAGGGAATAGATTCCGGCGGAGACGGCCCCGTTGGTACGGGCATTCGCTCGTCGGTCAGGCTTGAGCCGCCTATTTCTTTCAAATAGTCGGTGTGGACTACCTTTCGCAGCTTGACGTCGTAAAAGTCAGCGATTTTTTCGAATGCCTCAAGTTCGCGCGCCTCGGTGCGTTGTCCGTAGCAGAAATGCAGAAACGCCATGCGGCGAGGATATTCCTGATTGGCGATTGCCGCGGTCACGCAGCTGTCCATGCCACCGCTGACGAGTACGATAGCCAGCGGGTGCTCGCCGGCGCTCCGTCCAGATTCTATTTGTGGGGATGATTCAGGGCACATGGTACATAACCATATCTTAACATAAGAAAAATATTTATTGCGAGGGGACCCGCCGCGGCGGGTCACCCCTCGCGCACCCCTCCTAAACCTTTCTTTACGGCGATTCCATTCGCCTTCGCCAGGCTTCGGCGTATGCAATCTCGCTAGATTATTGTTTCATATACTTAGGTCTGTGTTTATCTGTGTTCATCTGTGGTTGCTATCAGAATTGAACCGCGTATGAACGCAGATGAATACACATGAGGGCGACCACGAGGGTCGCCCCTACGTTGTTCGTGAGCGGCGAGGGTGCTTCTTGCCGGAGGTGCGTGCAATGTAGCTCGGCGACATTTTGCGCACTTTTGCCACGATGCCCGGCATGCGCCTGAGTACTTCAATGATCTCTTTCCGCGTTGTTGTGTCGCCAAGACTGAACCGGAGCGTTGCACGCGCCTGCTCGGTCGACAGCCCAATGGCCAGCAGCACGTGCGATGCTTCTCCATAGCTCTCTGTGCTGCATGCTGAGCCGCTCGATACGCAGATGCCTGCCAGATCAAGCTGCATGAGGAGCGATTCGGCTTCCGTATCTTCAATGCTGATGCTCAGCGTATTCGGCAGGCAATTGGTTGATGGGCTGTTCACGTGAACGCCCTTAATGCGCTGCATCAGTCCGCGGCGCAAGGTCTCTTTCAGCGCAGCCACACTTTTCGCGCTGCGGCGAAGATCCTTTCGTGCGATAACTTCAAACGCCTTGCCCAGGCCGATTATCCCTGGTACGTTTTCCGTACCTGCGCGCAGCTCTCCCTCCTGTGGGCCGCCGTCAAGCAGCGGCCTGATCCGAACGTCACGGCGCACCCAGAGTAAACCCACACCTTTTGGCCCTTGAATCTTATGGCCGGAAAACGACAACAGGTCTGCGCCGAGCTTCTTATAGTCAATCGCAATCTTCCCGAGTGCTTGCACAGCGTCGGAATGAAAGATCACTCCGCGCTTGTGTGCCTCGCGTGCCAGGGCGCGAATTGGTTGAATGGTGCCGATTTCATTATTCGCCAGCATGATCGAGGCTAGCAGCGTGGATGGAGTAATCGCAGCGACAAAATCCTTCACGCGCACTCGACCATGACGATCCACAGGCAGAAACGTTACCTTCACGCCAGCTACAGCCAGTCCTTTGCATGTCTCAAGAACCGCAGGGTGTTCGATCTCGGAGGTAATCAGGTGAAACGCCTCAGGTGGGCGATGTATCCATTCGCACACAGAGCGCAGCACGCCTTTGATGGCCAGGTTGTTCGCCTCCGTGCCGCTGCCGGTGAAAATGATTTCCTGCGGCTGCGCGCCGAGATACGTAGCAATGGTCTGGCGCGCTTCTTCTATCAGGTGGCGTGCTTCGCGGCCGAGCCGGTAGATGCTCGATGGATTGCCGAAGATCGCAAGAGCATCCTGCATGGCCTGGCGCACACGCGGATGCAACGGCGTGGTGGCATTATGATCAAGATAGATTGGTTTCATTGCGCAACTTTTACTTGCCACAGAGACGCAGAGACACAGAGATTTTTACAAGATAAATCTTTTTATGCCGTCTTTCAGAAATCGGGAGTTGAAGTTTATCAATAAGCCAATCTTCTTACCTGTAACTTTCAGATATGTAAGTACCTGTGCTTCGAATACGGGATCAAATCGATCTACACTTTTGATCTCCACAATAACAGCATCCTCTACTACTAGGTCGATACGATATTCTCCAATTGTCCTCTCCTTGTAAAGCGCAGGAATAGAGACCTGACGTTGGTATTTTAAACCTGCGAGTTCTATTTCAATGCATAGTGCTGCTTCGTAAGCAGCCTCCAGGAGGCCTGGCCCGAGATGGCGATGCACCTCGATTGCACAGCCGATAATGCTTTCAGTGAGCTTGTCAATATCTTTCACTCTCTGTGTCTCTGCGCCTCTGTGGCTTATCATGCAAAAGTGAGCCGGGGAATTGCATTGACATCTCTTCGACCCACTCGCAATATACAAATAGTATAGAGGCCGGGGATGATTGCAAGCAAATTTCAAGCAGAGGAACGGGCTGGCTGATGAGCACTGCGCTTCCAGAGCCTACGCTGGGTCTGTCGGTCGTAATGATCAACTACCGCATGCGCTACCAGCTCGAGCAGAGCCTGGCGTCCATTTTTTCGCAACCGACGTCGTGCAAGTTTGAAGTCGTGCTGGTCAATAAGCCCTCAGGAGACGGTACGGAAGAGCTCATTCCAAAGGCCTATCCGTCAATCCGTCTCGTATCGCACGAGCAGTTTGGCATTGCGGAGATGCGCAATGTCGGCATTCGGAATTCCGCAGGACGTTATCTCCTGATGCTCGATGCAGACACGGAAGTGCTTGAGGGGTGCTTTGATGCGCTGGTCGAATTTATGGACGCGCATCCTGAAGTAGGCGGCGCAGGCGCAAAGACCCTCAGACCCGATGGCTCACTCGAATATTCGGGCAAGCGTTTCTATACGCTGGCGACCATTCTGGTGCGCCGCACACCGCTTGGCCACTTGTTTCCGAACAATCGCTGGGATCGCCATCACCTGATGATGGACGCAGATCATAACCAGGTGCTGGATATTGACTGGATGGCGGGCGCCTGCTATCTGATGCGGCGCGCGAGTGTCGAGCAGGTTGGTCTGTTTGACGAGGACTACTATTTTGGCTTTGAAGACGTGGATTGGTGTTATCGCGCTAAGCAGCACGGGTGGCGTATCTGCTACATTCCGCATGCCAGGATCATTCACCACATTCAGCGCTCAAGTGCGCGCGGTCTCAATCGCATGGCATGGGAACATCTGAAAAGCGGCTGGCGTTTTTATAAGAAGCACCACTTGCGCAGGTCCGCATCTGCTCGATAGATTTTTTGCCCGTTGTTTAATTGTTCGTGATATTCGTGCATTCATTCGAGCGCATTCGTGTACTTCTAAAATACACGTAACACGAATGATAACGAATAGACACGAATGGCACGAATAGAAACTTTCCGGGTCAAGAGTGCACTCGGCAGCGTATGTCGCAAGGGAAAATACACCAGGAAGCAAAGCGGAACTAAAGTTCTTTATTGACTTTGCACGTCCGGTGGAATAGCGTAAATTTGTGTATTTTGGAAGATCTGCGCTCGGGAAATTTCTCTGATTTCTTTTGGCTTATTGGTGGCAAATGGGAGCTTTTGCTGTGTCTATGAAGATCACACTGTTCACGCCGCCGGCATTGGTTGGCAAGCTGGCTGCTGACCGCGTGTTCGGCTGCAATTACGGCTACTATGCAGTGCCCAACATATTTATTCTCACCTGTGCTGCGGTGCTCGAGCAAGAAGGATATAAGGTCCGCTACGTTGATGGTGCCATTGAGAACTGGACTCGTAAAGATCTGATCGAGTATCTCAAACGCGACGATAGCGACCTGTATGTCTTCTACACGGTGTACCTCGCCAAGGAGACCGACCTGCAAACACTCAGCCTGATTCGCGAGCTGCGTGGCAACGTGAAAGTCGCCTTCATAGGTCCTGTGCCCACCGAGACGCCGGAAAAGTTCCTCCTCGACGAAAATGTCTACGTGATACGTGGGGAACCGGAGATCACCCTGAAAGAATTCGTCGCTGCCCTCCGGGATCATCGGCCTATAGATCACGTTGAGAGTCTCTCCTATCGGCGCAATAGTCAATTTCAGCACAACCCCATGCGGCGCGTGATTGATGATCTCGACACACTACCTCTGCCTGCGCGCCATCTCATTGATAAGAATCGCTACTATAATCCGAAAATCGGCATTCGGCCGTTCTCTGTGATCCTGGCCTCCCGCGGATGTAGCTACCAGTGTACCTACTGTGTCCCCTGCTCGCTATCCTTTGCCCGCGAACTCGAATATAAGGCATACCTAAACCGCAAGCCGCCGGTGCGCCAGCGCTCAGCCAAGAACGTGCTGGAAGAGGTACGGATGCTCAAGGCCGAAGGCTATCGCTCGATTGGTTTCATTGACGATCAATTCATCTGGAATGAAAATCGCGTGATCGAGCTGTGTGAGGGGTTGAAAGAGATTGATATCGAGTGGGGCTGTCTGGCGCGCGCAGACCGCCTGAATGAACACATTGTGCAGAAATTCGCTGAGTCGAAATGCCAGTATGTGGATATCGGCGTCGAATCATTCAACCAGGAGATTCTCGATGACCTGAAAAAAGATCTCGATGTCAATACTATCTATCACGCAATTGACCTGCTTAAGAAGTACAAAATCACGGCGAAGATTAACGTGCTGATTGCGGCCACGCCTCTTGAGACCGAAGAGACAATTCTCGAGAACATTCGTATCGTTAAAAAGATTCGCCCGGATTCCATTATGTACGGCATCACCAATCCCTTCCCTGGAACGGATTTCCACAAAATCGCCAAGCGCGAAGGCTGGCTGCTTTATGATGAGTACAAGCCCGTGGACGTGCAGAAGGAATGTATCATCAGCTATCCTCATCTGAGCAATCGCAAGATAGAAAAGCTGGCGCGCAAGGCCAACTTGAGTTTCTTCCTCAGTCCGCATTTCCTGCTTCAGAATCTTAAGAAAATCCGCACGGGTGGCGATTTCCTCCGCGCCTGTATCTCCTTCAAACGCAAACTCTTCGATTGATTCCTCTTCATTTGCCCCCATACGACTAAAGCCACGGAGAAACGGAGTAGTGAATTGTAAATTGCAAATTGAAAATTGCAAAAGGCAAATTTAAAATTTGATATTTTCAATTTTAATTTTACAATTTTCCTTCTTTTAGGGTCTCAGCGCCTCTGTGGCAATTACCCCTAATCGCCAGACCTGTTGTGTTTTGATTTATAGAGTTCGGTATAGAGGGCGAGGGTTTTGCGGGCGCACAGTTCCCACGAGAACATCCGGACGTGCTCCAGCCCCTTATCGCGCAGCTGGTCACGCAGACGGTGTGTGGTAATCAACTCCTTCATCTTCTCCGCCATCTCGTAGTAGTTGTGCGGATCAACGGTGATGCCTGCTTCTTTAGCAATTTCGCGCAGCGACGAGGTGTTTGATACAATAACCGGTATGCCGCAGGCCATTGCCTCGAGCACTGGGAGGCCGAAGCCTTCATAGAGCGAAGGGCAGAAGAAAAGCAGCGCGCTGTTATAGATCATGGGCAGGTGTTCTTCGGTCACGTAGCCGGCAAAGATGACGTCGCGCTTGAGGCGGAGCTGCTTCACTGTTTCGCTAATGTGCTCGGCCTTCCATCCCTGGCGGCCGACAATAACCAGTTTCGGAGGATTATGGAGAATCTCTTTCAGGCGTTTATAGGCAAAGAGGAGTCCTTCGAAATTCTTGCGTGGTTCCAGGGTCGAGACGCTGAGGATATAGTTGTTGGGCAGACAGTACTCTTCGCGGATTGATTCGAGTAAATTCTTATCCAGGATGAGGCGGAATGTGGTGGTATCAACGCCGCCGTAGATAACAGTGATCTTCTCGGCAGGGATATTGAGCAGTTTGATCAGGTCGTTTTTAGTATGGTTCGAGACGGCAATGATGCGATCGAGATGTTTCAGCCGGCGGGGGAGAGTGTGCAGGTGATATTTCCCGCCCAGGGCATCGCAATCTTCGGGATGCATGAGGAAGTAGAGATCGTAGACCGTGGCGATGCGGAAGCCGGCCAATTGGGGCGGCACGTAGGTTGAAGCGGAATGGAACAGATCAAGCTTGCCGAGGAAGAGTTCTATCGGCGGGGCATGCAGGTAGCGCCACAGGTTGATGAGCAACGGCCCGGGCACGTGGAACTGTTTTATCGTCACGTTAGGCTGTTTGAGTATGCTCGCGTCCGGCAGGGACCGCGTATAGGAATTCAAAAAGATAACATACTGATTTTCGTGATCAAGGGCGAGGAGGTTGCGGAGTAGATTGACCGTATAATAGCCGACGCCGGTCTTTTCAGGCAGAATGGAAGATGCGTCAATTCCGATTCGCATAGGTATTTGTGAAAGGACAGGCTCCTGAGGCAGGGTTCCAGTCCATCAGGGAATTTCGAACTGTGCATACTCTATAGCCCGCCTAGGCGGGTGATTACAAGCATTTTTTCTGTGTCGCAGATTAACAGGATGAAAAGATGTAAAGAATCCCGTCAATCTCTGATAAATGCTATTGATTCTGTAAATTTTGTAAATCTTGTAAATCCTGTCAAAAAAAAATTAAAAAGAAGCACACAACAAAATGATAAAAACTATTAGACAGGATGAACAAGATTAACAGGATAAAAAAAGGTAAAGAATCCTGTATTCTTAATTTAAAAAAGAAGAAATTCTTATCTAACGCAAGATCTGGAATAAAAGGCGGTCCTGATGGGAGCCAGTGCGCTATATACAACAAAGCAGATGCAGGGTAATTATTGTGACGCTGTGGTGTGTTGGGAAGTGGAGTCGCAGCGCTGAATCCAGCGGGTGGATGCGTTTGCCTCGGCTGAGCACTCGTCCTCGAGAAACGCGGCACGCGCTTGTTGGAACTTTCGCCGCGCCTCTTCTACATTTCCCTTTGCCAAACACTCCCGGGCTTCATTGAAGAACTGATAGCCGGAAATGGGGAGCAGGACATCGCCGAGTACGTACGCATGAAAAAAGCCCGACCAGTTCCATCCGGAGCTTGCCGGGGTTTTGGAAGGGAAATTCTGGAAAGGATCAATCTCAGCACACACCTGGTTTAAGGTGTGGACAAGATTATAGTTAGTAGGCCTGAGCTTGCGAGCCTTAATGTAGCGGATAACATCAGCGAGCGACCGCTGGTCATCCGACAGGATACGCAGTCTCTGGTCAATGATGAAGAAGATCACCCCTGCTTTATTATAGATAAACCAGGTCAGGCTGTCATCGCCCGTGGCCCAAGCGAGCTTCTTTGCTTCGCCAATTTGCGACACTTCAACCACGCTGCAGTCTTTACCTTTTGCATGGAGGGTTTTGAGTTTTTTGAAATCACCCGCGATGCGTTGCTTCAAGCGGGTAGTGGTTAATCCCAACGTATCCGGTACCAGGGCATCATAGTACATGGCCATGCCTTCATTGCACCATTGGTCGCCGCCAATAGCTGCGGCATGGCAAATCTCATGCGCCAGAAAGCCGATATCAGCCAATTGCCGATGCCCGGAAATTATGAAGCCCGTTGGATACGCACTCGACGCGGTGCCCTTCACATTCTTCGGGGCGAGCAGGATTGCGTACTTTTCAAACGGAAAGCCATTGAACTCGCGCTGATAGTACTCGCAGATTTTCAGGCAGTTCTGGATATCTCCCGATGCCTCTGCCGGCGGGATTGATCTCTTGGCCGAAGCATTGGGACTTTTCGATGGATATGCGACGACGAATTCCGTGTCACCGAATTTTTGCCGCACTTCCTGATACTGTCCGACCACGCAGACTGCATCCGTGAGATGCCGACATGGATATACGCGATCGCAGCGCCACCCCTCCTCTGTTTCATACCAGGGCGTGACCATTCGCCATCCTTCGGGAAGTTCACATGTAACGGTGATGGAAGCGATCGGCGAATTTTCTGGATAGAGAAACGTTGTCCATCCATCAATGCAGCCACCGGACTCGTTCAAATCCATGGGGTAGACAGGGTTAGCATGGGCAGGATCGCGCACGCGCGCATTGACTTGATAGTTGACTGTGATCGTTGGGAAGTTAGTTTCGCTGATTTTCCACTTGCCGTCGTCGGTATGGTGAACGGTTAGTGCCTGGCTTGAAGGGCCGCTTGCGGTTATGGTTTCAATCTGGCCAAGGTCGCGACAGCTGCGGAGGTAGAGCGTGGGTTTGGAGAAGTCACGCACGGTGAGCACAACATCAAACTTGCCGGAAGATGGATTTGTTATGCGAATTTTGTATGCCAGATGCGCTCCAAGGGTAGAAACTGGCGGTTGAAGACAGACGAGCGAGTTTTGTTTGGCTGTGGCTTGGCTCCAGGCGACTGCAGCCGTCTGGCGAAGCGTGGAGCAGGCGTTCCTAGAGCTCATCAGGAGCCGTGCGTTAGCCCAGTCCGCGTGGTCGCATGCCTCTCGGCCCAGGTCATCAGCGCGCAGTGTGAGTTCGCGCACGTCGTCAAGGGTAACGTCAATTTCTTCGGGCTTGCCTCCAGCTTGCATAATCTTGCTCGAATACAGAAGCCGTGCATCACCGTATACGAGGAACCGCACATCAGCGTCCTGCGGAGAGCCTTTTTCACGCACCTCATCATCAATTCCGACAGAGGCACGAAATCTGCGCGCCTGGCCGTTGATCGTAAAGGTCAGGCTTGAACTGGCGTGTGTGCCGAGACCCCTGGGAAAATAACGACCATCAATCCTCAACGGATGATTCTCAACCGAAGCGTCAAGGTGCAGCTCACCCCATGCCTGCTCGGCAAATGATGGAAAGAGCTCGCTGAGAAAGAGAACAGGCAGGCCGGATTCCATGAGATTGGCTGGGCGGGAGGCACCTGGCTCTGAGGACGTGCCCAAGCGCTCAACCGATTGCACCCGTGCCTTTGGAATCGTTGTCTCAATCCCGTTACGCTCGATCCGGTAGCCAGTATCCGTCTCCTCAATAATAGTGCAGCTAATTCTCTGGCCGTTGATCAAGACGAGATAGTCAGCCCGGAGCTCGGAGCAGATCAGTACTACCAGCCCGATGAAGACGAAGGAATGAAGGCGGCTCGCCAGGAGATTGCGCAATATCTGGAATGTTACTTTGAGAAACTTTGTTGGCATCTCATTCATAAAATTTGCAGTATACATGGGCAGCAGTTAACCAAGTTTTACGGTTTTGCGCCAACACAGCATAACCTAAAGCTCCATAGCAAGAAATACGAAACTACAACGGCGCATAGTTCGCAAAGTAGAAAATTCAGAATAAGAATCAATAAATTTTTAGCGTAGGGGCAGGTCTTGCGCCTGCCCTTACAACTCAGCCGAAGAAGATGGGGCGTTTGCTGACCAGGCGGGGAACTGGCAAGGGGCGAAACGGCATGACTTCGGTCTTCTTGCGTACGAGTTCTACGAACTCCTCAACGCTCATCTGGCGCTGGCTATCGTCTTCGCGTGATCGCACTGTGAGCATGCCCGATTGCTGTTCTTTCTTGCCCACCACGAGCAAATAGGGAACCCACTCTGTTTCGCCATTACGGATTTTCTTACCCACGGTGTCGTCGCGATCATCCACGTCTGCACGAATGTCGCGCCGCGAAAGTGTGTCGCACAGCGAGACGGCAAACTCGTTGTAGTCGCGCGACACGGGAATGAGCCGTGCCTGTGTAGGTGCCAGCCAAAGTGGAAACATCGGCTTCCGCCCCTGGTCGACATCAATGGCGATGTTTTCGAGAATCGTGCACAGTGTGCGCTCGATGCTGCCAAAGCTCGATGCGTGAATGATCACCGGGCAGGGATGTTTCTTGCCTTGTTCGTCAATGTAGCCAATATTGAAACGCTCGCCATCCTTGACGTCCCATTGCACTGTGGAAATCTGGATATTCGCCTTATCCTGCGTGATGCTCTGGTATTCGTTCTTGATCGCGTAGTAGTGCCTCATGTGAGGCATGAGTTTAAAGAAAGCAGGCACGCCGATCATTTTGCCTATGCTGATGAGCCAGTCGCGATTCTGATCAAAGAAGTCGCTGGTGCCTTCCCAGCCAAGCACCCAGCGCCCGCTCGCTATGATGTCGTTCATGAGCTCGGCGAATTTGATGCAAAGAATCTCGAATTCACGTCTTGCTTCCTCAACGCTGGAGCAAGCAGCGTGCATGTCGGTCATCATGAAGTTGCGCACGCGTTTCAGGCCGCTCACTTCTCCTTCCTGCTCGTTGCGGAAACAGGTGGCCTCTTCATAGACCTTTAGCGGCGATTGCTTGTACGTAAACCGCACGTTCTGCATAAAGGGAAATCCAAGGGGATCCGAGGCGTAGCGCAGGTAGCAGACGCCTCGTCCGCCGTCTACCTGGTAGTCGCGTTCGAAGAATTCGCCCATAAGCTCGCCTACGACGTTATTATCCCCGCGAATGAGGATGGGGTTTTTCATCTCGCTTGCTCCCCACTCATGCGCAAGGCGCCCTGCGTAGTCGAGAATGAGTTTTTGCATTAACAGACCCTTGGGATACCACTTATAGTGCCCCTTCTCGGAGACCTCACAATAATCCACCAGCTCGTGCTCGCGCATATAGGTGATATGCTTGGGGATGCCCTCGGTTTTCACACCGCCAGTCAGCTCGTTCGTCACAAATTGCTTGAGTAGCTTATAGACAGGCTGCTGATTGTTGAAGACCGGGCAGTCGGCAAACGTGGAGGGAGTGACGTCGAATGTCTTGCCCTCATGATCCACAAGGATGTAACGGGTAAATTCGCTCGGCTTTCGCTCTGGGGCTTCTTCCTTGAGAATTGGTTTAACCGGCTTCTCGCCAGGGATATAGCGGCCGCTCCATTCCGACAGCGGATGCCCGAGACACGAAATGTCAAACGCCTTGTACCATCCGAACGGTGAGCGGATGACCTCAACCGACTCGCTGAGTCTGGTTTCAATCGCCTTCAGTACCTTAAGAGAAACGCGCGCAGTTGCAGGATTTTCCGTGAGGTGAACGTACGGGTAGAGCACTACGGTTTTGATGTTCAGCTGCTCCGAGCGCTTGAGCGTGTCGGCAGCCAGTTGTTCGGCAACCGACTCTGGTGACTTCTCATCCCCTTTTTCAACTGATACAAAGACGACCAGGCATTCGCGATCAATCACGACCGGCTGGTCATGCGCCTCGAGCCGCTCTGCAGCAGCAGTGGCTTTCTCGCGGCTCTGGAAGCGAAATGACTTGGTATGAATTCCCAGGGTTCTCAATGCCGATACTCCTTTATGATTGCTGCTAAGCAAGCAGAGGTTCGGCGCTTTCATTTCAGCCTGCGCAGCGATATTTCGTACGTGACGATTCTTATCCATACTAGAATCAGGTACGCATTTCAAGGAAGATGTGGCGATTAGTATAGAATTCGCCAACTTGAACATAAAGCGACCGAATAGGATGGAGATACACCAGATAAGATACATTATTGGGAGTAAACGCGAAGATTAGTGAGGAACTGTGAAGCCATGTCTCATATTTCCAAAAGGAGAGTGCGATAGTTATGTAAATTTATGAAGACAATTTTGTTGGATATT
This sequence comes from uncultured Candidatus Sumerlaeota bacterium, assembly GCA_964454265.1. GTDB lineage: Bacteria > Sumerlaeota > Sumerlaeia > MWCT01 > JAUWMI01 > JAUWMI01. The sequence continues at coordinate 30,449 of CAYVXD010000021.1, read as the reverse complement.
TCTTTCCCGCTAGGCTGAAGTAAATGGCAGACGGATTCGAGTGTAAATAAAACAATTTTTTTTCTTGACAACTCAAACAAAGTGCTTATTGTAAAATTTGACTGTTTGAGAATTGCCATTAATTAGTTACAATATTCTACCAGGAGATGCCAATTCAGAATGAACGTGTTATGCGAGGAGGTATAGGGTGAGAAGGTATTTGCCAATATTAATACTACTATGTTTATGCTTTTCTCCACAAGTGTCTGAAAGTAAGGAACATGATTTCTCTCTTATTCAGTATGAAGATATCGTCATAACCCTGGAAGATATCAGGGAGACTTCAGCTAGTTTGGCACAAAGAGCACTGGTTCCCAGTCTTCAACCACGTAGAGGATTTGATCAAATATTTCAATCATGCCTTTCAAAAATCAGGCAGAGGGTAATAGAAGAATTGATACAAAAAGAAAATATAAAGTTGGACCCCGAAGAACTAAGACAAATATATGCAAAGGAATATGCTGAGCTAAGTGATAGCGATATTCAAATGTATAACAGAAGATTGGAAATACTGGTACAATCGGTAAAAGAGGCAAAGCAGCATTTAAATGACGAAGAAGTTCTTCATTCTATTTATTCCAAGTATGAAGACGACCTATCTAAAATTGGCGCACCTTATGAAATTTGGCGCGACTATTTCTTACAGAAGGACCTACAATTTCTAACTGAGAGGCTGATAACTGGTCATTATAAGGATAAGAATGAATTGATTAATATGGCGGCCAGCCAAGACAATATCTATACCAGAACTAAAGTACTATCCGAAAAATTAACAAAGGACGTGAAATTGACTGAATCGGAGCAGACTTTGGCAACCAGAGCCGGGCGATCCCAACCGTTCGCTTTAGAGAGAAAAAAACAATTTATTTATGATCGGATTATCTTAAAGGAGATTCTTAAAAAAGCAAAATTCTTTCCTAATAATTACTCCCAACGAGTAAAGCAGACCCTCGAGGGAAGAGTTCAAAAAGAATTTATTAAATGGTATTTTCCCTAAAGTGACCCTAAACTACCCTACCACTGAGACGTGCTGTCAATGATATGGAAAAGCAGCAAATATTTATGCATGTTTATCGGTTTAACGTGCGCTACTGCATTATCGTATGCTAATGAGGGAAGAAATATAGTGGCTGGCATCTACAAGGAAGTTCTAACTGAAGATCAGCTTACTTCAAGAATAAAGCCTTTAAAATCATTCGCCGTTCTTTTCGATCAAGATTTTAACGAACAGAAAACCAAGATAGACACAATAATGGCCTGGGCTAAGGGCAAAGTGGTAGAGCGGCTAGAGGGCAAATATTCGCTGGAAGCGACGAATAAGGAAATTGACGCTCAGTGGGATTTAATGAGTGAAGACATGGCCAAACAGGGCCTGCTGGAGGAAATAAGGAAAGAAAAATACAATGAAGAGTGGAAGAATTTGCTCAAGATAGCGGTCTCGGAAGTAAACCCTTCCGGGAAAATTTTAACCGATGAGAATGCTGAGGAGCGTGTAAGGAGAGTGTTTGAACGCTATAAAGAAAGGTTTAGGAATGCTTGGCCAGAGTTTGATGACTATCAGAGATATGCAGCTCTTAAAGCAAACATGTCGCAATTCCAAAGGCCTGAAGATGTGGAGGAATATTTTCGCAAATTGCCAGACAGCTTTGAGGATATGCTGGCAGGATCTCATGAGGGATTGGCTAAGGAAATTCGAATAAATAAACTGAAAGAAAGGCTGTTGTTTGAGAGGATAGGAGAAATTAGTTATTCCATGTTTGAGAGATACTTGAAGGCGCTAGAAAAAGGTAAGGCGCTGAGCCTAGAAGCGCGGCGCGAATGGCTTACTAAATTCTTATCTCGTTTTGCTGAATATGCCTTCCAGGATGCAATATTTAAGGAGCTGGAGAAGAATCTGAAGATGCATGATAAGAACACTGAGAATCTCTTCTGGCGACAATACCAGGTGCCGACGTTGGAATTCTATATTGAAGTACTGCCCTCCGAATACCCAGGCATAAGATAATACCGTCTGACGCTATTTTCCTCTATCGCAAATTAGGACGCGCCAAAAGTAAATGACTGGCATTATGAGTTAATTATTCTGACTGCGGATGATTACCACAATGAATCTGTTAAATCGACCTGCAGCCCGGTTATAATGATATGAGAATACCGATGAAAAAGTTAAATTTTGTTCTTGACAAACAAAACACATTCTTATAAAGATCACGGAGTAAAAGTACAAAAATTTTCTGATAGGAGATGGGAAAATGAAAGACATGTCGATCTGTTTATTGCTTACGCTTGTTTTAGTTATGTCAGGCGCAATTACTTTTGCGGCAGAGCCCACGCCTTACGTCTACTATATTAAATTAGGCGAATTCACTGAGCGTGAAACAGCGGAAGTACGCCTGGCACCTCTTCAGCAGCTGAATATGGAACCTCTGCACCTCGTAACTTTTCCCAATCGTTTGGAGATTCATTTTGGTGAGTTCCCATATTACATTGATGCGTATCTCTACCTTCAAGACCTAAAGAATCTTTGCTGCCCCGAAGCAGATATTATAATCGAAGAGAATAGTGAAAAAACGACTAGCTTTCCTCTGGTCAAGGGTCCAAGGGAAAGAGTGTTTAAACTGGTAGAGGCAAATGGCACACTGAGTCCCTGTGTCCTTAACATGCAAGACCCGGATGTGGTGTATATTGACAATCTGCTTAAGACTGCACCTACAGAAGAGATCCATGCTGCATTAGTGGAAAAACTCGCTGCAAGGCAGGACGACGACCCGGTAAAAGGGTGGCTCTCAATGCGCAAAGCTTACATAAAATGTCGGATGAAAGAGCGCGGAGAAGCCCAGCAGATATTTCACAAAATTGCCGAAGGGAAAGTCAAAGCGCCACCAGAAATGCGTGTGGAGGCGATAAATAGGGTCGCTCATCTGCTCTATGCAAAAAAGGAGTGGGTGAAAGCTTACCGAGCTTATAAAGAGATGAACGAGCTGGCACAGACACCTGACCAGAAGGCCAGTTCCTTGCAGTCGCTTAGCGGCCTTATGGTGGAGTTAGCCCGAGATGAGAACAAAGGCAATTTCCAAGAAGCGCGCTTCTTTCATGAAAAGGCACTTGAGCAGATTGCGGCAGATCTGTCCCCATACAGAGCAAGAATCGAGCTGCTGCATCTGGAAAGCTGGCATTATGGTGACAATTACCCGAAGTGTGTAGAAGAAGGCGAGGCCTTTTTGAAAAAATATGGCGACAGGCATCTCCTAGACTCAGCCACGTGCAGATTATTTCTGGGTATGGGATATTATGAGATCGGCAGCTATGAAGATGCTGTGGCCACGCTGAGCCAGGTTATTGACTTACCATTGGGACCCAAAGACCACTGGAAGAAAGTACCCGACCTGAAGAAGCAGGCTCTTTCTTGGCTTATTTATATTGCAGAAAAGACGGGCCATACAGATGACGCTGAGTATTGGAAGAAAACTATGAATACCCTTTATCCAAGATAATAGACAAGGAGAGTGTGCAAAATGAAAACTAAAAGAATTACACTGGATGTTTTGTTCATTGCAGTATTAATGCTTTCTGGCACCCTTAGTTATGCAGTGCAACCCTCGCCGTATATTTACCAAGTTAAACTGGGTGAATTCACTGAGCGCGATGCAGCAGAAGCGCGCCTGGCTTCTCTTCAGCCGCTGAATATTGAACCTCTGCAGCTGGTAACTCTCCCCCATCGTCTCGAGATTCATTTTGGTGAATTCCCCTACTATATGGACGCATATCTCTACGTTCAAGATTTAAAGAATCTTGGCTACACAGATGCAGAAATTCTGAAGATCAATAATACCGAGGGGGAAACCGGGTTTCCCCTGGTTAAAGGTCCGAAGGAAAAGGTGTTCAAAATTGTGGAGACAAACGGAATACTTACGCCTTGTATCCTAAACATGGAAGACCCGGATCTGGCTTACATTGACAATCTAATTAATGCTGCGTCCACAGAAGAGCTCCATGCTGCAGTATTGGAGAAACTTGCTGCGAGAAAGGATGACGACCCGGCAAAAGGGTGGCTGTCAATGCGCATGGCTTACATAAAATGTCGGATGAAAGAGCGCGGAGAAGCACAGCAGATATTTCAGCAAATTGCCGAAGGGAAAGTCAAGGCGCCACCAGGAGTACGTGTGGAGGCAATGATAAGAGTCGGCTATCTTATTCATGCAAAAAAGGAACGGCCCAGGGCATATCGTGCTTTTAAAGAAATTTACAAATTCGCACAAACGCCTGAAGAACGAGCCGAAGCATTGCTTCAGCTTTGTGCTTTAATGATGGAGCTTGCGCAGTCTGGTAAAGGTACGCTTGCTGAGTGCCGTCAGTTCTATGAAAAGGCCCTTCAGGAAATTCCAACGAATTCGTCAATCAGACCTACTATTGAACTTATGCATTTGGAGAGCTGGTACAAGGAAAACAACTATCAGAAGTGCATTGAAGAGGCGCAAGCTTACCTGGAAAAGTACAAGCAAGAGCCGCTGAGAGAGATTGCCACCTGCCGGCTCTTTATGGGCTTTTCCTATTTCAAAAGCGATAGATATGAACAGGGGGTTGATGCTTTAACTTCGATTCTTGATCTTCCTTTGGGACCAGAAGACCGATGGAAAGGAATACCTGATTTTAAGAAGCACGCGCTTAAATGGCTGATCCATTTCGCAGAAAAAACGGGCCATGAGCAGGATGCCATACTCTGGAGACAGATGATGAATGACATGTATCCACAATAATAATATAAAAAGGAGATGAAAGATGAAAAGTATTGTGAGCATTAAATACATGACAATTTTGCTGTATATTGTTGTGGTTAATGTGAGCTATAGCGGTGACCCAAAAGAACCAACGCCGACACCATGTTGCCCGCCAGGCTGTGAACCACAGGCAACATATACGTGCCCTAACCCAAAAGGCGAACCAATACTGGAAGGCCAAATGACAGACCTGGAGATTCATAAGGGTGGACAAAATGTTACTGGCCAGCAATTATGTGTGGATTATGGATTGGGAGGTCATTCATTTAGTAATCCTTTATTCGTATTGAATATGGTGGGCGGCGACGATAAAGACGTTTGCGTGAATACGACAGAAGAAACATGCTGCGGAGTGATTGGCGTTGAGGAACAGAGAACCTGGACATGCGACCCAGCTGGTGGCGGGTCTCGGGATCCAAATAATCACTCAAATTTTCGCTTCTATCCCCAGCTGGCTGAAGATGAGAATTGTAAAACTTACAGTATCACCGCTAAAAGCGATGATACAGGTGAATGTAATGCTGGAGATGAACAGAAGACTGCCTCGGTAACAATTGATGTTTGGCAATGCATACATGAGGTAAAAACGGCAAGTGGCGCATATTTCATTACTTTTTTCCCTTTCTATGGCACTGGAAATGTGGAGTACGGCTGTATCTCCAAATACAAAGATTGTAATGGCAACTTTACAGGAATCGATCAAACTGCTGTTACTGGATTAAACGTGACCGGAATGGATCCGCAAACTCCGTGGGATTTTGCGGCACAGCATACCTTTGTCCTTGGTAGCAATGAGCAGGGTTGGACGGCGATGGGTACCTGCACCGGGTATTGCTACCTTGCGCCCGGGCATAAATGCAAATGCTCTTATGATACAAGTAGTTATTCGTATCAGACTGTACAGGAAAACGGCCTTCAAAGCAGATTCAAATTGGGGCCCTTCACAATTGAGGAGTATGCAGGGATTCCTTACTTTCACAATGTTAACGTCGCTCTTACCACTGAGAGGTGCTGCCAGTGACAATTAAAAGCCTGAAATTATTTTGGGTATATATTCCTGTGATGTTCGTTATTGGTTCTTCTTATGGCTTTTGCCAGACAAGAACAGTCGCTGAAATTTATGACCAAGTTCTGACTGACGATGAGATTTCAACTTCAATTAAGCTGAGTAAATCTCATGCTGTTCTTTTCAATCAAAGTTTTGACGAGCAAAAGAAGATAATACAGATTATTTCAGGGTGGGCCACAAAGAACGCGGTGAATCGCCTCGACGCTAAATATTCGCTGGAAGCGACGAATCCAGAAATAGCTGCTCAATGGCAATCAATGAGAGAAGGCATGGTTAATCAAGGCCTGCTGGAGGAAATAAAACAAATAAAATACAATGAGGAGTGGGAGACTTTGCTTCGAGAAGCCGTTTCCGAAGTAAATCCATCAGGCGAAATTCTAACTGACCAGAACATTGAGCAGCGGGTTAGGACGGTGTTCGAACGCGAGAAGCAAAGGTTTAAGAATGCTTTTCCAGAGCTTAGGGAAGATGATATATACATGGTCCTTAAATCTTACATGATTCAATTCCGAAAACCTGAAGACGTTGAGGAATATTTTCGCAAATTGCCAGACAGCTTTGAGGATATGCTGGCAGGATCTCATGAGGGATTGGCTAAGGAAATTCGAATAAATAAACTGAAAGAAAGGCTGTTGTTTGAGAGGATAGGAGAAATTAGTTATTCCATGTTTGAGAGATACTTGAAGGCGCTAGAAAAAGGTAAGGCGCTGAGCCTAGAAGCGCGGCGCGAATGGCTTACTAAATTCTTATCTCGTTTTGCTGAATATGCCTTCCAGGATGCAATATTTAAGGAGCTGGAGAAGAATCTGAAGATGCATGATAAGAACACTGAGAATCTCTTCTGGCGACAATACCAGGTGCCGACGTTGGAATTCTATATTGAAGTACTGCCCTCTGAATATGGAAAATAAGTAACGAAATTTAGTTCTGAAATTTTATTCTATTTGCACTTCCGCAAAATGCTTACATGGTGAATAATACCTCGACAAGATAAGACCCTTTGATCCTATTTCCTCTTATTTCGTCGCCCCTATTTCCGCTGAACTCACGGCATTTAAGGGCGACCCGCCGGGTCGCCCCTACATTTAAACCCAGATGTTGCAGTTGCAGCCATTCAAACAACAACTAAAGCGTGCTAAGCGAAGCAAAGAGAGTCACGCAGCACGGCGCCATTACATTTTCCCTCGATCATCAAAAGGTGCAAGCATATGAAGTGGCGATTTCATGCGCCTCCGGCGGGTGAAATCGCCCGTAAATAAAGGTTTAGGAGGGGAGCACGAGGGGTAACCCTTTTTCTAAAGGGTTCCCCTCGCTTTTCCTAATGCAAAATCGGGGTAAAATACAAGCGGGAGAAAGAACATGTGCCGTCAGTCAGAGGCAAATCAAATTAGAATATCCTCAGTCCAGCCCAGCTTGACGAGTTCCATTTGTTGCATGTCGCTGGTGCCGAGGTGATATTTTGTATCGGCTGCCGCAACGTAGGTGACCGGCGGTTTGAGCGGGCGTTCTTCGCCAAAGTGGGCGCGACGTTTAGCCTGCAAAATCCGCACACCAACTGCGTCCAGCGCCACCGGATCCGTTCCCACCAGCAAGCCTTTGTAGTCCCATTGGTAAGAAGGATCGTAATGATGCGGCCCGATGCCGTGAAAGAGTGGTCGCAATATTACCAGAATGTTCAGGCGCGTTTTGTCTTTGACGATCGGCAATTTCCAGATTGCTGCCAGGTTCTCACACGAGTTCGGGTGATAGTGTGGTGGGTTTGGAACGAACATTACGTAGTTTTTAATGCATCCGCCAACGCCGGACCAGTGGTGGGTTCTGAGCGGCCGCGCGTTGATCAGTGCAGTGGCGTTGAGAAAGATCTGGTTGCGCAGCACTCCTCTGTCGTCAATCCCAATTTTATCCTGTGCAACACCAGCTTCCATAAGGCGGCTCTTTATCGCTTGCTCCAGCTCCTTAGGCGTTCGGAGCGGCGCCCATACATTTGTCTTGATGCCAACCACATCGTCGGGCTTCACCAGTTGCTTCCAGGCTTCAACCGGATCTGATTTTCCCAGCAGTGTGGTGACAGCGTCGTCAAACATCTTTTGAATCACACTTGCGTTGACGCGGTGGTTGGCGTCCAGAACTTCTGGATTACGTATTAGCACCACTTTTGTTTTTTTCGCAGTGGGTTTTACTGCCTCTTTTACCACTTCTTGTGCATCAACGCGCAATCCGAGCGCTGCGGCCAAAAAGGTACCCGCAGTGCCGCGGAGAAAATCGCGGCGAGTTATACTTTTGTCGTAATCCGTCATTGGTGCGTCACCTCCAGTTATTTCTGGACAGTCTCGAGCAGAGCTTCTGCACGAGCCCGGGTCGGGGCGTCAAATACTACTGCAATAAGCTTTGGCCTGCCCACCTGCACACGGGCGGAAGTCCATTTCCCATTCTCAGTCTGCGCAGTCCCTATTTTCGTCGCCTCAGGCATGTATGCCGCCAGAAAGCTGTCGTATGCATCCTTTGCTTGAGCAGGAGTTTGATAATCAATCAGAAGGAGATAGCTTTTCCCTTCTGCGTGCTGGTAGCGTGCCAGCACTGCGCTCGTGCTTGCGTCGAGCCTGAGAATGTTCTCCGTAGCCACGAAGTAATGATAGTTCAACATGGGGTGAGTGTGGAAGTACCGGATACTTTGCTGAATCAATCCGTCTTCTGGTAGATAATTGAGCAGCTGCGGCTTCGAACCGCTTTCAGTGATTGCATTCGCAATAGCCTTGCCCAGAGCCATCACTGCCTGTTTTGCAGACGGGGTTTCTCGTTTTGTCAATACGCAGGTAAAGAAGCGTCCCTTCCAGAAGTAGAGCAATCCCGCTTGATATTGAGAGCCTTGTCCGATCTCTCCCTCGTCGCCCTCGCGGCTGTGGCTAAAGATACCAAAGGCATCCTCTGACGAGCCCATGTCGAAGAGCTCAACTGTAATTTCGGGCTGATCTGGCTCATCCAGATTTGCAAAGTTGCGCACCAACAGATCTTGAAAACCATACGCAAGGTAGACCTCACCTGCGCCGTCTATGTAATCGAAGATAGTCTTACGGTTGTACGTTTCGTCGGTGCCCTGAATTGTCCAGCTGAACATCGCACGCGGCACAAGCTCGTTCATGCGCATGGCGGCCTCTCCCTGAACCATTGTCGCGAACACTACTGCGGCAAGTGTAGCTAGGATGATCTTGAAGAGTCGTGCTAGATTCATGAACGCAAATCCTGCCTTGCAGTATATAAGTCCTGTTGTTTTTGCGGGTTTGCTTCTCTGGCTGCCGATGTTTCGCAGCCCGTGGCCGTGGACTTCCTGCCGGCCTGCGGCGACACACTGAATTGGCGATGTAAGTGTGGCAAAACAATTATGACGTGATCTTCACGCGCTCTTTCCATTCCATCAGCGACGATTCGACATCGCGTGCGTACTTTGGACGATAGAATACCGTGAACCCAAGCGCTGCCGCAACCTCAAACTGCCGGTAGAGCTCCGCTGGTGTTTTGGCCAGTCCAAGCCACCGAGTCCGCTCCCCTTTTGGCACGCCTGTGTACATCCAGTCAAGAAAAAGGAGGTCCACCAGCGTTGACTCGACCCAATGCACCTCTTTAGTATAGCCGGCAACCCAGCGAACGTTTGTTTTTTCAACCAGCAGACGCGGCAAATCGCTGCGCGCCAGTGCGCACGACCCCAGATGCACGCCACGAATCCCCGGTGCCTTGCGCAGAATGGGAATGAGTTTGGCACCCGGGATTAACCCTTCCCTTGTCTTGAACCCTTTGCGCGTACCGTGAGCCGCGAGGTAAAGAATCTTCGCCTTCTCGGGTCCCACGCGCATGCGCTGAAAGCGATTGACCCAGTGTTGGATGTCATTCGCGCTGTCGAATCGCCGGTAGTAAAGCGTCCACTCATTCGCCGCACACAAGCCACTGATAAACGGAAATATCGACGAGAGGTCGCGCAAATCTTCCGACCACAATGCCTCCAATACTAAAAACACAGGCTTTAGCTTCTTTCTCATACCATCTGATCCTGTTCGTACCGTTTCGAAGTGTCCGAGATTCCCCTAGCCTGGCACTACGTCATGGTTTCGACTATTGTGTAATAGCAGTTGGGTAAGCTGCAGAGCATGTTCTGCGGCCTGAAGGCAGAACATCGTCCATGAGCCAACCATTCTCGATACAATTAATAATTGTTATGAAGAATGGTGAAGGAGTCAATATCTTTTAGCCTGATCTCCCGTTGAGAGTGCATGTCAGTTTAGTTCGTAGGATTGAGGGAAAAACTGTTTTCTTTGTCCAGAAAATGGGAATGCAAAAATCTCACGCAAAGCTGCCAGGCCGCCAAGAGACTACGGTGAATTGTGCAATCTTAAATCGTGCTTTTCTTTGCGTCTCTGCGCCTTTGCGTGAGCTACAGCCGCCCGCACAACCCGTAGCGCATTGAACATGAAAAATATTGGGCAATCCGCCCGCCGCGGCGGGTCGCCCCTACATCCGCTGTGTGCGTTGTGTCGTGGTGGTTAATGCGCCTCAGGCGCACATTTTGAAAGGCTATCAAAATGTAGCAGTGCGTGCGGCCGTATCGGATAGAATGAGCTATTTGGTTCGCCCAGGGGTTTGGAGGCAGAATTGCGCGATGCTTTCAATCACCTGAGGCGCCACAGTACCTGGGATTGCGTATTCCTGTCCGGTGGAAGGGCCATCAACCCGCATAAACAGGTGATTAAGTTGCGGAAAGCTTTGGAACTGCACGTTTGTCTTCCCGCTGTCGCTAAGTGTCTCTTTCCAGGCAGCAAAATCGTCCATGGTGGCCTGGTAGTCTTTCTCACCCTGAAGCACGAGAATTGGCTGAGGCAGACCAGCAGCCACTTCCAGGGGTTTGCGGCTCAGGTAATCATACCAATACTTGCCGCTTGCACCGAGGAGAAAATGATCGGAAGGGAATGTCTTTTCGCGCAGCCGGGAAAAGCCGTTTCTAACTTCGCTTATTAGCTGGTCAATCTGCTCCGAAGACGCTCCCATCACCTGAGCTCGATACCGGGTCTGGCGAATAAACGCATGGTCGAAGTCAGTGGCATGCGGTGCTAGCATGATGATGCCTGCCAGCTGGTTATCCTGTGCTGCAATAAAAGGCGCGCACCATGCTCCCAGACTGTGCCCGACGAGAAAGACGCTGCGGGAGTTAATGCCGGGCTGTTCGCGAAGAAAGCCGATGGCGCTCAGGGCATCGTCCAGCACCTCTTCTTTGAGGGTCAGATTAATGATCTCCCTCCGTGTGAAATCCGCCCGGTAGGTGAACGTCCGCTTGTCATAGCGCAGCACGGCGATGCCGCGTACGGCAAGCCCCTGGGCCAGATCGCGGAAAGGTTTATTTCCCCCAATTGTCTCGTCGCGATCATTCGGGCCAGAGCCGTGGAGCAGGACAACGCCGGGTATGGGTCGGTTTGTGCTCGACGGAAGGGTCAGCGTTCCGTACAGGGTGTACTTGCCGCTCTGAAACGTCACCTCTTTCTCGGAAAATTCCTGCGGTGCAGCCGGTGCGGCAGGAGGCGCCGAGACCTCCGGGAATGATGCACCTTGGAGGAGTGCTTCCGCCTGCTGGCCGGGATTTGCCGTCCTGAGCACTAGACCGGCCTGCTTCGCAACCCAGGCTTTCATTGTATAGCCCATCATACTCATCTCAAAAATCTCAGTCTCAACAGGCGATCCATTAAGCATTGCGGTTTCCAATCCAGCAAGGTGCACGGTAACGGGCATTGACATGAGCATTGAAGGCATCAGCATCTGAAATTGTTGTTCGCCCCCAACGGTACGATCATATTGCCTGAGCAGAAATTCCGCATCAAATGCAACGCCCTCTCCTACAACCATACCGCGCTGCCACGGAATGCGCTTTTCCTGCGGCATTGTGCCCATCACAGATTTCATTACTACTGTATCCCCTTCAACGACCGCACTCGCCTGCGTCGTCATTCCAGCCACTTCGGACTCCGAAGTGTATTTTTTGAGCTGGTAGTCGGTGGTCATGAGCAACTCATGCTTTGTAGTTATTGCAGCCTTTCCCGGAAAGGCAGAGGTTGACTTCGCGGTGACATGAATGCTTTGTCCATCCGGCGTTGGCTGGACAACAGACGTTTCCTGGGCAACGGACTTTCCCCTGAACGTGGCGGAGTAAACTCTTTGAGCTTGCTCGGCCCAGAGTGAGGCATGGCTCATCACGAGCATGCTGACCAAGAGCACGAGTAATACTTGCCAGCTGCAGTGTCGTTTCATAGCACCATTCCTATTCGGGCTAGGATTTCCTCATACCATCGTGTGATGATTAATATATGCTTATCATACACTGCCCACATTACTCGAGAATTCCCAGGATCTTGAGTACAGTATCAACTCGACCAAAGGGCGGCATGAAATAGGCCCCTTGTACCATCGGGCGAGCAGTGCGCAATACCTCTTGAGCAATGGCAATCCCTTCTGCTTGCGCCCGTGGCCCTTTGCCGTACTGCCGCATGCGCTCGCGAATGGCGTCCGGGATTTGCATGCCCGGGACTTCGTTGTGGAGAAACTCAGCGTTGCGCAAGCTGATGAGTGGGAGAATGCCAACGAGCAATGGAATATGGAACGCCTCGATGCGCTTGAGAAAATTCTCGAGCAGGCGAATGTCAAATACCGGTTGTGTCAGCACATACTCTGCCCCGCTTTCTACCTTCTTCTCAAAGCGGCGCACCTCCTCATCGAGGTCAATCGCACCATGGTTGGCTCCAACCCCAAGGAAGAAACATGTCGGTTCGCCGATCGGGTTATCTGAAAGATCGCATCCGCGGTTGAGTTTCTGGGCAATGCGCAACAGGCCAATTGAATCAACGTCGAACACTGCAGTTGCGAATGGGTAATCGCCGAGCTTGGGTGGGTCGCCTGTGATGAGCAGGAGGTTGTGGAGGCCAAGGGCATGTGCGCCGAGCAAGTCGGCCTGCATGCCGAGAATATTCCGGTCGCGGCAGCAGTAGTGGAGAATTGTTTCGATGCCAACCTCCTGTTTCAGCAGAATCGCCAGTGCCATAGGGCTCATGCGGGCACTGGCACGCGGGCCGTCTGCAATGTTGATGGCATCAATCTGGTGTTCGTGCAGTAATCTTGCAGCAGCCACTGCGCTGGATGGATTCGTGCCCCACGGAGGATCAATCTCGACGCTGACGACAAATTTGCCTTCTCCCACTTTCTGGGCGAAGGCAGTAGGAGGAGCACAAGGTTTGACAGCTGCGGGGTGAGGTTGGGGCCTGGCCACCGGCTCTTTGATTTCGACGTGCTGGCGCGGGCGTAATGCTTTTACCGCTGCCCGGATGGCTTTCGTATGCGCTGGCATTGAGCCGCAGCAACTCCCCACAATCGTAACCCCAGTCTGGATCATCCGCTTAGCATATTCCGCCATGTATTCAGGCGTAGACAGGTAGATGAGCCGGCCTTCGATCTGGCGAGGAAGTCCCGCATTAGGTTGCGCGGAAAGGGGAATCTGGCTTGCCTTGCGCATCTGCTCCATGCACTCCAGCATGACCGCGGGCCCAACGCTGCAGTTCAGACCCACTGCCTGAACGGGCTGACCCTCCAATTCCTTGACTATCATTCCTGGTGTCTCGCCATAGATAGTCTGCTGATTTTCGCCCACCGTCATCTGGGCAAGGATGGGGAGAGAGCTCACGCTGCGCACTGCTGAGATAGCTGCAGAGATTTCCGAAAGGCTGGAAAATGTTTCGAGGATAAACAGGTCAATGCCGCCGCCTGCGATCAGTGCTTGCGCCTGCTCAAGGAACCAGCGGCGTGCTTCATCGAGCGAGATTGTGCCGTAAGGTTCCAGAGGTTTTCCCAGAGGCCCGATGGCAGCAGCCACGTATTTCTCTTCGCCTGCTACTGCGTGGGCCAGTTGCGCGCCAGCCGTGTTGATCTCTCGCACCTTTTCTGCGAGGCCAAATTGCCCGAGCTTGATGCGGTTTGCTCCGAAAGTATTGGTCTCAATGACGTCAGCTCCCGCTTCGCAGTATTCGCGATGGATCTGGCTGATCAGGTGAGGACGTGTGCAATTGAGATGCTCGAAGCACTGGTTGATATAAATCCCCTTGGAATAAAGCATAGTTCCCATGGCCCCATCAAAGACCACGATGGAGTCAGCGAGCAGTTCCGTGAACGGCTTTTTCATCAGTTTTTCGACCTCTCGCATTTAGTGCGTAAAACAAGGCACAGGTTTCTTCGGACTCGCGCTGCCTTGCGATTCCTATTCGCGCTTGAGCAGCACCATAAATGCCTCCTGGGGGATTTCTACTTTGCCCACCATTTTCATGCGTCGTTTCCCCGCCTTCTGCTTTCCCAGGAGCTTGCGCTTGCGGGTGATGTCGCCCCCGTAGCATTTGGCTGTAACGCGTTTACGCAGCGCAGGTACGGTTTCGCGCGCAACAATATTGCCCCCTATGGCTGCCTGGATCGCCACTTCAAAGAGCTGCCTCGGCACCAGGCTTCGCAGTTTCTTTACCAGAGCACGGCCGCGACTTCCAGCGTCTTCTCGATGCACAATCGTGGACAGAGCGTCTACTGGATCACCATTGATCAGAATATCCAATTTTACCATGTCGGTAACACGGTAGCCCAGAAGCTCATAGTCAAACGACGCATACCCACGACTCAAGGATTTCAAGCGGTCGTAAAAGTCGGTAATAACTTCGCTCAGCGCCAGTTCGTAGGTCAGCATAACACGGTTTTGCGTGATATAATGAAGCCCTTTGGCACTGGATCGTGGGGATGGGATGCCCTTCTTGCTTTGCAGCAGCTGGAGGATGGGGCCGAGATATTTAGCTGGAACAAACATGCGCGCCTCGACGAAAGGCTCCTCGATCTGCTGGATTGTATGCGAGATAGGGAGTCGGCTGGGATTGTCTACAAAGAGCACGTCGTTGCCCCTTTTCGTTACGCGGTAGCTCACAGTCGGGGCGGTAATTAAGAGTGCAAGGCCGTATTCGCGCTCCAGGCGTTCCTGGGCGATCTCCATGTGGAGCAGGCCGAGAAAGCCGCAGCGGAAGCCGAATCCTAGCGCCTCTGATGTTTCTGGCTCCACCGTGAACGAGGCATCGTTCAGCTGAAGCTTGCTCACCGCGTCTTTGAGTGCCTCGTAGTCTTCGCTCTGTTGCGGATACAGGCCAGCAAAGACAACAGGCTTGATCATTTTATAGCCCGGTAGCAGCGACTGGGCTGGTCGCCGGGTGTGGGTGATTGTGTCGCCGATCCTGGTGGCTGCCAGGGTTTTGACGCCAGCAATGACGTAGCCGACCTCGCCCGTCCGAAGCTCCTCAATCAGTGTCATTTTAGGCGCAAAGTATCCCACTTCAGCTACCTCATAAGGCTGCTGGGTTGACATGAAGCGGATGCGATCGCCAGCTCGCAGCGTCCCATCCACAATGCGGACGTACGTAATTACGCCACGATAGCAATCATACATTGAATCGAAAATCAGAGCCCGCAGGGGCGACTCAGGATTACCTCGCGGTGGCGGAATGCGTCGCACAATAGCCTCTAGAACCTCTCTGGTGCCCTGACCCAGTTTCGCGCTTGCCAGAATCGCCTTGCCCGCTTCTAATCCAACGACCTCCTCAATCTGATGCGCCACGGCCTCAGGATCAGCATTTCGCAGGTCAATCTTGTTGATCACTGGAATGATTTCCAGATTGTGAGCAGATGCCAGATATGCATTCGCCAGGGTCTGAGCTTCTACGCCCTGAACCGCATCAACCACGAGAAGAGCACCTTCGCACGCCGCCAGGCTGCGCGAGACCTCGTAGGTGAAATCCACATGGCCCGGCGTGTCAATCAGGTTCAGCTGATAGGTTTGGCCGTCTTGCGCGCGATAGCGCATTCGAACTGCCTGAGCCTTTATGGTAATGCCGCGCTCGCGCTCCAATGCAAGGCTATCGAGCACCTGATCGCGCATATCGCGAGGACTGATGGTTTCCGTCAATTCAAGCAGTCGGTCTGCCAGCGTTGATTTGCCATGGTCAATGTGTGCGATGATAGAAAAGTTTCTGATCAACGGTTGATTCATATCAGGTATTTGTTTGGATGTCATCTCTGAACGAGGTGCTTCTGACTGCGCCTAGAATTTCGCACCAGCCCCAATGCAATTTTTTAGTTGACAAGGTTCATCTCAGCCTTTTAGGATGGTCTGAATTTCTTTAAGTAGTCATGTCTGAATGACTAAAAGCGCTGAGGAGAATGATTTTCAACTTTCCGCGATAAAAAGCGCATAAGGGCAGAGCATTATATCTTATTGTAATTATTATACTTATAGCGGTTCGGCTCGAATGTGTTTTGGATGTTACATTACAGATGCATTATTTATTTTAGCGTAGAGAACAGGTATAGAAGTGCACCCCAAGTGCTGTTGTCAAGCGTAAAGTCTCCAGGCGGCCGGTGTTGCGTCTGCTGGGAACAGAGTATTCGAGACATGCGCGGAAGATTATTTGCGCTCGCAGTGTAAGTATTGCAGAATCGGTTCATCCGTTAATCGGTTGGTCGGTTAGTGTAGAGGAGACTATTCCAATTTGCGTCCTGAGGAACTCAGATGGTCTACAAGCCAGAAAACCCAGTGATAGTTCAGTCGGACCGGAGCATCCTGCTCGAAACAAATAGTCCTGAGTTTGAATCAGCGCGTGATGCCCTGGCTAGTTTTGCAGAACTCATTAAGAGTCCCGAGCATTACCATACGTACCGGATTTCCCCACTCTCCTTGTGGAATGCAGCGTCAGCTGGCCTGAATGCTGAAGTAATTATTCAGAAGCTAGAGACCTATAGCAAGTACGATATTCCACAGAATATCCTCCAGGACGTCCGCGATTATGTGGCACGCTATGGTCGGCTCAAGATGATTAAGGAGGAGAGCGGCGATCTTATTTTAGTCTCTGACGACGAGTTTTTAATCACGGAAATTACGCACAATCGGATGGTGCAGCAGTTAATCGAGGTACAGCTGGACAAGCGTCGCGTTCAGGTCAAGCACGGCATGCGCGGCCGCATCAAACAGGCGTTGATTAAAATTGGCTACCCGGTAGAAGACCTTGCGGGCTACATCGAAGGGGACCCGTTAGATCTGGAGGTGCGCGAAATCACGATTGCGGAGCGGCCGTTTGCCTTGCGCGAATATCAGCGCGATGCAGTGGAGGTCTTCTATGCTCAAGGCTCGAGTCACGGCGGAAGCGGCGTGCTGGTGCTCCCGTGTGGCGCAGGGAAAACGATTATTGGCATCGGCGTCATGGAAAAGATTCGGCAGCATACGCTGATTCTTGCAACCAACATCACGGCCCTGCGCCAGTGGCGTGACGAGCTAAAGGATAAAACCAGCTTGACTGACAAGGATATCGGCGAATATAGTGGCGAGGTTAAAGATATCCGCCCCGTCACGATTACCACATACCAGATTCTGACCTACCGTAAGAAGAAGGACGATGACTTTGTTCATATGGAGCTCTTTAACCTCCAGAATTGGGGGCTGATTGTTTACGATGAGGTACATTTGCTTCCTGCGCCGGTATTTCGCGCGGTGGCAGACATTCAGGGAAAGCGGCGCCTTGGCCTGACCGCCACTCTTGTCAGGGAGGATGGCAAGGAGGACGATGTTTTCAGCCTGATCGGTCCGAAGAAGTACGACGTGCCGTGGAAGGTGCTTGAGAAGCAGGGCTGGATTGCCAAGGCACTTTGTACTGAGATTCGCATTCCCTTGCCGGAAGAAAAGCGGCTGGAGTACGCTGTGGCAGACGCGAAGGCTAAGTTTCGAATTGCCTCTGAAAATCCCGCTAAGTTCACTGTAGTTCGGAACCTTATTGAGCGGCACGGTGACGATAATATCCTCATCATTGGCCAATATATAAACCAGCTCCAGCTGCTTGCAGAGCAGTTTGATGCCCCGATCATTACGGGAAAAACGCCAAACAAGGATCGTGAGAGAATCTACGGTGACTTCAAAAATGGCGTGCTCAAACGGCTGATCGTCTCAAAGGTCGCCAATTTCGCCATTGATCTTCCTGATGCCAACGTAGCGATTCAAGTGTCGGGCACTTTTGGCTCGCGCCAGGAGGAAGCTCAGCGCCTGGGACGAATTCTTCGGCCGAAATCTGAAGGCAACTTTGCTCACTTCTATTCGCTGGTCACGAAGGATACCAAAGACCAGGAATTTGCAGCTAACCGTCAACTATTCTTGACAGAGCAAGGCTACCGCTATAAAATTATTATAGAAAATAGTGAGAAAGGGGATAATACACCAGTATAGCTTCCAACGGATCTTTCATAGAGAGGGGGGGCTCTAGTCTATAGCCTCGCCCCCAGGCGAGGCTGTTGCGCGTGCGATTATGAGGCGGGTGTCGTTGCGAACCCACCAGAGTTCGGATACCCGTTGAAGTGATTTAGAACTTCACATTATACAGTATCCAGGTAGGGAAGTCTTATGAAGCTAAAAAGTATTCTCAGAACACTTCCGTATAAAACACTGGCAGATATTCTTGACTTCTGGAAAATCCAACCGCCGACGCTTGACGACGAACTGAAAGAGAAGCATCGCCAGGCCATCATGGCCGATTATCTCTATCCGCGGCTTCAGAATCGCCAGTTCTTCGAAGGTGCATATGCCAAGCTCTCAGAGGAGGAGAAGGACGTTATCTTTTTCCTCGCTATTCACGGTGGCGACCTGGAGAAGGAGGAAGTCCTGGAACGGTTCTTCAATGGCGATGACAAGCAGTTCGACGACATCGTCGCCCAGCTCAGCTCCAAAGGCTTTGTCTTTATAGACGATCTGAGCGATGAAGAGGTAGGTGCAGTACTGGTTGGTCTCCCTGAGCCCTATCTGCGCTACATCGAGTTGCCTTCCTACTGGGAGGGATACCTGGGAAACTTCTTGAAAGACCTCTCCACACAGCAACTTAAGACCATGGCACATACCGGGATGAAGCTCCAGCTCGACTCAGTCAAAAAGAACTTTCTGCTAAGCCGCATTCGCAAGTTCCTGCTGAACCCGGCCAAGCTCAAGGAATACATTAACAGTCTCCCCGCAAACGAACGTCAGGTGTTTAACACCCTATTGGAGCGCAAAGGTACCTGCGTCTACCGCGACCTTCTTGATGTGGGTTATCAGAAGCGCTACGATCATTCCAAGGCGGACTATATTAACAATCTGCTGGCGGTCAGCGGGCTCGTGTTCACGGCAGTGCACAAGCCTAACAAGTACAACAACCTCCTCATGATTCCCCGAGACATCTACTATAGTATTGAGAATAAGTTCAAGCCGGATCGCCGGTCGCTTAAGGATCTCGACACCGTAAGCCTGCCTGGGCGCGAGAGTCCGCCTACCATTGTGCTGGATAATTCGAACTCGCTTCTGCGTGATATAGTGGTCTTCGTCAGTTTCATCAATCGCAATGCTGTGAGGACTTTGAGCAATGGTGGGGTTGGAAAGAACGACTTGAAGAAGTTACTCCCGCTCATGAGTGCGAACAAGACGGTCAAGTACGTCAGCTTCATCGCGCTGTTCTTGATCAACAAGAAATTCATCATCGGTGTTGGGGGTCAGTGGAAAATTAGCAATACGTTTATCAAATGGCTGGAAGACTCCCAGGAGTGCTATCAGGATGTCTTCCAGTACTGGCTGGAAACGAGCGAGTGGAATGAAGAACTTGCTGAGGGGAACACCGTACATACGGAAACGAGCCCGAGTAGTCTGGTCAACATTCCCGAGATGCGCAAGCTCGTCTTGAAGAATATCGAGATTATCCCGCATGATCGCTGGATTGACTTTGGTGCGTTCGTTGAAAGCCTACTGCCGCAGATCGAGATCAACATTCCCAAACGCGGGAGCCAGCTGGTGCTTGAGCGCAACAATCGGTCTAATACCCTGGTTGTCGAGTCCGTTATTGCTGAAACGATGTACTGGTTGGGTCTTGTGACGCTGGGACCGAAAAACATTCGCGATATCAACCGATTGGGTAATCGCCTGACGGAAGCCCACGAGAGAACGGGCAAACGTCTCAAGGCTGAGGGCAGCCAAAAGTTGCCGTTCTTCTTTAAACTCACTGACCTCGGCAGTTTTGTACTCGAAGGCCCGTATCTCGAACCGCAAAAGCTCTTCGAACGCCAGAGTCGCAAGGTTATAACACCACTCAATTACGATATTATGGAATTCACTGTTCAGCCGAACCTCGAAGTCATCACACCGCCGGATTTAAACTTGAAGTCCTTCTACCACCTCAATGAATTTGCCGACATTAAAACGGTAGACGTGATGTCTACCCTCACCATTTCCAAGGAATCATTGCGCGAAGGGATGGACAAGGGGCTGCGCGGCGAGGATATCTTGAACTTCCTGACTGAAAGCTCTCGCCAGCGCCTGCCGGATACCGTGCGCCATCTCATAAGCGAATGTAGCGACAAGCACGGTGAGGTCAACATGGGTTTTGCCGGTGGCTATATTAAAGTTGATGACCCTATCTTGCTCGAGGAGCTGAAGTCCCAGAAGCGCATTCGTGCCGTCATTAAAGACATTGTGGACGACAAGCTCATTCTCCTCGATCCCGACGTCGACGTGAAAAAACTGGCCAGAGAATTGCAGCGCCTCGGCTTTATGCCCCAGCTCGGTTCCGAACAAGTCCACCTCACCAGCGAAGGCCGATATCATCTGAGCCTTATCAAAGAAGACCTCTACTATCTGCTCGGTGCCCTGCAGTTCATCCTGACGGTTGAAGATGAACTTGGAACCTCGGTGACTGATGATCGGGTGGCTCCTCTCCTGGAACGGCTGAAGCCCGATAGCGAGAGCTCCTACAACCTGCACTTCTTTGCCGAAAGCATTGCCAAGGGATTTCATAAGAAGTTCAGATCAGCAATGAAAAAGAAGATTGGTGAAGCCACCACCAAGTATAAGAAGCAGGTCTCTCGTTTGATTACTTCAACGTCCCCTCGTGCTCTATCCAAGTACTCGTTCTCCGGCCCTAATCCCTCGAAAAAAAAGGGCGATATTAAAAATATGATTGATTTCGCCATTGATAATAGTTTTGAGCTGGAGATTAAGTACCTGAAAGCTAGCGACGAGAAAGTAGAAGAGGTGGTGGAACCCGAATCGGTTGATAGTGATAAGCTCTATGCCTACTGCGAGAAGCGGGATTCCTATAGTGTATACAGCCTTGATCGAATTCAGCAAACACGGCTGTTATAACCCAACCGCTGCAGTTTACTTTGAACACATCGGGCGCGCGGTTGGCCACGACCCACTGGCATTGTCTGTGTAAATCGCTTTCAAAGCCGGAAAACGTGGCAAGGTCAGGGACGGCCGTACAATGTAACTTTTATAGCGCTGTAATCGCTCAGACTGTGCAAAGAGACAGAAGCTATAAGTGGTCTTTCCTATTACCCCGATATAATTAGGGCAGAAGCGAGATGATTCCCGGCCAAGGCGGCTTCTCGACTGATGGTTCCTAGATTGCAATCGCTCAAAGTTCGACTGCTTGCGTGCTCTATTTTGACTACGTTGCTAGCTGCGGGGATCGGTTATGGCGTTTTTCGCCTCGTTGAGAAGTTACAGGTTATAGAATTTGAGACATTACGCGAGCGCCTGATCGCCTTCTTTTTCCTTTTTATTCTTCTAAGTACAATCCTCAATCTCTGTATCCTGCCCGTGGTGCTGAATCCAGTGAAGCGCTTAACCCAGCGACTGCGCAGCTTCATCGAAGGCGGAAGCATAGAGAAAATCAATCCAGCTGACTATCCCGAGATGCGCGGACTGGTCGAAGCCACGATAGAATTTGTAAACTCAGTTGAGCGCGAGAAGAGCGTTGCCAGCATGATTCGCCAGGTATCGCGCAAACGCGCAATGATGGCTGAGAAAGACGCAATGACCGGTTTGTACAATAAGAGTTATCTGTTGACAATGGTGAACGGCGAGCTCTCGCGCAGCAAAGCCCTGGGCGATAGTCTGTCGCTCGTGATGCTAGATATTGACAATTTCAAGCACTACAATGATACCAACGGACATCCAGCGGGCGACCAGGTCTTGATCGAAATCGCCAATATCCTTCGTGAGAACACCCGCGACCTGGATTTGTGCGCTCGGTTTGGCGGCGAGGAGTTTATGGTCGTGCTGCCCAAAACGCCTCTTCGCATCGCAGAAGAAATATCTGAGCGTATTCGCACAATGGTCCAGAGCGCCCCTTTCCCACACGAGGATAAGCAACCCCTTGGCATGCTCACCGCCAGCTTTGGCGTCGCAAGCTTCCCTGACCACGCCACAGTTGCTGATGAGCTAGTCCGTAAAACTGACGTTGCGCTCTATGGTGCAAAGCGAGCAGGGAAAAATCGCGTCTGTGTATATGCCAAGTCGCTTGAACAGAAATTATCCTCATCTACCGAGCCCGGCGATACTCCCCCCGAATCTTAAATCTCATACCTTTCCTACCACAGCCTCGTGCAGCTGCAGAGGCCGGCTCAACCTTATCTGTGCCGCACTATCAGGGCTACGAGGAAACAGGCGAATTGTGTCAACACGATAGTCGCACCCGTGGGAATGGAAAAAAAATACGATGCAGCAAGACCCGCACAAACTGAACCCATACCTAATGCTATTGCAATGCCCATCATCCGGTGAAATGAGCTGGAGAGCAGCTGAGCCGTGGCACCCGGGATAATGAGAAATGCACTGACCAGAATCACCCCAACTACCTTGACCGACAGGACTATGGTCAGCGCAAGCAACGTTAACAGCGCATAGCGAAGAAACTCGACAGGCAGACCCGACACGCTAGCCATCTCTTCGTCGAATGCATAGTAGAAGAATTCCTTGTAGAACGCTGCCACTGCCCCCACCACGATTAAGCCCAGCACTATCATGCTGGTCAGATCCGCAGGTGTTACCAGGAGAATGTTCCCAAACAGGTAGCCAAACACCTCTGCCGTGAAGGTCTGCCTGAGCGTGATAAAAATTACGCCCAGGGCCATCGATACAACCAGGAAAATCCCGATCGCAGTATCTTCGGAAATCTTGCGTCTTCGGCTTGTAAACCCGATCAGCACTGCGACCCCGAGGCAGAAGCACGTCGTGATGATGTTGGTATATAGATTGGGACGCGTTGTGGCCTGAAAAAGCCACAGGCCAAACGCAACGCCTCCAAAGGCAGCATGCGAAATACCCTGGCCAATGAACGCCAGCTTCTTGAGCACCACATAGGTTGACAACACCGAGCACGTTAGCCCCACAATCAGTCCAGCTAACAGGGCACGCTGCAAATACTGCATGTGCAGCAGATCAGAAAAGAATTCTCCCATAATCCTCCAGTGCTCCTCGCTATAGCTCCGCCTGGCGTCAGCAGCTCAGATAGCCGTTGCTAACTCTGGAGTGCGTAAGCGTAGCGACAGTGCGCCGCGGCGGACGCTTTCAGGGGCCGAAGCGCAGCTTCGGCATCTCTCTGGTAAGCTACGCTTACCAATAGCAAAGCGGTAGCTCCACTACGTTTCGCTGCCGCACTCCCAAAAGCCGCCTTTCCAAGACAGCCCGCTTTCATGTTTACAAGATATTCTAATGGTAGAGTTCTTGCTTATGGCTTCCCAGGATCAAAAAACGGGCACTTTGAGCCACCTAACGAATTCGATATTGCCGGTACACTAGTGATACTCTGCCAGATGCTGTTTGTGTTCTTTAAGATACAAATACAGCTCGCAGCCGTATGTCTCTTCCAGAATTTCTTCGTTAATGAGCTCGGAGCGATCGTGAAAATGTACCCGCTGGTTAAGGCAGACGATCTGTTCCGCAAATCTATGCAGCTGGCCCACGTCGTGGGAAACCATCAGCATTGTAAGGCGCATCTGTTCTTTGAGCTTGTGGATAAAGCTATAGAACTGATGCTGCCCTCCGGAGTCAATGCCAGAGGTGGGTTCATCGAGGATCAGGATCTGTGGTTGTGCGATCAGGGCACGCGCAATGAAAACGCGCTGCTGTTGGCCCACGCTCAGCTTGCCGATGGCCTGGCGCCCGTAAGCCTTCATGCCAGTCAATTCCAGCAACTCAGCAGCGCGCTTGCGAATCTCGGGCCCCACGCGCCGGAATAATCCTGCCGTACCATACGCTCCCATGAGCACGATGTCTTCCACAGTAGCCGGGAAGTTCCAATCAATAAGCGTTTGTTGTGGAACATAGCCAATTATGCCCGGTGTCTTGCGAACCTGCTCTGGCGAGAGCCCAAACACGCGGATGGTACCGCGTTTGAGCGGAAGCAGCCCGATCGTTAATTTGAGCAGGGTCGTTTTTCCACCGCCATTCGGCCCTATAAGGCCACACGATGTGCCTGACTCAATGTGAAACGTCACGTCTTTCAGTACCGAATAGCCATTGTATGAAAACCACACGTGTTCCACAGAGAGAGCCACAGAGGTGGTTGTTTTCCCCTGTTCCATGTTGAGCACCCCCTTAACTAAAGACTGCCACAGAGATCTTTAAAGATGGGAGAATTGCAAAATCAAAATTGAAAATATCAAATTTTAAATTTGCCTTTTGCAATTTATAATTTTTAATTTAATACTCTATGTCTCGGTGCCTCAGTGGCTCTACTAATTACAGTTTCCCATTTCATTCAAGGTAAGTAGATGACCATGCATTTTTATTCATCCCGATTATTTCATATAGCGTTCCAATGTTTTCACATTGAACTTCATCAAATTGATGTAAGTGTCTCGCTCTGGATCATCCGGCGTACCCAGAGGATCAAGAATGTCAACCGCTGCGCCGACTTCGTTTGCGATTACGCGCGCTGTTTTATCACTCAGCTGCGGTTCGACGAAGACTACTGGCTTGTCCATGGTGCGCACACGCTGAACGGCGCGTTTAATGTCTACGGGTGATGGCAATTTTCCCGGTGAGGCGTCAATTATTGCTGCCTGGTGAAGATCGTAGCGCAGGGCAAAATATGGCAAGAAGCTGTGCACCGTGATAAGCTCACGGCATGTGAAACCCGACACCGTGCGGCGGATCTCCTCGTCCAGAGCACGCAACTGCTCGCTGTACTTAATGAGCCGCATTTTATAGTACTCTGCATTAGGTGGATCAACAGCTGCATAGGTCTTCGCAATGGCATTTACCATATCCTGCGCCAGAACCGGATCGAGCCAGACGTGGGGGTTAGTGATCAGATGCTGGTGTTTCTCGGGCGACTCTGCATGCTCGTGCGCAGGGAGATGTGCTGTGAGTCCCTGGGTTGTACCGGGCATCGTGAGGCTGTCTGCTAGAGTGACTACACGCAGATGAGTTCCGGCAGTTGCCTGAACGGCCTTTTCAGCCCAGCTCTCCAGGCCAAGGCCAATTTTGAAAAAAATGTCTGCATGCGCCAGCCGGCGCACTTCATTTGGCGTTGGCTCGAAGGTGTGCGGACTGACCCCTGCGGGAAGCAGAGTATAGACCTTCACTTTATCTCCGCCGATTTGCCGTGCCCAGTCCGACACAGGATAGATGCTTGCCACTACCTGAAGCTGTTCTTTGCGGGGCATCGGCGTCTGCTGGCATGCGCTGAGCAGCCCGATGGCTACGATTAGAGACAAGAGACCAGATGTGGCCCAGCGCAGAAAGGTGCTGCGGTCCGATCTTGTAGAGCCATGTGCCTGGCGCATGTCGCTTCCTCTTTCTAAAAACTTGACACGGCACACCCTGCCGAGACTACCCGGTTTTGAAACCGCTGGAGAGATATTTTCTTCACTATTACGCCGATTGCAAGAGGATTATGTCAGGAGCTTGCTCTGTTGAAAACCTCCAGATGCACGAATTCCAACACGCCTGAGGCGCATCTTCGATATGTTTCGCCCTTCAGGGTGAATCCTTCAGGGTGAACCCTTACAGGGCTGGTGTAATGGGGGAGAATTTCATTGTCCCAGGGCGGCGCCCTGGGCTTATATATGATGCCCTTTCAGGGCACGACATAATCTGGATCCAGCGCCATGGGCGCGGAAGATAAGAGCCCAGGGCAACGCCCTGGGGTAGAGGTTGATACACAATCAACGATAAGCCCTGAAAGGGTTCACCCTGAAGGATTCACCCTGAAGGGCGCGATACAATCTGAGGCGGGCTAAAACGAACATTGTCATCCGGGTACCTGGAGGTTTTCAACAGAGCATTAGGAGCTCAAAGTGCCCGTCTTTTGGAGACGTAGGGGCGAGGTCTCCTCGCCCTGAGCGGGTAAACCCCGCGCCTACCATTACCCGAATGGATCGCCCCTTGAATTAGCGCCATGTTCTAATCTGAAGCGAAGGATGACGGATCCTGCCTGTTCTAGGATGCACAAAACACTATCTGACAGTTGACGAGATTTTGCCAAAGATGTCGAAGGCCAGGATCGTCGAGCGAAGTGCAGAAATCAAGACCGGCTACATTTGCAGAAAGATCGAGAAGAAGGCGAAAAAAGAAAAAACGCTGAAGGATGAGAAGAAGGAAGAGCAGAAAAAGCCAGCGGTGAACTGGTAACTTAGGCGCGGAAAATACCCGCATTTCGCCATTAAAAAAACTCTTGACTTCACTTATGAATCCGATCTAGGTGGTTGTTAAAAGATATTGTATTAGTTAAATAGAAGGTATTAGGCAAACATCGTTACCGTAGGATAAAGAACTTAAAATAACTACCCGAAAGGAGGCCACGGCTATGAGAAGTATGGCGATTGCAGCATTACTGTTGTGCCTGGTTGTGATGCCTGGTTGTGCTGTAATATGGGTTGCTCCTGTAATGCCCCCGCAGGGCGGAATGTTTACGGCAATCAAGGGACCACTTGACACGGACGTCGATCAGACCACAATAGGCAACAGATCCGGCTCTGCGTCGACAATCTGCGTGCTGGGAATGTTTGCATTTGGCGATGCAAGCATCTCCGCGGCTGCGGAAGATGGAAATCTCTCCACAGTTAATCATGCAGACTACTCTTATCTGAACGTGCTGGGCGTATTCCAGAGCTTCACGACAATCGTTTATGGAGATTAAGCCATGAGCGGACATCTCAAGACTTTAAAACATCTGGTTGTGCTGGTGTTGCTCGGGAGCGTGCTCCTCCTGACTGGCTGCGGAATGTATCTGGCGCCTGTCATGCCACCGCTGGGAGGTGCAATTAGCACTTTCAAGGCACCGTTAACGGTAAATTTTAATGATACTCCGGTGTCAGGGGATTTAAAACACGCTTCAAAAAAGAAGACGCAGTATTTGTTTATGACTTTATTTGCCCCTGATTTTGCTTGGGGCGAAGTTGATGTGCCGCGGATTGCACGCGGCGCCGGAATTACAAAAGTGAGCTATGCAGACTATGAGGTTCTTTATGTCAACTTGATTTTATTTATATATGCGGAGTTCACGGTGCACGTCTACGGCTACTAAAGAGACCATCAGGCGTACACCTGTAGCCTGTAACAAGCACGCATTCAGTTTTGCTCATGCGATGGCCTGTCAGGCTGTCTAACTGCTGCGGGAGGATTATTATGCGTTACATTGTAACCCTTATTCTCCTTGTAGTGTTAATATCGCTCTGTGGCTGCGGGATGTTCTATCGATCCCCCGTGGTTCCACCCGTTGCCGGGGGATTCACGAATATTACAGCGCCTGTGGATATTACCTACAATCTCACAGAGATAGGGAGCAAGAAAGGCGAGGCCAGTTCGGTTGGTGTTCTTGGGATACTCGCTTTCGGAGATGCCAGCGTTAAGACTGCGGCCAGGGATGGAAATCTGAAGAGGGTGGATCACATTGGGTATAAGTACACGAACGTCTTTGGCCTGGTGAGCTTTTACACGACCGTAGTTTATGGTGAATAGTTTTCTTTTGGCTCTTTTGTTTGCGGGGAACAGAATGTATTTGCTAGCTGCATCGCTTTTATTTCCTTACTGGTAGCTTGAGATTCCTGGGATATTTGGGCGATCCTGGGAAAAATAGGGTACAGTCCACGCGCTCGTTCCTCGCTTGGGACAGCCCCGATTTTCTACTCCTCATTTCAAATGTCATGGTGTACTGGCAGATAGAGATAGTAACGAGAGCATTCAAGACGAGCTAGGAACATCGTGTAAGCCTGCGAAATTCACCACAAGATAGACTGGACTGGCTATGCGCCCTGAGAGGATCTTACTCAGGGCATTTCTACGTATTTAGGCAAAAGAACCCTGCCGGCAATGTGCTTCCCCCGCAACCAGCCAGCTAATGAGAGATTCAGGAATTCACTCCAAAAAGTTGAAAATGCGCCTTACGCCGGAGGCGCATTTTCAACTGGCGTGCCGCTTATCTCTTCACGCCGGAGGCGCATTTTCAACTTTTGATTAAGAATTCATCCTGAAGGATTCATCCTGAAGGATTGCCACAGAGTCGCAGAGGCTTCAGCCTGAAGGCACGGAGATTTTCTTGTGTCTTTCTGCCCTTCAGCCTGAACCTTCAGGGTGAACCCTTGGTGGTGATCATTTTTAGTCGCCAAGGCGACCAGGGATAACCACGAAGACACGAAGGCTTCAGCCTGAAGGCTATCAGTCTGAAGGCACGAAGATTTTTGTGTCTTTGTGTCTCGGTACCTCAGTAGCATTAGTGTTCATGTTAGAATTTTGGCCACAAGAACCCTTCAGGGTGAATCCCTTCAGGGTGAATCCTTTTTAGAATGAACTCATCTAGTCCACCTTGACTTCCGAGTCCTTCTGTCTTTCAAGCGTCCCAATGAAATCGTGCATGTCCTTTTGATCTTCGGGCGTTATGGTTTCGAAGCAGATGCCAAAGGTGCACTCCTCTTTTTGGGAATTGTAATCAAGCCACACCATTTTACCATGAAGCACCTTGTGCTTGTTAGTTGCAGGCAAGGTGAAGGAAATTTTCGCATATCGGATTGGAGAGAGCATTTTCTTATAGAAACTTTCAGGGACGTCGAACATCATGATTTTCATTCCGCGTTCGCTGATGTTCAGTGTCTGGCCACCTTTCCTTTTTGGCCGAAAAGTCTCTTCAGGGAATACTACTTCAATCTCCACCTCAATTTTTGCCTCGACTCGCTTGTGTTTTCTTCTGTTTACAGAGCTCATGGTGTCTTTTCTCCTAGAATGAGATTCACAGCCGTGATCAAGAGGCCAACACCTCTTCTACTTCTACCATGCGGAGTTAGGTGTCCGTAACAAAAGGCCTTTGGAGAAGCGGTTGATTGTTAGCGCAGGTGATCTTACAGATGCGCATAAACCTGGTGAATGGCGTCTGTTTAATTGCCCGCTTCCCCGGGCCGAAGTCTGAAAATTTCCCCATCAAGAATCCTGAAAAATATCTCTCAAGGAGCAGAAAATCCTTGCAATGACAGCAGGTTTCCTACCAGTCTTATCGACCAGAATCATTTATATATAAGCTCATTTGTTATTAATTTATTTTTTGTCCGAAAAAGCGAATTATTACAAGGGAAAAAGGTCAATTTGAGTCAATAAAAGCCGTTAGAATTCTGCACGATTTTAATCGGCAGGTGGTGTCGGCCTTATGTCAATAATTAGGAGCAAAGAAGTCCAGGTAAAGGTCATCATCTGGGTGTCATTGATCATTGTTTCCTTGGCGCTGATCGGAATGGGCATTGGGCTTGTTTTTGGAGATCCTGCGCTGATTTTGAGCATGCTGTGGTTAGTAGTGAGATTTGGCGCTGTGGCTGTTGCAGGGATTATTGCCTATGTGCTCATCAGCGCAATCCTGCACTGGTTCTTCAAATAGACCACTCGTCGCATGGGTAAGATTGCTGAGGCAAAGGCAGTTGCCGATGATTATAAAGCCGCTCATCGGGCCTTACGAAAAGCCACTCTGGTGAGCACAGGGACAGATAGCGTTCTGCCTTTCCCAGGATGGGAATGACGCATCAGAACTTATGCCGTTAAGTATAGAAGCGCCTACTGTTATGCCAAACTTAAGGCTCTTGGGATTCGATAGTGCGTGGTTTTAATTGCATCTATTGAGGATCGCATCCATCATTTGTAGGGGCGTATTGCAATACGCCCCTACATGCTCACTGCATGGAATGGTAACCGTAGGGGGAATCCTTGTGGTTGCCCAAATACCTAAGGGAAAGGAGGGTATTTAGCTGTGTGACCACGCAAGATGGTTAAGCACATTGTGGTGACTCTGTCTGGTGTTCTGATCCTGTTCGGAATGTGCCTGCTGAGCGGATGTAGGGGAGCGCGGGTGGAGGTGTCAACAGCACCGCCAAAAACGGGGCCACCACCGCATGCCCCGGCGCACGGCTATCGCGCAAAGCATATCTATCACTACTATCCATCTGCCTACGTGTACTACGAGCCGGTGCGCAGCTGCTATTTTTATTATGAGAATGGGAGATGGAAGGCCGGCGTGACTCTCCCAGCTTCTATCAAGATTTCCGTTGGCGAGCGCGTCATCATTAGGATGGATAGCGATAGGCCGTACACCAAGTTTAAAGCGCACAAGAAGCAGCATCCGCCAGCCAAGCTAAAGAAGAGACCCAAAGTCAAGCGCAAGTAGGCGAGGCGGAGCATACTCACCGGCGGATTG
>CAYVXD010000020.1:0-42487 GCA_964454265.1 uncultured Candidatus Sumerlaeota bacterium | reverse complement strand
TGTGGCAATTTTTGATCAAAGGAAGAGACAACCGACGTTTTAGAGCGGACTCATTTTATAAGAACCAACATTCGCAACAGGAGGAATGTGTCATGATCAGAACTATTATGCAAAGGGCCGTAGGCGCGGCAATGGTGTGCGCCTTGTTTTGTGTCATTCAAAGCGGTTGGACAGATTCGACCGCCGCGGAACCTTCGCGAGCTGCAACCGCGGCTTCGGTCAAGGGGTCTGGGGTCGAGGAACCGTCCTCCGACGTGCCATCCGCGCAGGTTGTGATGGAAAAACTCGCCGACTCCCCTGCCGTGTTCGTCGAGAATCAGGGGCAGTGGGAAGATGAGACGATCCGGTTCGCACTGAGCAGCAAGGGCGCCAATGTCGGCCTTACCGACGAGGGGGTGCGGTTCCAGCTCTTCCGGCGCGAATCCGAGGAAACAGAAGCCGCAACACGAGGACGGGGACTGACTCCAGAGGAGCGGAGCGACGAAGTGTCTGTCCCCGGCCTGAGCCAGTCGCCCCGGCGCATGCTCGAGTTCGCAGCGCGCTTCGAGGGCGCCCGGCGCGTTGTGCCCGAAGGCAAAGCCCGCTCCGATCAGGTCTTCCATTACCGCCTCGGCGAACCGGCCCGCTGGCGCGAGAATGTGCCCTCGTGGGACACGGTAGTTTACCGCAACCTCTATGACGGGATTGACCTGCGCGTGACCGGCAAGCGCACCGGCATCAAGTTCGAATTCATCGTCGCGCCAGGAGCCGACTGGCGCCAGATCCGCGTGCGCTACGTTGGGATCGAGGGTCTTGCGCTGCGCGACGACGGCTCGCTCGTGGTGGATCCGGGCACGGGGTGGGCGCCGATTGTAGACCACGCACCAATCATCTATCAGGAGATCAACCGCAGACGTCTGGAGATTCCGGGACGCTTTGTGCTTGGTGACGAAATGACCTGCGCATTTGAGATCACAGGCGATTACGACAGGGAAGGCGAACTGGTGATTGACCCCGAATTAGATTGGTCAAGCTACCTTGGCGGTAGTGATTCTGACTCGGGCGATGCCATCGCGGTGGACGGCTCCGGCAATATCCTGGTGTCCGGCAGGACCTCCTCCAGCGGCTGGGTCTCAGGCGGCTTCGATACGACCTTTAACGGCGGCACTTGGGACGCCTTCGTTGCGAAAGTGAGCCCACAAGGCGTGCACCTCTGGTCTACCTACCTTGGGGGGAGTGAAATGGATCATGGCTATGGCATAGCGGTGGACGGCTCGAGCAATATCGTGCTGACCGGCCTCACAGAGTCCAGCGGCTGGGTCTCTGGCGGCTTCGATACGACGCTTGACGGCTGGGACGTCTTCGTGGCGAAGCTGAGCCCACAAGGCGCGCACCTATGGTCCACCTACCTTGGCGGTAATGCTTCTGAATTTGGCTACGGCATCGCGGTTGACGGCTCGGGCAATATCGTGGTGACCGGCGAGACTTGGTCCAGCGGCTGGGTCTCAGGCGGCTTCGATACGACCCATAACGGCTTTTACGATGCCTTCGTGGCGAAACTTAGCCCACAAGGTGCGCACGTCTGGTCAAGCTACCTTGGCGGGAGTTATTACGACTATGGCTATGGCATCACGGTGGACGGCTCGGGCAATATCGTGGTAACCGGCAGGACCGAGTCCAGCGGCTGGGTCTCAGGCGGCTTCGATACGACCTATAACGGCGACCGGGACGCATTCGTTGCGAAAATCCGGGACGGGTTGACAACAGCTCGCGGAAACCTCTGGCAACTTTATGAATAGCTCGTAACCAATCCCAGCGAAAGTGAGTGCCATTTTCGGCTATTGACACACACCCTGATGATCGCCGGATTGAGGACAAAAGGACAAATATGGGGAGCGCTTAGGAATTTCTCTTTTCCCGTCGCGGATTCTGACGGTTCAGACAGCGGCGCAGAAGCGTTTCTAGCCTTGTTATGAAATGGGTCGCCCGGGCTGGACAACCGGCGGCGCGCCAATATTTTTCAGTGCGCCTCAATATATCCATGCTGCGGGTGCGCTTGAGCTCCGCGCACTCACGAACACAAATACTTTTGCCTACTGGGTGAACACGCCGGCGGATATCACAATCGAGGCGGACAAACTTTATCGCGGGACATTTGAGGTGCGCACAGACGTGACCAACCCGGCACAGGTTCCGGAGATGCGGCTGCGGTTCAACACCGGTAACTTTCAAGCCTCGCACATGTTCGGCATTACAAGTGCAGGCGACGGAGCAAATTCGCCCGGTACCACAAACACGACATACGACCGGCTCTACTTCTTGCCCCCGCCTAGTTGCCTTGGAGAAAATTTGCTCGTCTCCTTCGACATGCTCAACTTTTCATCGGAAGACGCACCCGATGGCAGCCTTATACTTGATCGAGCGACAGTTGAGACTCTTCCTTTACCAACGTTGCCCTAACCCACCTGATGCTGGCAGGTTGGCAAAATAATGGTTGAGTCTGAAGGCAATCAATGCTTCTGGCCTTGTAATGGTAATGTCATATTCATGCTATTCCGGTAGCCCCCTCACCCCATCCCTCTCCCCCGAGGGGAGAGGAGCAAGGTTTACCCGCCTCAGGCGAGGTGAGGTTGAAAATGCGCCTTGTGCGTGGGGATTATCCTTCATCCAGGAATGGGAACCGATTTGACAAAGAGCCAGCATTTCGCATCGGACAGGGCAACAAAGGACTTGACAAGGGATGCCCGGCTTTGTGAATATATAATTGTCTTTTCACACGAAAAGCTCTCTGAAAAAAGGATTTATCCCTCGGGGCGAGCCCCTCGGGACAAGTCCTGAAGGAATTAACGCGGGGTGGAGCAGTTGGTAGCTCGTTGGGCTCATAACCCAAAGGTCGTCGGTTCGAATCCGTCCCCCGCTACCAACTTACGGTGATTGATGAATGGGCCCGAAATCCTGTTCATCAATCGCCTTTTCAATTTCTGTGGCGGTGTAGCTCAGTTGGTTAGAGCATGCGGCTCATATCCGCAGTGTCGGGGGTTCAAGTCCCTCCACCGCTACCATTTTTTTTGTTCGCCTTCCCGAACAGCTCTGCCATGTCCTTTTCCAGCTTTTTCCCATGAACCAGTCATGGGCGGCTTTTCTTGTCTGTATTATTCCTTTCCTTCGCTTTTCAGGCATTGGAATGATCATCCTGAATATTCTCACCTCAGAAAAATGTCTTCTCATTATCGTTGGCATGGCTCGAAGCATTTTTCACAACATCCCCGCTCCATAGTGCACTTAATTCGTCAACCTGT
Organism: uncultured Candidatus Sumerlaeota bacterium; assembly: GCA_964454265.1. Classification (GTDB taxonomy): domain Bacteria; phylum Sumerlaeota; class Sumerlaeia; order MWCT01; family JAUWMI01; genus JAUWMI01. Next base: position 39,209 of record CAYVXD010000020.1, on the reverse strand, counting down.
TATTAAAGGACACGGAAGCACCATAAAGAGCAGTGGCTAGCGTTGTACTGGTAAGGACAACGACAGCGAGCCAGATAACGAGCAGAGGGGTCAATGGTGAATGAATTATGCCATGGGCGATGGAGACGGGGCCAGTAGAGGCGAGGTCGCCTCGCCCCTGGGCGGGGAAACCCCGCCCCTACGAGCGGGCAAATGAACTAGCGTCGGCATTAATCCCAACATAACGAAGCAAGGTTGACGGATCATGGAATAGCGCACTTTCCAATTGATTTCTCCCGCTGTGTCTGTCATGTAATAATACAATAGCACAGTGACATTAGAATAGAATGGATAAACGCAAGAGACACAGCTGAATAAAATTGCTCGTTGTCAAATGGCCTGGCATTTTAGCTCAAGGAGCAAATGACGCGAAATTTAAATTTGTAGCTCATCATAACTTTTGTGCCCCATAGCTAAGGATAACAACACAAAAAATAGTGACTATTTATCTGTGTTCGTAGGGGGACACGCCGCGGCGGGTTGCTCACCTATATCTTCGTGCGCTTCGTGGTAGAAGGTGAATTTAAACTAATTACCACGAAGATCACGAAGAAAAATACAAGGGCAGGCACAAGGCCATATGTATTTATCTGTGTTCATTTGCGTTCATCTGCGTTTATCTGTGGTTTAAATATTTATTATTGTAACCGCAGATGCACGCGGATACACGCGGATTTTGTAGGGGCACGCCTAGGCGCGCCCTTACCCCATTCGTTGCACAATTTTTATGAAGAGCCAAAGGCGCGACGCTGAGCTCTATCGTTATGTCTTTGAGAAATACGGACATAAAAAATAACATCAGGAGTAACGAGATGAAATATTTCTGCATCATCACTCTATTTAGCTTCTTGATTTGCGGACTTGGATGCTCAAACAATGAACGTGTAGAAAAAGAAGGCACTAACCTGTCACCTCGGGAAGAGAAAGAAGTGGGTGATGAGAAAATTGCTATAGAAGGAACATATTCTGGTTTTTATAACTTCCCCAAAGAGTTTTTTGATAAATCAATCGTTTCTAAAGAACAGATAGTAAGAGTGACTGATGCCCAATACTTAAGTCTAAAAGAGATGCATAATGGAATCGCACCATATAATTTCGCAAAAATAGAATACGAGTTTTCTGCGTATGGATCGACAACACCGAATGGACTTAAACTTGGAGTTTCTGCGTTCCCGGAGCAAAATTCTGGCCACCCAAGGTGGGAAGTCATGGCACACGAGCAAGGACATAATTTTTTTGGAGGAACGAGTGGATTTTATGGCACCTTAGCTTTTCCTTATCCCTTTTTACAAGAGAGCCTGGCGGTTTTAAGTGCATTCTATACCTATCATCATATATTGGCTAAATTGGAAGAGTTTGGGATAGAGGAGAATACCCGAAAAAGCTTAGACTTCGATTTTGCTAATGGGAGAAGGTATCAAAAAGGCCAGTACGAATATTACATATCACAAGGTAAAAATTTCGATATCAAGGAGGTTTTAACCAGTCAGGCATTGGATTATAAAATGATTGTCTATGGGGAGGCATATGGCTGGGAAAAGCTGAAGAAACTGGCAAAAGCATTCCAGAACGGTATTTCCAATCAATTTACATTTCAAAATGATGGGGTTTCTGATGTGGAGCAAAGCACATATATCATCGCAGCATTAAGTGCGTCATTTGACAAGGATTTTAGACAAGAATTCCGTGACTTGAATTTTTTCATTGATGAGACTTTGTATCAAGAGATACACTCTAAAATTCAAGATTATATCAATAAATCAGAATAGAGAAAAAAATTGGGAAAGGACGAGACATAACAAATCAGTGGAAACCGACTTCTTTGGGTGCACCGCTATAACTTTGGCCCCAAGAAGCGGCTCACTTCCAACGTTAGGAGATGTAGATGACGAATGTTGGAAAATGAAAGGATAGTGTGTAAGTTCCCGACACTCACAAGAGTTAAGAAAGGTTATCTGTGAAACAACAGACTATGAGCGATGGTACTGGGTAAGGATTAGAGAAACGCGCAACAAGCGCATATAAGGAGGAGGTCATTATGGAAGAAACCATCCAATTCACACTGAACAAGAAACCCATAAAACTAACCGTAGACAGCGATCGAATGCTTCTGTGGGTTTTACGCACCGATCTTGGTTTAACCAGCGCTAAATACGGATGTGGAGAAGGCTATTGCGGCTCTTGCACTGTGTTACTGGATAATAAAGCCATTCGATCCTGTCTACTGCCTGTGAAGTCAGTCAAAGGAAAAGAAGTGACAACAATCGAAGGATTGGCAAAAAATGGCGGTCTCCATCCCTTGCAGAAGGCTTTCATCGAACATGATGCTCTTCAATGTGGATATTGCACACCGGGAATGATTTTGAGGGCTTACAGTTTTCTGCAAAAAAATCCGAATCCCACTTATTCAGACATTATTAAGAATATGGATGGCAACTTGTGCCGCTGCGGGTCACATAATCGGATCGTTCAGGCCATTCAGTCTGCCGCCAAAGAAATGAGAGGTGAATGAAAATGAAAAATGAAGATGAATATTGCGAACTCGATTTTGAAGAGAACACACTTCAGTATCGCATTAACCGGCGCGAATTCCTGAAACTCACAGCCGGCGGCATTATAGTACTTTTTGCATTGGGCGATACATCGGTTTTAGCTCAACAAAGAAGATCCACAGGTCGTTCTGCCACTCCAGCTGATTTGAACGCGTATCTAAGAATAGGTGAAGATGGCAGAGTTACATGTTTCACTGGTAAGATTGAGATGGGCCAGGGAGTCATCACTTCACTTGCGCAAATGCTGGCTGAAGAACTCGATGTGTCTCTTGAAACCGTCGACATGATTATGGGTGATACGGATCTCTGCCCCTGGGACAGGGGTACGTTTGGTTCAATGACCACTCGCTTTTTCGGACCTCCTCTCCGGGCCGCAGGAGCCGAAGCCAGAAGCATACTATTGGAATTAGCTTCAGAGTATCTTGAAGTTCCGAAAGATCGGCTAATTGCAAAAAATGGGGTCATATCTGACAAAAGCAAACCGCAGAATCAAGTTACCTATTCCCAGCTGACGAAAGGCAAAAAAATCACGAAACGGCTGGAGAATAAAGCCCCATTGAAGAAACCGTCGGAATTTACTGTTATCGGTAAACCCGTGAAAAGAACGGATGCGTTGGAAAAAGTTACTGGTAAAGCTCAATATGCAGGTGATGTTCAATTGCCCGGGATGCTGTATGCCCGCATTTTAAGACCCCCTGCCCATGGAGCCACATTGAAGAAAGTGGATACTACACTGGCTCAGAAAATTATGGGCATCCAAGTTGTTCAGGATGGTGATTTGATCGCCGTTCTCCACAAATATCCCGACGTAGCTGAACGCGCCTTAGCCCAAATCAAGGCTGATTATGATGTGCCGCCAGCTAAAGTGGACGATAAAACCATTTTTCAACATTTACTCAACACTGCACCAAGAGGCAGTACTGCGGCTGAAGGTGGAAATGTAAAGAACGGTGAAACCTTGTCGTCTATTACTGTTGAGGAAACATACCTGAACAGCTATGTCGCGCACGCGCCAATAGAACCACATACCGCGGTGGCAAAAATTGATGGAAATAAAATTACTGTTTGGGCATCTACGCAATCACCGTTCGGTCTTCAAAGTGCAATTACAAATACACTCGGGTTTTCTGCCGAGAATGTTCACGTCATCACACCATTTGTCGGGGGCGGTTTTGGCGGGAAAAATTACAATCAGCAAGGCGTTGAAGCCGCCCGATTGGCAAAACTGACGGGAAAACCTGTTCAGGTGGCCTGGAGCCGTAAGGAGGAGTTTATTTACGATCCATTTCGACCCGCTGCCGTTGTGAAAATCAAGTCGGGAGTGACGGAGTCCGGGAAACTTGCACTCTGGGATTATCACGTCTATTTTGCCGGTTCAAGGGGAGCTGAACAGTTTTATAACATCCCTCATCATCGCACCGTTGTTTATGGCTCAGGGTGGGGTGGCACACCTGGTACTCATCCTTTCGCGACCGGCCCCTGGCGTGCACCAGGCAACAATACCAATACCTTCGCCAGGGAATCTCATATAGATATCATGGCAGAAAAAGCCGGTATCGACCCGCTGGAATTTCGACTGAAAAATTTAACAGATCAGAAAATGTTGAGGGTCCTCAAGGCGGCCGCTGAAAAATTCGGCTGGACTTCCTCAAAAGCACCCAGCGGTCGCGGCTATGGAATCGCCTGCGGAATCGATTCCGGCACGTATGTTGCCACAATGGCTGAGGTCGAAGTAGATAAGAAATCAGGGCGCGTCCAGGTTAAACGAGTTGTTTGCGCGCAGGATATGGGCCTGGTGATTAATCCGGAAGGGGCCAGACTTCAAATGGAAGGCTGTATTACCATGGGACTGGGTTACGCCCTGACAGAGGAAATTCACTTTAAAGGTGGAAAGATCCTGGATCTCAATTTTGGCACCTACAAAATTCCCCGTTTTACATGGTTGCCAAAAATTGAAACTGTATTAATTGACGACAAAAACTCTCCTGCACAAGGAGGAGGCGAACCAACCATTATTACCATGGGCGGTGTGATTGCTAATGCCATTTACGATGCCATCGCTGTAAGATTGTTCCAACTACCCATGACTCCAGAGAGAATTAAAGAACAAATGATGAAAGCGTAAATTCTTTCGGTGCACTCTAAAAAAGCTTCTTATGGCCCAAATTATACCTTTAACGTAAACGCCACCGAGGCACCGAGACACAAAGACATAAAAATCTTCGTGCCTTCGTGTCTTCGTGGTTATCTTTGAATGATCACCACCAAGGGTTCACCCTGAAGGTTCACCCTGAAGGGCACAAAGACACAAAAAATCTCTGTGACTCTGTGGCAATCCTTAATCAAGAGAATAGATAAGCCGGTTTATAGAGCGGATTCTTCTTTTGAATATTAGCTTGAAAATGTTAAATTGTTAATAGTCCGGCCTTTTCAGGCTAGGAGACAGGAATCGAAAGACATTGTGAGAACTGAATGAGAGCTTGAAAAAGGAGCATAATGCCGAACAAGGCGCTCCAGCGGACGCGCCATAGGCGTGCCGCTCAGACATAAATTCTTGCTTTTGATAATGTAATCTTATAGAATCCCATACTATCATTGTATATTTATTGAAGATGCAAAATTCGGCTCTAAGCTTTCCATATTTATATTGAAAAATTGCGTGCTATAAGGGTGATATCAAACAAAATTTGCCATGTATTGACACTGTTAGGGCAGTCACTAAGAAAAGAAAGAATCATGACGAAGACGGCGATATACTTCTTTCTGTTTGTACTGGCTCAGCCACCCATGATGGGTTGCCAGAACATACGCACTGCCGCGAGGGATGGCAATCTGTCCAAGGTTAAGAAGTGCCTGGATCGTGGTGTTGATGTAAATGAACGGTCAGCGGACGGAGAAATAGCACTTCACCAAGCGGCAGGGAACGGTCACAAAGAAGTGGTCGAATTCCTGCTGGATCACGGCGCTGACGTTACTGAGAAAGGCACAGGTTGCGGAACACCGTTGCAATGGGCTGTGATGAACAGCCACAAAGAGATAGTCGAACTCCTTCTGGATCGCGGAGCCGATGTTAACATGAAGGGCACAGACGATATGACAGCTCTGCATTGTGCAGCCTCCTCTGGTCAGACTGAGATGGCCAAATTTCTTCTGTCCAGAGGCGCTAACGTCAACGCCAAGGCCTCCTACGACCGGATGCCACTGCACTCCGCGGCCTATGGCGGGCACACAGACGTAGCCGCGCTTCTGCTGGCTCATGGTGCTGATATCACCGCTCGATGCAATGGCCGTACTCCACTACAGTGCTCACGAACAGAAGAGTTCTCTAAACTTCTGCGAAAGCACGGAGCAACCGAGTAAATAAGAAGCCCCTAACAATTAAATTCACCTGACAATTATTACGATCTGCTTCGTGATTGCAGGTGATTCACATCGCTAGATATTAGAGGAGAAAATTATGATTGACGAAAATACCACTCCGTACGAAGCATTAACCATCGCACTGGAAAAAGAAAAGGAGGCCTATGCGCTGTATAAAAAGGCGGCAGAGGTGGTGAAGGATCAATCGGTGCAGAAGATGTTCGACTTTCTTGCCAAGGAGGAAATAAAGCACCAGCGCCTTATCGAGGACGAAATTAACAAGAATTGGCTTCAGGAGTTCTAGTACACCATCACATTTGAAATGAGGAGTAGAAAATCGGGGACTGTCCCAAGCGAGGAACGAGCGCGTGGACTGTACCCTATTTTTCAAAAAGCGCTGTCTGGTTCGCAGTTCGAACCAGAAATCGGGGTGACCTCGGCATACCCCAAAAAAGGAGCGTACAGACATGGATAAATACGAATGCTTGGTATGCGGATATATTTACGATCCGGAAATAGGCGATCCAGACAACGGAGTTGCTCCGGGAACTCCATTTGACAAAATCCCAAACGACTGGGTCTGCCCGGAGTGCGGCGCTCCCAAGGATCAGTTTGAAAAGCTCTAGGATCCGCTGACCTTCGCTCATTATCAGAGGAGTAGGGCGACCCACCGGGTCGCCCCTACAGTTTCACTTTCTCACACGCGTGCGGCGCATGCACGCATTGATCCTGCAAATCCTGTCCAAGAAATTAAGAAAAAGCACAAACAGGATAATAGGATGAACAGGATAAAAAATAATGTAAAAATCCTGTTAATCTTGTAAATCATGTCGAAAAAATTGAAAAGAAGTACAAAAAAAATGACAAAAATTATTAGACAGGATGAACAGGATTAACAAGATAAAAAAATATAAAGAATCCTGTTAATCTTGTAAATCATGTCGAAAAAATTGAAAAGAAGTACAAAAAGAATGACAAAAATCATTAGACACGATGAAAATAATGTAAAAAATCCTGTAAATCTTGTAAATCATGTCAAAAAAAAATTAAAAACTGTGTTCTGAATTTAAAAGAGAAGAAATTCTTCTCTAACGTAAAATCCGGGTTAAACTCCCCGGAGTGTTATCCGTCACTGAAGGGTGCTGCACCTTAGTTTTTTATCTGGAGTTATAATGATCAACCTATCACCAGAGTTACAGCGCATCCAGAGAAAAGTGGAGGAAAACAAACGCCTTAGTGCTGATGACGGTATTACGCTTTACCAATCGCCCGATCTGCTAGCCATCGGCGCGCTGGCTAATCGCAAACGCGAAGCGCTAAATGGCAACGCCGCCTACTACATTGTCAATCTCCACATTAATTATTCCAACATCTGCGTAAACCGCTGCAGATTCTGCGCCTTCGGAAAAAATCCAGACGATCCCGACGCATACACCATGACTGTTGATCAGATTGTCGAGCGCGCACTCACGGCCCTGCCTCGCGGCGCAACCGAAATCCATATTGTTGGTGGACTCCATCCCACGCTTGACTTTGAATATTACCTCGAGATGCTCGCCGCACTAAAGCGTCTCTATCCACACGTGCATCTGCAGGCATTCACTGCAGTTGAGATTGCCCACATGGCGAAGCGGAGCGGACTGTCGCTGAAAGATACACTCGAGCAGCTGCGCCAGGCCGGGCAGGGCTCAATTCCGGGCGGTGGCGCTGAGATTTTTGCGGATCGTGTGCGGCGCGAAATCTGTCCGCGCAAACTTCCCCCTGACCAGTGGCTCGAGGTCATGCAGACCGCTCACGAGATGGGCATTCGCTCAAACGCCACTATGCTATACGGTCATAAGGAGACGATTGAGGAGCGAATAGACCATCTTATTCGATTGCGGGAGCTGCAAGATCGCACGAATGGCTTCATGGCATTCGTTCCTCTGGCATTTCATCCGCAGCACACTGAATTTGCCGATTTACCACTAACCACAGGCTACCTTGATCTTAAAACACTTGCTGTTTCGCGCTTGATGCTCGACAATTTCCCACACCTCAAGGCGTTCTGGATCATGCTGGGTCTGAAACTGTCCCAGGTCTCGCTCGTATTCGGCGTTGACGATCTCGATGGGACAGTGGTGCAAGAGCGAATCACGCACGCTGCCGGTGCTGAAACGCCGCAGGCTCTGTCGGTTGATGAAATGACCGCGCTCATCATTGAAGCCGGCCGCACCCCTGTTGAACGCGACACCCTGTATAATCCCGTTGTGAAATCAACAACCATCTCCGGCCAGGCCCATGGATTTTGTAAACAAGATTCTTCATAAATAATTGTGCAACGAATGGAGTAGGGGCGCGCCTAGGCGTGCCCCTACAAAATTTGCGTGCATCTGCGGTTGCAACAGTAACTAATATATCGAAACCACAGATGAACACAGATGAACGCAGATAAAAATTTTCTCTGTTGAAAACCTCCAGGTGCACGAATTCCAACACGCCTGAGGCGCATCTTCGATATGTTTCGCCCTTCAGGGTGAATCCTTCAGGGTGAACCCTTACAGGGCTGGTGTAATGGGGGAGAATTTCATTGTCCCAGGGCGTTGCCCATTGTCATGCAGGTATATGTAGATTTTCAACGGGGCAATAAAAATTCTTAAAACTAATTTTAACAGGTAATACGTAGCAGGCATGAAAATAACCGAACCAACAGCCTCCGCTTCTCAGCTCAATAAGATTCTGGATAACGTTCTGGAAGGTGCACGACTTTCATCTGAGGAGGCCGTGCTACTTTTTCGCTCTACGGATCTGGTTCGCCTTGGCCGCGCTGCCCACGCTGTCAATACCCGTCTCCATCCCGAGCCTCTGATCACCTACATCGTTGACCGCAACATAAATTATACAAACGTCTGCATCTCAGGCTGCGCCTTCTGCGCCTTCTATCGCAAGCTCGAAGACCCGGAGGCATACGTTCTTTCCTTCGACACATTGCACGGGAAGATTGAAGAGACAGTCGCGCTGGGTGGAACGCAAATCTTGATGCAAGGCGGTTTGCATCCCGAGCTGCCTCTAGAATTCTACGAAGAGATGCTCCAATTCATTAAAGCCAATTTCCCGATTCATATCCACGCCTTCTCGCCACCGGAAATTGTGCATTTCGCGAAGCAGAATACGCTTTCACTTGAGAGAGTAATCGCACGACTCCACCATGCAGGCCTGGATAGCATTCCTGGCGGTGGGGCAGAGATTCTGAGCCAGCGGTGCCGCGAACAGTTGAGCCCGAGAAAGTGTACGAAAGACGAATGGCTGGAAGTCATGCGCACGGCACACCGCCTTGGTCTGCGCACAACAGCCACCATGATGTTCGGCCACATCGAAACTCTCGAAGAACGCGTCGAACATCTCGAACAGATTCGAGCATTGCAGGACGAAACAGGCGGCTTCACGGCATTTATCCCCTGGACGTTTCAGCCGACGAACACAGCGCTTGCACTCAAGCAGGTGGGTGGTGTAGAATATCTTAAAACGCTGGCGATTTCGCGCCTATACCTGGACAACATTGCCAATCTGCAAGTTTCATGGGTCACGCAGGGGGCGAAGATTGCCCAGATTGCGCTCCTTTTTGGCGGCAATGACTTCGGCAGCACCATGATTGAAGAAAACGTTGTGCGGGCAGCTGGTGTCTGCTTCCGCATGGAGAGAGCTGAGATCGAACGCCTGATCTGCGAGCTCGGATTCACCCCGAAAATCCGAAATTTTTACTATACAATCTTGAATTAGATACCAGATCATCGCTTAGTACATATTTTCGTAACTACGGCGACGCAAGTTTCCTGGGTGAGATTCTTTGGCTGCGCCTCAGAATGACCCTTCCTGTCACTCTGAACGAAGTGAAGAGTCTATTGTGCATCCGGATTAAAATATGTCACCATAATTATGAATCAGAGCACTTAGAACGCTCGGCCAGCCAGCGCAAAACAACTGGCAAACCGGGAGGGGCAACAGCATGAAAATTCTCCTCGCACAGATTAATACTATCGTCGGCGCGCTAGAGCACAATACGCGCATCATTATTGAGACCATCCGTAAAGCCAGGGCGCAGAATATTGACCTCGTCGTCTTCCCCGAGCTCACCCTGACAGGTTATCCTCCTAAAGATCTGGTTGAGAAAAAGTGGTTCGTTGAAAGGAATGTGCACCAGCTCGAGGCCATAACACAAGAGACAGAAGGAATCGGGGCCATCGTCGGCTACCTCGCACCGAATCAAACTGCCGAGGGGAAAGGCACCTTCAACAGCGCAGCTCTGCTTTGCGATAAATCCATCTCCTCCGTGCATCATAAATCTCTCCTGCCTACCTACGACGTGTTCGACGAAGCGCGTTACTTCGATCCGGCCCCCTCTGTTACCCCAGCTCGCTTCCGCGGCAAAAGACTCGGCATTAGCATTTGTGAAGACATCTGGAATAATCAGCTCCATTGGGGCCGCCGACTGTACAAACGCGACCCGATTCTGGAGCTGACCGAACAGGGAGTGGATCTCATAATCAACATTTCCGCCTCGCCGTTTACCCTTGGCAAGCGCCAGATCAAGCACGACATGTTCAGCCAGATTGCGCGCCGTCACCAAGTCCCACTGGTGCATACGAATCTCGTGGGCGGAAACGACAGCCTGATATTCGACGGTTGGAGCAATGTCTTCAATCGCCAGGGAGAGATCGTTGCTCAGGGACGAGATTTTCAGGAAGACCTGCTCCTCTACGATACGGATCAGACAACCGGCGAGCATCATCCAACCACGGCAGGAGGCATGGAGCGTCTCTACCAGGCCCTGTGCCTCGGTTTGCGTGACTACGTGAGGAAATGCGGGTTCAGGCGTGTGGTTATCGGGCTAAGCGGAGGCATAGACTCCTCACTGGTAGCACTGCTCGCCGTGGAGGCCCTGGGACGCGAGAATGTCGTTGGCACTTTCATGCCGTCTCGTTTCACCTCAGATGTCAGCACCAAGGATGCTGCTGAGCTGGCAAGCCGCCTTGGCATCGAATACTGCGTTATCCCCATTGAGCCTATCTTTACCAGCTACCTCGAGTCCCTGACCGAACACTTTAAGGACAAACCTTTTGACGTCACGGAAGAGAACATCCAGGCACGCATTCGTGGCAATATCCTTATGGCCCTGTCGAACAAATTCGGCTACCTCGTCTTGAGTACCGGGAATAAGTCGGAACTCGCTATGGGCTATTGCACGCTGTACGGCGACATGGTTGGAGGCCTTGCCGTCATCTCGGATGTGCCGAAAACCACAGTCTATGAGCTTGCCACTTACGTGAACCGCGACCGCGAGATCATCCCCGCCTCTGTGCTCAGCCGACCACCTTCAGCTGAACTGCGCAAAAATCAGAAGGACGAAGACTCGCTGCCACCTTACCCGATTCTCGATCCGATCATCAAAGCGTATGTTGAGGATCGCAAGGGAGTGGAGGATATCGTGGCGATGGGATTCGAGCGGAGCTTCATTGAAAATATTATTAAACGCATTGACAGCAATGAATACAAGCGCCAGCAAGCGCCACCCGGACTGAAAGTCACCAGTAAGGCGTTCGGCTACGGCTGGCGAATGCCCATTGCAAAAGGGATCTAGTAGCGACGGCTCTGGTCTGGGAAACTTACCAAAGTTATCACGGGCAAGATGCCCGTGCCACCCTATATTACAATTAGATAATCTGGTGGTGCTTGGGAAAACGAGCGTAGTCCACTGGTGTATGCTGTACAGGAAGGCAAAATCAGGTAAGGCCGCCTGGAGCGGGCAACTCATATCGCTTGGTGGAAAGGCGTACCACAGGAGCTCTGGATGACACGGGCAAAGCACAAAGAGCGGGCAAAGCGAAGCAAACAGACTTCCGTGCACTACGAGCGGCCGGCGGTCACGGTTGACGCAGTGGTTCTTACACTCAAGGAAAACGATCTCAAGGTGCTCCTGATTGTGCGCAAGAATCCCCCGTTTAAAGACCACTGGGCCATTCCCGGAGGGTTTATTGATTTGTGGGAACCGTTGAAAGAAGCCACGGTACGCGAACTCGCCGAAGAAACCGGGGTCAAACTGAGCCCGCGCAATCTTGATCAATTCTTCGTTGCGGGCGATCCCCGGCGCGACCCGCGTACCCGCGTGATTTCTATAGTCTATCTAGGCATTGTTCAGCCGGACAAGGTTCGTCCCCATGCTGGTGACGACGCAAAGGGCGTTGGCTGGTTTTCCCTTTTCAATCTTCCACCACTGGCGTTCGACCATCGCATGATTCTCAAACGTACCCTCGCGTATCTTCGCCACCGCATCGAACGTTACCCGTTCGTCTTCCCTTTTCTGCCGCAGCAGTTCACCGTCAGTACGGTTCGAAAATCATTTGAAACCATCATGGGCGAGCCACTTCAACCTCAGCGATTTGCCCGCGCCTTGCACAAGATTGGCATTCTCAAACCTTGCGCTAAAAGAGCCCATGTCTCCCACGCGCAACGCCATAGACTTTACCGCCTCGACACTGCCCGCCTAAGACCTGCGCAACTGGCGCGCCTTCGCCTCTATCCTGCCCTGCTTACCAGATAAGGCGGATAAACTTTGCCACAAAAAAGAGACCGTAGCCAACCAGCAAAACCCCGCTCACCAGGTTGACGTACTGAAAAAGCCTGGAACTCACGTGACGCCGCGATGCGTGCAGCACCGTTGAAATAAAGACTACCCACGATATACATCCCGCTGACACGCTGATCACTAAAACTGTATAGGTACGCCACAGTTCCTCTCCGCCGGGCAGAAAAGCGGCACTCACTACCAGCCAGTAGGCAATAGTCATTGGATTGGCCAGACACAGTAGTAGCCCCAGCACGTAATACTTAACCTTGCCAACCGGCTTTTGTCCCGGGTTCTCGGACAGCGATACCGCATGCCTCGCCTCACGCATTGCTGAGATCCCCAGGAAGCTCAGCAGGGCTGCACCCAGAAGCATCAGGCTCCCTCGGACCACTGCAATGTGCGAGAACGATGAAAATCCAAACGACGCCAGCGTTACATAAAAAAAGTCCGCAGTCACTGCGCCCATCCCTATGCAAAACGGCGCCCAAAACCCCACACGCAATCCCCGCCGAATCATCTCTACATTAACCGGCCCGATCGGCGCAGCTGCCATGAGCCCCAGTACATAGCCGTGAAAAAACAGCGCTCCCCCTGTTATCATCCTGCTAATCCTGTATCTTTTCGCCCACAATAGAAAACGTCGGGAATCCGCCTCGTTCTATTAATCAGCACTTGCTCTTCCCGACGTTGTCTTTTCGACTGCCAGACGGCAACCGCCCGGCTCGCCATGCCCAGCTGCTGGACACGTATGCTACTTACTCGCTGCGCCAAGCGATCCCATCGCAATGTGAGCCTTTATAATTTTGATCGCCTCCTCAAGCTGGACATCAACAAATTTCTCCTCCTTAGCTTCGCCCTCTTTCACCCACTCTTGTCGCTCTGGCAGATACAATTGTGGGGATATCCCCTCGGGCCTCGGCAGTTGCTCAGGCAGATAGAATTCCGTGGGTCTCTCCTCGGGCCCCGGTTCCTCAACTGAAGGTGTTGTTATTGTATCAACATTCTTCGATTCCCCTTGCGGCTCCTGTAGCTCTTCCTCCTGTGGCGGTTCCTCTATTTGGCTCTTCTCCTTATGCTCCGGTTCACGCACATCCGGCTCACCGAGGAGTCCATGGCGCGACAGTGCCAGCTCGTGGCCTTCTGGCAGCTCGACCTCCCAATCGGGCTTAATACCTTCTCCATGAATTTTGTCTCCATTTGGCGTGTAATATTCAGCGGTGGTCAGGCGAATGGCACTGCGCCGATAGTTGCCGTGCTCATCCTTGGAAAGCGAATGATGGAGTTCTTCAATGGTCTGAACCGAGCCTTTGCCAAAAGTCTTCTCGCCTTTCGGCCCGACCAGAATCCCCAGGCGATGATCCTTGATTGCGCCCGCAACGATTTCCGAGGCGCTGGCACTGAACTGATTGATGAGCACAACCATGGGAATATGCGTGATTGGGTCGCGGTCCGCTCGGTATTCGCGAGTCTGGCTTGGAATACGCCCGCGAGTCGAGACAATCACCTCGCCCTCTGACACAAACAGGTCAGCCACCTCAATTGCCTGCTGCAACAATCCGCCGGTGTTAAATCGGATGTCAATGATAAGACCCTTGACGCCTTTTTCAACCTGTTCGAGGATTGCATGCTCGAGATCTCTCGCCGTCTGCTCACTGAATTTGGCTATCCGTGTATAGCCTACAACATCGTCAAAGATCTTTGAATAAATGCTTCGGATTTTGATGGTCTCGCGCGTAAGAGTAAAATGGAGCGGCTTGGGTTCAGCTGCGCGATATACAGTAATGGTCACTGTGGTGCCGGGTGGCCCTGTCAGTTTCTTTACTGCCTCAATCAGCGTAATGCCTTCCGTAGACTTCCCTTCAATCTCGATGATGCGATCCCAGGGCTGGAGGCCCAACTGCGCTGCCGGCGAGCCCGGAATCGGCGCCACTACGGTCAAGATCTTATTCTTGAGCGTAATATGTATCCCGATACCGGAAAATTGCCCTTCTGTATCCTTCTCAAGCTCCGTCAGGGCATCAGGCCCCATGTACTGGCTATGAGGATCCAGAGTAAGGAACATCCCGTTCAGGACTCCCTCAAAGAGCTTCTCCGAGTCAACCTCCCTTACATATTTGCTCTGGATGTCTTTATAGACCTCGGCAAAGAGATCCACAAACCGGTAGAACTCTTCGTCCTGCTCTTCCGTCTTGACCTTGCTGGCCACCTGGCCCATCAAGGCGACTGCACAGAGAAGCACCAGCAGACTGAGAATCAGAAGGCGTTTCTCAATTGGGTGCTTTGAAAAATTTGCTCCAGACATGTGCACTCCTCATTCCATACTGAATTTGCTGGCAACGTAATGATATTGCCGCATTGTCACGCTAAAAAACCAGAGCCAGACGTCTGACGGCGGACAAGAAGCGTGCCTAACTCTGGTTGACCGACCCCGCCTCTATTTCCCGCTCGCCCCAGCGCCTGCTTGGCCAGAAGCTGCCTCAAACCACACGCGAGGATCAATCGCCTCGCCGTCTTTGCGAAGTTCAAAATGCACACCCGGGCCCCAATTCCCTTCGAGCAACCCGGATAACCCGACCACGGCATCCTTTTCAACCCTCTCGCCTTGCGTGACCAGTATCTTATCAAGAAACGCATAGAGACTACACATCCCGCCGCCGTGATCAACGATTACCAAATTATCGTAGCCTTTAAACACCTTCGCGTAGAGCACCTCACCCGGTGCAACAACCCGGATTTCCGAACCCTGGGGCAATGCCAGATCAACCCCGGGATTGTAGCTCGCTTCGTCTGTTGTATCCTTTGAAAATCCCCGCACGAGAGGCATGGTGCAAGGCCATGGCAACGTGCCGTCTTCTCTGAAAAGGAGCTGGGATGCTGCTTCCGCCTGCTCGCGTGCACTTTTCTGTCGCATCAATAAGCGAATGATCTGCGCCACACGCCGCTGCCGCTCTTGGAGAGCAGCCATCTTTTCCTGTGTCTCGCTCTTGGTACGCATGAGCGATTCGAGATACTGCAATTCATTTTCCATCTGCTTCTCTGTGCTTTGGCGCTCCTCCTGCGACTGCTGACTCACTATCTCTGTCTGTTGATGCGATGTCCCGATTTCCTCCAACAGATCTCGCAGCATGGCCTGATCCGCTAGCTGTTGTCTTAACTTTTCCAGCCCATGCCGCGCTGTCGTCTTGGCCACAAAATACTCATCTACTGCATTCGCCCCTCGCACAAGGAGACGATGCGGCGCTCTTTGTAGTCCAAGCAACTCAAGCTGCTGCAGCTCGAGCTGCAACTGCGTCTGCTGCTTGGCAATCCCCTGATTCAGCCGCGCCAGATCTTCATGCACTTGCCCTACTTCTAGTTCTGTATTGTGCAACTTGTAATCATAAATTCGGCAGAGCCGGGATTGCTGGTTGAGCGAGCGTTCTACCTGCTTTATCTCGCTTCGCTTCTGACGCGCCTTTTGATCGAGCTGCTTGCTCTCCTGCTGTAACGCATCGATATTGGTCTCAAGCTGATTCAACACTGATTGCGTCTCTTCCAAAGTCTCTTCCGAATATTCTATCTTCTTTAAATCACCGGCCCGAGTCTTTTCCTCTTGCGCCACCAGTGTGGAGTTCACCAGGCAGCCCGCTAATACTATTCCTACCAACCAGCCGATTAACACATTCCAAACCAATCGTCTCCACCAGCCACTCACCTTACAGCTCCGTATTTGCGACATTATATCTACTTCCGCGTCCTTTGCCACCCGCCTGTTAAGACATCCAGCCCAACGCGCAGTGCCATCGCCGAAAACAAAAACACACTAATCTCTCCTAGTGTGAAAAATACCAGCCGATATTGAAGCACCAGATTGGCGGTCTCTATACACCACCACAGAAAAATAAGACTAAACATCCCTGCCGTCACGCCTGCAGCAATGCCTGAAATAATCGTTCTGGACGTAAAATGCGCCGGGTTCTCCTCAACCCAGCTGCCACCTTCGCCACTCTTGTCGTATTGACCACGAACCCCGAGCGCACGCGTCGCGCAATAGAGAATGCCGACAGATAAAAATACTAATACCAATACGCTGCGAAATAACTGATACACGAATCGCACAAACTCCCTGGATTTGTCAAAACCTTTTTCCTCATACATCAACGTCTCCACACCATCCAACTGCGCGATGCCCACAAGTGCCGAAGCAAAAGCCCTACGGTCTCGCAGGCTGCCGTCAATCGCTACATTGATGCTTACCGGATACGTACCAGGCAAGACTGTATCAAGTTCCTGAACCCATGGCTCCTGCTGCTGCATAACATTCTGTAACGTCGCGCTACTGATCACATCAACGCCAGCCACCCCTGGCGTCCGCTCTAACGCAGTAACCAGAGGCGCCAGGTGCTCACCAGTGACATCTCTGTGTAGAACCAACTTGACTGGTGTGCTCTTCTCTAGATAGGCAACAAGCGCCGTGAAATTCTTGCGGCACAGCAAGAATCCCACCAGGAGTGTAAATAGAAGAGCAAACACCAGCCATTCGATCAAATAAGCTCGCTTCTCCACGTCAGACACTGTATTCTCCCGCACCATATTATTGTATACGATCTAAAATCTTCCTACCTCTTATCTGCGGATCTGGTTGCATGGTGCTAGATGATTTGCTGATTGCCCACGCCACCATTGCTATTGCCCATTTGTCCCAGGTGCTTTAAACGGCAAACCTGAGAGGCCCGACTTTAGAATCTTTCCGTCGCGACCAATACAGACGTGTTTCGTCTCTCCCAGAGCGATTATTTCTCCGCTTCCCTCACGCAACAACTTGTAAGAAAAGGTGATGCTGGCTCTGGTCATTTGGGCAATCGTTGTCACGATCCGGATTAGATCATCATACTTTGCTGGCGATTTATACTCACATACACATCGTGCGACCGGCAAAAACACGCCCCGCGTCTCTAACGACTTGTATGTCAACCCATACTGCCGCAGGAATTCGGTGCGGCCAATCTCGAACCAGATCAGATAATTTGCATAATAGACCATGCCCATCTGATCCGTGTCACTGTAAGTCACGCGGACAATCGTCTCGAACGTCTGCAGATTTTCCCTTGCCCGCGGCTTTTCACTCACATTGAATTCTCCCTCCAAGAACCACCCTCTCTTACGTCTAACAAAGTTTATCCTATTGCCTCATGTCCCTGGAAAAGTCAAGGTTTTGCACATGCTGATAGATCCTCCCCTTTTTCTCCAAGACCTCATACAAACCTTGTGTCCTGCTTTGATTGAAGAATGCCACAGAGATTTATATCGAATCTAAAGCCAATAACAGATAATCTATGTAGTCAGGAGGTAGGGGCGGGGTTAGCCCGCCCATGGGCGAGGAGACCTCGCCCCTACAGCATTTTGGCCAGGCAAAAGTATTAGCAAGGGCGCTAAATATAACAGCCCTGCAAAAAACAAACAGAACACAACAAATTAGATTAGGACACCACGCATACAAAGTATTGACACTTAAATCAGAATAAGGGTATCTGTTATCAAAAATTTCAGCTGCAGATGGACGCACAGATCTCTGAATTAGCAGCTGTCACGCCTTGAGAAGAGCCTGCGATGATTCGAGAGTCGTGGACAAAACATGTCTTCTGGAATTGAATCAAATATGATGCGACGCTGCTACACTGCTACGGTTCCTGTCATCCTCCTTGCATTTGCAATGCTCTCATGCGGCCCCGGTGCGCAGGCTCCCAAGCAGCACGACCAGGCCCGCGCAATCCTCGATTCAGTGCTGAAACGCTACCGCGCACTCCGCTCCTATCAAGCCCAGATCGAAGTGCAGCTTTCCGATCGCATGCAGAAGCCGCAAAGTATCATGTTTGCGTTTGAACGGCCAAACAAGGTGGCTTTTGTCAACAAGAATCCAGTGGCAGGTGCACAGATAGTATCGGATGGGAAGCATCTCTATTCCTATCTGGAGATACTTAAGGAATATATGAAGATTCCTGTGCCTGCCACGTTCACAGCAGAAGCCCAGGAGGGTCTTCTGACGAAAATCCGCTGCACCGTCCCTGCGCTCATTATGCTGGACAATCCTGATGCGTATCTCATGGACAACATCAAATCAGTAGAACTGGAGCAATCGGATTCAGTTGGCGCACATCTCTGTGAGGTTCTTCGCCTGACGCAAAACAACGATACCATAATTAAGCTGTGGGTTGACAAGCGGGCGCACATTATTCGCAAATCTACCACCGATATGACGCCATACCTTCAGTCTATTGCTAAGCAGCAGGGCATAACTCCTCCATCCACACCGGTTGTGATCTCGGAATGGCATAAGAACATCCATCTGAATGAGGCCATTCCTTCCCAGGTTTTCACATTTAATCCGCCTGCTGGAGCCCAAGAGGTTGCGCAGCTCTCGCTGGGACCGCAGCCCGCTTCTTCACCTCGCATCTTGGTGGGTCAAAAGGCGCCTGCATTTACATTAGAAGACCTTGAGGGCAATACCCACAGCCTGCAGTCGCTCAGCGGGAAGGTAGTGATCGTGAGCTTCTGGACAACTCAGCATCCCCAGTCAGTCAGCACGTTATTGCTCCTACAAAAGCTCCACGAGCGCTATGCAGCCAGCGACCTTGTCGTAATCGGTGTGACCAACGAAGCCAATTCCGAAGTGGTCAAGAGCTTTCTAGAGAAGCGTAGCATCACTTCCCCTGTGCTCCGCGATCTCAATGAAAGCGTCGCATCGCGATACGACGTGCGCGTGCTCCCGCGCCTGATCATCATTGATCAGACCGGAAACATTCAGACCGACCTCAATCGTGTGCCCACGGAAGAAGAGCTCTTGAGCACGCTTGAGGAGCTGGGCATCTCGTAGCCTGGGGAATCGCCGGGGAAGAAATGCCCATTGGGTTGTCATACTGAAAGACCCTTCAGCTTACGCTGGTAGAACAACCGGGGCATTCTACTGAAGACCGCAGAACCCTCTAGTAAGAGGCATCGCGAATGCGCGTACTTACATATCCACAAGAGCAGCAAAAACCTTGGGCGTACCTTGCGCATCGCCGTAAGGAGCTGCGCGTAAATCAGCGCGTGCGCAAGATTGTCGAAGATGTACGCCACCAGGGCAACCGCGCCGTGCTGCGATATACTCGACAATATGATGGTGTCGCGCTCAGCGAGCAGTCTATGCGCATTCCACCGCGACAGCTCAAAGAGGCCTGGGAGCATCTTGATCCAGCGCTCCGCCGGGCATTGACTCTCGCCCGAAATCGCATCCAGCGATTCCATCGCCGCCAGCTGAAGCACTCATGGTCGTTCACCGACCGTCTTGGCGTTACGCTGACTCAACGGTGGCTACCGCTGCAGCGCGTTGCCATCTACATCCCTGGCGGGAAAGCCGCCTACCCTTCATCGGTATTGATGAATGCCATCCCGGCTCAGATCGCCGGCGTGCCTGAGATCGTCATGGTCACGCCACCATCCCCTAAGAGAAAGATCAACCGTCCCACACTCGCTGCAGCACATCTCGTTGGGATTAAGAAAGTATACCAGATCGGCGGGGCTCAGGCAATTGCAGCACTGGCTTATGGCACCCAGACCATCAAACGAGTTGATAAGATAGTCGGCCCGGGCAATATATACGTTACGGAGGCAAAAAGGCTTCTCTACGGGGTGATTGACATTGACATGCTCGCCGGACCGAGCGAAATTGTGGTCATTGCTGATCGCACGGCTGACGTACAATACGTCGCCGCGGATCTGCTTTCACAGGCGGAACACGACGAGGACGCCGTGGCTGTGGCAATTCTCATTGGACGCTTTCCGCTCCAAAAACTGCAGCAACTGCTGGCTGCACGGCTCGAGCAATCACCACGACGCCAGATTGCTCAGGCATCGCTCAGGCGTCACGGGCTGATTATCCGAGTCAAGTCACGGAGCGATGCCGCGTCACTGGCAAACCGCATTGCCCCTGAACATCTGGAAATTCTGACTTCAGCTCCCCAGCGGCTCGCAGACCAAATCCGAAATGTTGGCGCCATCTTTGTTGGCCCATTTTCGCCAGAACCAATTGGCGACTATCTGGCAGGCCCTAATCACGTACTGCCTACTGGCGGCACAGCACGCTTTTTCTCGCCTCTTTCAGTGGAGAGCTTTCTGAAGGCCAGCAATGTAATTCATTGTAGAAAATCCGGGCTTGTGCGTCTGGCCCGCCATGCGATCGCAATTGCGGAGGCGGAAGGACTGGTGGAGCACGCAAATGCCATCGCCGTTCGGATCCGAGAGAATAAAAAGCGATGACGATTCAGCCCACACGTGCAGTGCAAGACCTTGTACCATACGTCCCCGGACTCCAACCAAGAACCCCCGGATACCTTAAATTAAATAGCAACGAAAATCCGTACCCACCTGCACCTCAGGTGTCAGCAGCACTCCGAAAGGCCACGAACCCACAGTTGCGCATCTACCCCGATCCTGTTTGCACGAGCCTGCGCTCTATCCTTGCACGACGGTTCAAGATCCCTGCATCCAACTTCATAATCGGAAATGGCTCTGATGAAATTCTACGTCTAATCTGCCAGACCTATATTGAACCGGGAACGCGCATCGGGATGCTCGCCCCTACCTACACCCTGTTTGAAACACTCGGTCAAATGTTCCGGGCGAACATTATTACGTATCCCCTTGAAGATGACTATGGGATGCCCTCAGCAGTCTTCTCCTCTCGCGTGAAGATCTTCTTTCTTGCTAATCCGAATTCGCCCGTAGGAACCTTCTATCCTCCAGAGCTCATGGCTCGGCTTCTTCGCACTTGTCCAAGAACCCTGTTTGTGCTCGACGAGGCATACGTTGACTTTGCACCTCAGCATTGCCTGGGCCTCCTGCGACGCTTTCGCAACCTCATCATCACCCGCACGCTGTCAAAATCCTACTCTCTGGCTGGCTTGCGAATCGGCTTCGCGGTCGCCAGTCCACAGATCATTTCGCAGCTCTATAAGATTAAAGATTCCTACAATGTGAACAGGCTCAGCCAGGTGGCAGCGGAAGCCGCCCTACGGGCCGTACCCTACTTTCGCCGCAACATCCAGCGCATTAAGCAAACCCGTGCCCGGGCGCGCCGCGAACTCCGGAATCTCGGATTTCGCGTTCCTCTCTCTCACGCAAACTTCCTCTTCGCCATTGGCCAGCAGACCCATAGAATCTATCAGCAGCTCAAGGCGCGAAAGATCCTCGTTCGCTATTTCACATCTGAATCGCACACCCCGGGCCTTCGCATCTCCATTGGAACCGAGCAGGAGATGACTACATTGCTTCGGACTCTTAAAAACCTGATTCGAGGTGACAAACCATGACTAAACGTAAGGCAACCAGCCAGCGCAAAACACGCGAAACCTCCCTTGAGGTCTCACTCACTATTAACGGAACCGGAAAATTCCGCTCAACACTCGATATACCCTTTTTCAATCACATGCTTGAGTTGCTGGCCCACCACGGCCACTTTGACATCACCATTACAGGTAGGGGAGATACCGAGGTTGATTATCACCACACGGTTGAAGATGTGGGAATTTGCCTGGGTAAGGCGCTGGACAAGGCGCTGGGAGATAAGAAGGGAATCGTGCGCTATGGCTCGGCTTTCATACCCATGGAAGAGACACTTGCACACTGTGTCGTGGATATTTGCAATCGGCCGTACTTGAAATACGCAGTGCAATGTCCTAAGGAGAAGGTAGGTCAATTCGACACCGAGCTGGGAAAGGAGTTCTTTCGCGCCTTAGCCATGAATGCCGGACTCACCATGCATCTGAACTTGTTCTACGGCACCAATGCTCACCATATTCTTGAAGTACTCTTTAAGGCCTGCGGCAAGGCACTTGGCGAAGCCGTCCAGCAAGACCCCCGCAGAAAATCCATACCATCCACCAAGGGCATTCTATAGCGACATTTACGCCGCCCAAGTAAGCCAAAAATAAAATGCTCCTTATCCCCGGCCATACCAGCCAGCAATAAGGAGCCACTCTTCCTGGTTAACGCGTTTGCTGAGTGCACCTCAGCGAGAAAAAACCTATTCCACCCCGCTGAATTCCCGCACCAACCGCAATGCTTCGCGATAAAGCGCCTTGGTTCCTTTACCAAAGCGAATGAACGCATCGCGCAGAATGTTAATCTCGTGTCCCGTTGGCTTGTAAATAGCCCAGATCTCTTCATCTTGGACCATGGCCTTCAAGCCCTTGGGCAACAATGGATCTTCCAGTACCTTTTTGCGCAGCTCGTCGCGGTCAGTGAAACGCGAGAAGTCTACAGGCTTCTCAGCCTCGTAGGCCTCACCTTCTTCGGACACCGCCATCTCGCGCAAGTCAATCAGATTTTGATACTCTGCCGGTAGCCGCGACTTAATCCACATCAGCACAGATTTCTTCTCTGGAATCTTGAAGTCCTTCGCCATTCGCAACCATAACTGAAACGACGGCTTTACGTACCCCTTCTCGAACTTGAAAATTGCCGGCCCGGACACGCTGTAGACTTTCCCAAACTGATCCTGGGTAAGCCCTCGGCTGATCCGGCTTTCGTAAATCTCATCACCCAAAATGTTGTCCATCTGTACAACTCCTTTTAAAAATTTTGGTGCCAGCACACCTTACTTAATAAAGTTAATCCTTATTACTGTCTTCTCAATTTTACTATATGTCAACAGAAAATTATCAAAAAATATTTGCTCCCATTTCTTATCTTTATTGTATAATATTATATGCAGAATATAGGAAGTCAACCAAAAAAGTGCAATTCTTATTACTTTTTTGCATATTACTCTTGTTCGCAGTAGTTACTTCTGAACAACAGGCGATATGCACATCTCCGCCTCGCTCTGCTTACGCCAGTCCTGGTTTTTCTCTATACCTCACGCAAAGAAAAGCACGATTTAAGATTGCATTACCACAATCTCTTGGCAACTTGGTGGCTTTGCGTGAGATTTTTACATTCCAGTTTTCTGGACAAAGAGTAGGGGTTAATTAATCTCCTACCGAATCCTACGAACTAAACTGACGTCCGGTCCATTATCTGTCATGTTGGTTTAAACTATGCTGTATTCTTTAGTTTACGAGACTGTTTTTATTACAAAATGACATTCCTCTCTGTCTCTTGCTTCCGCTAACCTTTGATTCTAACAAAATAAGGAAAGGTATGTTAAATAGAACCTTTAATTTTCTCTTGATATTCGCCCAGGCTCATTATAGCTACTATTTGCTTCTTTCATTGGGGCCAAGCAGGAATCTGTCGTTTATCTCGTTCCGTATGCGCTTGCAATTACCTGTGATGCTACTGCAGGAAGTGCAATGGCAAACTGAGTGAGCGTCTGATTTTCTTCCCGGGCAACTGGCCAAATACCTCTGGCCCGATTGATAGAGGTAGGCACATTGCGGAACGTTGTATGGAAGTCTCTTGTGTTATGAGCTGATGTAGCTCAGCTGGCAGAGCAGCTCACTCGTAATGAGCAGGTCGTCGGTTCGAATCCGACCATCAGCTCCACATTTTTTTATTTCCTGCGAGCATGGTGCAGCAAAGGAAGTAAAAGGATATGTGTCCTCAGCTGACAGTAGAGCAAATTCTGCAGGCAAAAGGCAAGGCCCTGGATCTAAAGATTATGGCCGGTGCTGGGGGATTGAAAAAGGTGATCGAGTCCAGCGAACTAAACCGCCCTGGCCTCGCTTTTGCCGGCTTCTTTGATGTCTTCTCGCATAATCGCATCCAGATTCTCGGCATCACAGAAATCTCCTTCCTCAAGAGCCTTGCGAAAGACGAGCGCCTGGAACGATTGCGGCGTACCTTTGGGTTCGACATTCCTTGCTTCATCCTTACGTCAAACCAGAAGCCTCCACCGGAATTTCTCGATTTGGCTAACTCGCACAACGTGCCGGTGATGACGACAACCATCCCGACATCGCGCTTCTGCGGCATGCTCTCGCGTTATCTGGAGAAGGAATTCGCGCCCTCGTGCACCATCCACGGCGACCTGCTTGACGTCTATGGCCTGGGCGTTCTCATTGTCGGCAAAAGTGGCGTTGGCAAAAGTGAGTGTGCCATTGAACTTATTGAACGCGGCCATCGTCTCGTGGCTGATGATGTGGTTATCTTGCGCCGACTGACCAAAGATCTCCTTGTGGGCCACAGTTCTGGTGTCCTGAAATATCACATGGAAATTCGCGGACTCGGCATCGTGGATGTCGAAAGCCTCTTTGGAGTAAGGTCCGTGCTCGAGGAAAAGACGGTGTCGCTGCTCATACGCCTTGAAAAGTGGGAAGAAGGAAAAGAGTATGAGCGCCTCGGTATTGAGGAGAAACACTGCATGATCTTTGACGTCAAAATTCCCGAATACGTGATCCCGATCGAGCCCGGGCGAAACCTCAGTATCCTCATTGAGGTGGCCGCACTCACCCAGCGGCTGAAAAACACCGGTGTTATTCCCGCCAAGCGCTTCAACGATAAACTCATCCAGCAGATGCAATCCGCTGACGTCCCGACCTCTCTGGCCCGGTTGCTAGAAGACACTGAGGTCACTGAAATATGACGCAGCTCAACTTCTGCCTTGGCATCCACTGCCATCAGCCCGTTGGAAATTTCGACTCTGTCTTCTCTGACGCAGTGAACAAGGCCTACCTTCCCTTTCTTGAAACGCTCGATGAATTCCCATCCATCAAGATCAGCCTCCATTATTCCGGCGTGCTGCTCCAATGGATCGAACAGCACCGCCCTGAGTTCCTGAGTCTTATCGAACGCATGATTAAACGCGGCCAGATCGAATTGATGACCGGCGGATTCTACGAACCGCTACTCCCCATTATCCCCGATTGCGACAAGGTGGGCCAGATTAAGAAATTGACCCGCTATCTCACAGAGCGCTTTGGCTGTCACCCAACCGGACTTTGGCTGGCAGAGCGCGTCTGGGAACCGCATCTACCAGCATCCCTCCGAGACGCTGGGGTGACCTATACTGTGGTTGATGATACGCATTTCAAAATCGCTGGCGTTACCGAACCAGACATTTTCGGCTACTTTCTGACAGACGAGCTGGGTCAGGCCATCGCCATCTTCCCGATTAGCACCACCCTGCGCTACACCATCCCGTTTCAGGCACCGGAGGTCACCATTGATTACTTTTGCTCTATCGCCACAGAAGCAGGCGATCGCCTGATCGTGATGGCTGATGACGGCGAGAAATTCGGCATCTGGCCTGAAACAAATCGTCACTGTTACACTGACGGCTGGCTGCGCCGCTTCTTCGAAACCCTGGAGGCCAACCGCGACTGGCTTCGACTCCTGACCTTTAGCGAAGCGCTCCAGCAGTGCCAACCCCGCGGCCAGGTCTATCTCCCCACCGCTTCCTACTTTGAAATGATGGAATGGGCCATGCCAGCGCACACAATTTTGCGCTACGAGGATTTCGTCAATAAGCTGAAAGAATATGACCTATACGATCGCTACAAGATGTTTGTGCGGGGCGGCCTCTGGCGAAACTTCTTTGTCAAATATCCCGAAAGCAATAATATCCACAAGAAGATGCTCCGCGTTAGCGCCCGTGTGCAGCAAGCAGCCGAGAGTGCCCCAGACCACCCGGCTGTGCACGAGGCGCAGGATAATCTCTGGCAGGGCCAGTGTAACTGTGCCTATTGGCACGGAGTCTTCGGCGGGTTGTACCTGACTCACTTGCGCTCAGCGCTTTACAATCGCCTGATTCGCGCGGAAACGACACTGGATGCGCTTCTGCACAAGAACCAGAATTGGATAGACGTAACCACGTGCGACCTCGACTGCGACGGCCAGGAAGAGCTTCTGGTTGAAACGCCGCTTGAGAACCTCTATTTCAAACCTGCACAGGGAGCGACACTGTTTGAACACGACTTTAAGCCCGCTGCAATTAATCTCATTGACACCTTACGTCGGCGCGAAGAGGCGTACCATCAGCGAATCAGAGATCCCGCGCCTGCCTTGCCACCGAATCCTGAATCCACCAAGAGCATCCATGACTTATTGCGGCCAAAAGAGGCTAATCTGGAAAAGCTGTTGCACTATGACTGGTATCCCCGTGTCTCGTTGATTGACCACTTTCTCAATCCGGCTACCACACTGGATGGCTTTAGCGCTTGCCAGTACGCTGAAGATGGGGATTGTGTCAACCAGCCTTACCAGACGCGCGTGGAGAAAGGCCGAAATCGCTGCGTCCTGGAATTCTCGCGTGATGGGCATCTCTATCAGGGTCAGGCGATCGTTCCTTTCCACACTGTGAAGACCTTGACTATTCGACCCACGAGGTCCGGCTTTGATGCGGATTACACAATCCAGAACAATGCCCCTTTGCCGATGCGAACACTGTTTGGTATTGAATTCAATGTGAACCTGCTCGCTGGCAATGCTCCGGATCGCTTCTACTTCGTAACCGGACAATCGCTCGTACACCCCGCACTGAACAGTCGGGGCACATCAGCCAGGGCCACGGACTTCGGCCTGGTTGATGAGTGGCTGAAAATCAGAGTGCATTTTGCAGTCTCCACTGCTGCAACGCTATGGCGGTTCCCAATCGAGACCGTGTCGCAATCCGAAGGAGGATTCGAGCGCGTCTATCAGAGCTCAGTTCTATTGCCCCACTGGTCGCTGGATCTCGCACCTGATCAGAAATGGTCAGTCAGTATGTCCTATCGCATTGAGACACTGGCACAGTAACGCTGCCAAGGTGCGCTGTTGATATTACCATGGGCACGATGTTACTCTGCTGAATGAATTGCGAACAGAACCTAATGGGCTAGGTGAGCAGCCTTGATGATTGGTAAGAAGACGGTACGAACGAAGATCGTAGCGACGATTGGCCCTGCCACAGCTACGCCCCGAAAGCTGAAACAGCTTCTGGATGCAGGGGTAGATCTGTTTCGGATAAACTTTTCCCACGGCACGCACGACACACATCGGGCCGTGATCCGGACACTCCACCGCCTGGCGCAACAGCGAGGTCATCCATTGGCAATCCTGGCCGACATAAGCGGCCCAAAAATTCGCTGCGGCCGGCTCGCCCCAGATCCACTTCGCATTCGCAAAGGCGATTCCCTGCGTCTCACTACCCGGCCAATCGTTGGCACTAAGGACATCATCCCGGTCAACTTCGCCGCTATCCCCCGGGTCGTTGCTAAGGGAGATCCAATTGCTCTGGACGACGGACGATTGCTCCTGAAGGTGACAAATGTCAGTGGTAATGAGATTCATTGTCGCGTGGTTGAAGGGGGCCTGCTCGCATCACACAAAGGTGTAAACCTGCCTGAAACTCATCTGCCGTTCTCTCTGCCTACAAATAAAGACAAGGAGGACATCCGCTTTGCGCTTGAGCAAGGTGTGGACTTCCTTGGGGTCTCATTCGTCCGTAACGCGAAAGATATTCAGCGGATACGTGCATTTCTCAAACGCCACAAAGCCGATCCTCCTATTATAGCAAAGATTGAAAAGCGCGAGGCATTGGAAAACGTGACCACGATTATTGACGCTTCCGATGGGGCTATGGTCGCTCGGGGCGACCTGGGTATTGAAATACCTCTCGAAGACGTCCCATTGGCTCAAAAACGCATCATCGCACTCTGCAATCAGAAAGGTAAGCCCGTGATCACGGCAACACAGATGCTCGAATCAATGATCACGAGCTATCGCCCTACACGCGCCGAGGTGACCGACATCGCCAATGCAATCCTCGACGGCACAGATGCCCTTATGCTCAGCGGTGAAACCGCCATCGGTAACTACCCCGTCGCTGCAGTTAGAATGATGAACAAGATCGCCCGGGCCACTGAGGCAAGTATAGACTATTCCGCGCTCCTGATGGGCAAACCTATGGTGCGACCCGGCAGCGTGCCGGACGCCATCAGCCACGCCACATGTCTCATCGCCAACGATCTTAAACTTGCCGCCATTATCTGCTACAGTCAGTATGGCTCCACTGCTCGCATGGTCGCACGCTACCGCCCACAATGCCCAATCTTCGCGTTCAGTTCCAGTCGACAAACCCTCAATCGTTTATGTCTTACGTGGGGCGTCATGCCTTTGCTTGCACCATCCATAACGCAACGGGAAATGACGACTCTGAATCCTCACACGCTGGTTCAGAAAACTGCAGAACTTGCGCTGAAACTTAAGCTGGTGAAAAAAGGCGACCGCGTGGTCATCACTGCAGGACTGCCTCTCCGTGTACGCGGCACAACAAATTTGATCCAGGTTGTGGATCTGTAGTCACATGCGTAGTGCCCGCCTCTGGCGGGCTGTCGTGAAGTCGAAGATCCGTCTCTGACGGGGCGTCTCGCCTTCATAAATCAAAATGGATATTGCGAATGTCCCTCATGCTTAACTATTTTGCTATAGCCACGTGGCACGGGCTTCCAGCCCGTGAAGAATCATCCGCCTAGACGGATGCCGCGTCTTTTTTTGCTCTAAAATGTCTAAGATCGGAAAAATCTTCATATTTGACAGGCAATCTAAGTCAAAAAGACGATACACTAGATGCTGATAGAGTGTGTCGGCAAGGATGCCGGCGCTACCTGGCATCGAAAGGCTGGTGATTAGCTATTCGGAGCTTTATCGCCATAGATATTGGGGCCGACGTTCGCCAACATCTTCAGGAGGTCATCGAGCGCTTGCAAAAAGGTATGCAATTTACCCAAGCTCGTCCCAGCTGGGTGCGTCCCGCAAGCATTCACCTGACGCTGAAATTTCTCGGTGAGATCAAAGAAGTAGAAATTGAGAGGATTAACGCACGGTTACGTAGTGTGGCTACAGAGACAGCGCCCTTTCAGCTGAGCGTGAAAAAACTTGGCGTATTCCCAAACGAGAAGTTTCCGCGCGTGCTCTGGATCGGCATTCAACAGGGCCACGATGCTGTCGTTGCGCTGCAGCAGAAGGTGGAAGAAGCCCTCGTGCAGCTGGGATTCCCAGCTGAAAATCGCCCTTTTCATCCCCATCTCTCTCTGGCCAGAATTAAGTCGCTGCGCGGCACCCGCCAGATGATGGACGTCGTGAAAAGCCATGAGAACAGCGAGGCAGGGGGATGCCGGGCTGATCGCGTGATTCTTTTCAAAAGCGTTCTCAAGCCAACCGGCGCCGTATACACGAGAATTCACGAAGCCATTTTCGAACTGCCCCCGGCCGTGTAGGGGTTTTCAATTTTGGAGTGCGCCCGCCGCGGCGGGTCGTCTGCACATTCTGAATTTTTAATGCGCCTAAGGCGCATGCACGTCGTGCACGTCGTGGTGTGTTATTTCTTTTCCCTATGTTTCTCTGAATCTTTTACCTTGACACAGTTTCCATAGCGGCAATAAGAATTTTCACAAGCTCCACATGTAGCGATCGGGGAAACAGTTGCCCTCTAACTGGCCACACGTCACCATTCTCATCCTCAATTACAATGGCAAACCTCACCTCAAGGATTGCTTTCAATCCGTTCTCACCACAGACTATCCATCATTTGAGCCAGTGCTGATTGACAATGCTTCAACCGACGATTCTGTTGCTTTTGTCCAGCAGCATTTTCCCTCCGTGCGAGTGGTTCAATTTGAAAAGAATTATGGTTTTGCCGAAGGCTATAATCGCGCCATTCGTGCGACTGAGAGCGACTTCATTGCACTCCTGAACAACGATACGCATGTCCACCCTCGCTGGCTCATGGAACTCGTGCGAACTCTACGCGATGAGCCCTCTGTTGCTATTGCAGGCGCAAAGCTCTTGTGCGCCACACGGCCCGAGCTGATTGACCACGCCGGCGGCCTGATCTCGCCCATCGGCTCTGGCATTGACCGCGCCAAATATCAGCCTGATGAACTCGTGCACTTTCCCTCTGGCCCGATCGGTTTTGCGTGCGGCGGTGCTCTGGTGCTCAGAAAGAAGTGCTACCTCGAGGTCGGAGGGTTCGATTCTGCATATCGATTCTATCATGAGGATGTTGACCTTGCCTGGCGATGCTGGCTAAGCGGATACCAGGTCTATTTTGTCAATGGTGCGATTGTATACCATAAAGGTGGGGAGTTGCTCGGAGGCCGTGAATCGCCAACGCGCATTTTCCTGTGCCAGCGCAATCGGCTATGGAACCTTTGGAAAAATGCTAATGCCTGGAATTTGACGAAAGGAACTCTCATCTCTCTGCTCTTCGATGGCTACCGGGTAGTGCGCTATCTTTTTCAGGGATACCCTGGCGGAGTCAGCGCTATTATAAAAGGGAATTGGGCTGCAGCTCGCGCACTCGGGCAGGTCTGGCGCAAACGACGCGCTATTCAGGCCCGACGCACTATCTCCGATCGCGCACTTCGCCAGCGTGGGATCATCTGTACCTTTACCCAGGCGATTCAGAGCTATCGCGAGCTGCCAAAACACGCGAGGTCGCAAAACACACCTCGCCAGTAACTCAAGATGCCGGTTTTTGCCTATGGAGTGCGGTAGCGAAGCCCAGCGGAGCTACCGCTTTTCCAGTCGTAAGCGCAGCTTGCGACCAGATGCTGAGGCTACGCTTCGGCCGCCGAAAGCGTCCGCCTTGGCGGACGCACTCCAAATGGCTTTATCCTAACATTTAAGCCCGAATTTTGCAGTTGCCGTGAAGAAAAAAGCACGTAAATCGCCGTAAGTAAAGAAGAGTCTATCGATCAGGCCTACTATCAGCAATATTGCCTGGCTCACCAAAAGGTGAGCTAGAAGCGAGTGGCGATTTCATCCGCCGAAGCCTGGCGAAGGCGAATGAAATCGCCCGTAGGAAAGGTTTAGGAGGGGAGCGCGAGGGGCGACCCTTTTTCCAAAGGGTCCCCCTCGCATCAGAAAAGCATTGTCCAAATGCAATATCCGGGTTAAATTATTGCCCCGTTGAACTTTCGAGAACCTTGAGTTAATAAGAGTAAAAACGCACATGTCCGAAAAACCCCGTAGCCAGGCGCCAGGCGACCACATTCTCCTCGTCTGCCATTCGCCTAATCTCTACGGCGCAGAGAAAAGTCTGCTGGAAATCGCTGACTACTTGCACCACCACGACTATCGCATTACCGTGCTTGTTCCGGGAGCAGGAATGCTGTCTGCGGCACTGCGCGCAAAAGGCATCCCCTTCATTATCTCACCCTTCGAGACACCATCAAAAAAGCCCGGGCGCTTTCTCAGATTTGTGCTCCTCTTTCTCGTGCGCCTCTTACAGCTGCGCAGACTGATTCTCCGGCAAGATGTCAGTCTTGTCTACGCCAACACCTTTATTGCATTCAATGCGCTGCTGGCAGCTCGCCTGGCGCGGCGGCCTGCAATTGCCCACGTGCGCGAAATTCTTGTTGACTACCCCCGCTGCATCCGTCGCGTCCTCATCTGGATTGTCTCACGCTTTGCGCAACATATTATTGCCAATTCCCAGTTCACAGCCAGCTCGTTTCCGAACACCGTGCGATCCAAACTAACCGTCGTCCATAATAGTATTGATTGCCAGGCATATCAAGCGGCTGCGGCGAAAGCGAACCCTTCAGCTGTCCCTGAAGTTTCAGCCGCCGATTTCGTAATCGGATGCATAAGCCAGCTCATCCCGCTCAAAAATCTCGAGTTGGCCATTCGCACAATGGCCTGTCTTGCGCGAAAGTCTTTGCCAATGAAAATGCTGATCATTGGTGATGGCCCATTGCGCGCTCAGCTCGAACGCCACACCCGTCAGCTTAACCTCAGCAACTCCGTCACGCTTGTTCCCTACCGGCAAA
Organism: uncultured Candidatus Sumerlaeota bacterium; assembly: GCA_964454265.1. Classification (GTDB taxonomy): domain Bacteria; phylum Sumerlaeota; class Sumerlaeia; order MWCT01; family JAUWMI01; genus JAUWMI01. Next base: position 6,942 of record CAYVXD010000020.1, on the reverse strand, counting down.
ATATCCTGGATTACACCAGTCGCTTCGATGTCTATCTCCACACGTGTCCCACAGAGGGCTTTGGCCGCATCTTTCTCGAAATCATGGCTCTGGGAAAGCCGATTGTCGCACCTGCATCCGGAGCTGCCCTGGAAATCATTCGCGATGGCAAAACCGGCTTTCTTGTCCAGGGTAATGACCCTGAGCATTATGCTGAGAAAATCGAGCTGCTCTTTACCGACAAATCCCTCAGAGAGCAAATGGGACGCGAAGGAAGGCAACGCGTTGAGGCCCACTTTGCACTTGAAACCAAAATGAAAGAAATCGAAACAGTAATCAAAACCGTGTCAGGACTCATCTAGCACCGTCCACAGGAACAAGTAGCGCCCGCCTCTGGCGGGCTGTCCGGAGGGCATCCTGCCCTCCAAGTATCAAGCCCTCGGGGTCACGAATACAACGAGAAGATGAAAAAAATATGTCGCCAAGATGGCGACACGACAGCCGCCGGGACGGCGGCGCTACACTTATCCGAGATAGGTTTTTTACTTTTGCTTGATTTTTATAGCCCAAAAATGCAGTATTTCAGCCAATAAAACTTGCCGCTAAGTATACCAACTGGTATGAAGTTTTCAATGGATTCGATCACAAACTACCTGAAGAAGATCGAGAAAGCCCTCCAGGCAGGCACCGCTACGGAACACACCCATCGTCCCGCGCTCAAAGCCCTCGTCGAAGCCCTGGGCAAGAATGTTACGGCTACCAACGAGCCGAAGCGAGTGAAATGTGGCGCTCCTGATTTCATCGTCACCCGTGGCCAAACTCCGCTTGGTTACATCGAAGCCAAGGACATCGGCAAATCCCTCGACGCAATCGAAGCCGATGCTAGAAAGAAAAAGCCGTCTACCCACGACGGCGATCAGCTCAAGCGCTTCCTTGAAAGTCTCGGGAATCTTATCCTCACCGATTATCTTGAATTTCGCTGGTATGAGGGCGGCGAATACAGAATGACGGCACGCCTCGCCAGGGTGGGTACGAAAGGGAAGCTGCGAAAAGAAAAGGAAGGCACCGAAGCATTTTCAAATCTGATAAACGCATTCTTTTCTGCCACCATTCCAACGATCAGTGGTCCGAAAGACCTGGCCAATCGTATGGCCGGGATTGCTCGCCTTATCCGCGACATCATTCAACGCGCATTTCAAGATGAAGACAAAGGCGGCTCGCTGCACGGCCAGCTGGAAGGCTTTCGCAAGGTTCTGCTTCACGACCTGGAGCTAGACGATTTCGCCGACATGTACGCCCAGACAATTTGCTATGGTCTTTTCGGCGCACGATGCAATCATACGGGCCGCGAACCCTTCACACGCGAACGCGCTGCCTACGAAATCCCTAAAACCAATCCCTTTTTGAGGGAAATGTTCGGCTATATTGCAGGCCCTGGTCTTGATGAGCGCCTGACATGGGCTGTGGATGATCTGGCAGAACTGCTCAACCGTGCTGACATTGGCGCTATCCTTGAAAACTTCGGCAAGCGCACCCGCCGCGAAGACCCTGTTGTGCATTTTTACGAAACCTTCCTTGCTGCATACGATCCCAAAATGCGCGAGGCACGCGGAGTTTACTATACCCCTGAACCTGTGGTTTCATATATCGTCCGCAGTATAGACCACATTCTAAAAAAGGATTTCGGTCTAAAGGATGGCCTGGCGGATAATTCGAAGATACCGCTTTACCGGACTGTTCATAGTAATAAGGGCAAGGCACGTCGCGAGAAAGTTGGTGAATGCCACAAAGTACTCATTCTCGACCCCGCTGTCGGAACCGGCACGTTTCTCCACAGCGCCATTGATCAGATTCATGAACGCATAGAGAACAAGGGCCAGGCAGGTATGTGGTCGGGATATGTCTCAAAACATCTACTGCCGCGGCTTTTCGGCTTTGAACTGCTGATGGCGCCTTATGCCGTGGCCCACATGAAACTCGGCTTGCAGCTGGCCGAAACCGGCTACGATTTCAAATCCGGCGAACGTTTGCGCATCTTTCTGACTAACACTCTGGAAGAAGCCCACGAATTCGCCGGTCTCGATCTGTTCGCCAGCACGATTGCCAAAGAAGCCAACGCGGCAGGCAAGGTAAAATCCGAAGTTCCTGTAATGGTGATCCTCGGTAATCCGCCATATTCAGGACAGTCCGAAAATATAGGTGAATGGATTAAGGATATCTTGCGGGGAAAAGACAAAATGACGGGAAAGCCAACGGGTAATTATTTCGAAGTGGACGGCAAGCCCCTTGGCGAGCGAAATCCCAAATGGCTAAACGACGATTACGTGAAATTTATCCGTTTTGCACAATGGCGTATAGAACAGACAGGTTATGGTATTCTGGCATTTATTACAAACCACGGCTACCTTGACAATCCCACTTTTCGAGGAATGCGCCAGTGTCTGATGCAGACGTTTAACGACATCTACATTCTTGATCTGCACGGAAACGCCAAGAAAAAGGAAGTATGTCCCGACGGATCTAAGGATGAGAACGTATTTGATATTCAGCAAGGAGTTGCTATTGGGATTTTTGTCAAGCGGCCTGACATAGAGGGCAACAGGACTCCTTCTGTTGAACACGCTGATTTATGGGGATTAAGGCAGGTGGGAGAGAAAGATCCTCAGGGAAGAGTGCATCTTACGGGAGGTAAGTATTACTGGCTATACGAAAGCGAGTTAAAAACCACAAAATGGACAACGCTAAAACCACAAACTCCGTTTTATTTATTTGTACCTCAGGATATTCATTTGCGAGATGAGTATGAAAAGGGCTGGAAAGTAACCGACATTATGCCTGTGAACTCGGTCGGCATCGTAACAGCTCGTGACCACCTGACCATTCACTGGGACGAGAAGTCCGTTTGGAATACAGTTACGGATTTTGTGCGTCTCTCGCCAGAAGAAGCTCGCGAAAAATATCAGCTTGGCCCGGACGCTCGAGATTGGAAAGTTAGCTTTGCTCAACAGGACTTGAAAAAATCCGAGCCGAATAAAAAGAAAGTATGTCCAATCCTATACCGACCATTTGACATGCGATTTACCTATTATACTGGTAAGACGCGAGGCTTCATCTGCATGCCGCGCCCGGAAGTCATGCGGCATATGCTGCTTGGGGATAATTTATCTCTATCTTTTCACAGGCGCGAGGAAATACTTATTTCATATTCACATTTTCTCGCAACTAGATATATTACCGAGCATGGGTTGTTATCGTCGAAAACCACTAATTGCCAAGCCCCACTTTATCTGTATCATACGAGTGAAAAAGATGATTTCTTTAAGACGGAGGAAGTAGCCTATAATATAGCCGATCGTCGGGCCAATCTGGCCCCGGAGTTTATAGAAGAGATTTCCCGGCGGCTTGGGCTGACGTTTATCCCCGACGGCAAAGGCGATCTGGGTAGCGCCCGCCTCCGGCGGGCTGTCGTGAGGGCATCTTGCCCTCACAGTGCAGAAGAGACAAACCAAACGGAGGCGGGACGCCTCCCCGACAGCCGGCCAGAGGCGGGCGGTACGTTTCCGTCCCCGCGGTTTGGTGAAGTTAAAATTCGCGATCGTGGGCGTCTGCCTCACTGGGAAACCGAAGGCGGCGTATACTTCGTCACCTTCCGCCTGGCTGACGCGCTTCCACGTTCCGTTGCCGACTCGTATCGTTTTGAAAAGGAAAACATCATCGAAACTGCCAGGCAGCAAAAGCGCGAGCTCTCGAGCGACGAAAGAAAACGCCTCGCTGAACTTTTGTCCGAACGTATAGATACCTATCTCGATTCAGGGGCTGGCGAATGCCTGCTAGCGAAACCGGAAATAGCCAGCCTTGTCGCAGAATCTCTCCGTCACTTCGATGGAAAGCGCTATCGCCTTATCGCCTGGTGCATAATGCCTAACCATGTGCATGTTGTCTTCAAGGTACTATCTGGTTACGATCTGGAAATGATCATGCATTCGTGGAAATCATTCAGCTCGAAGGAAGCGAACAGGTTGCTCGACCGAAGGGGTACGTTCTGGCAAAAGGAGTACTACGATCATCTTATTCGCGACGAACAGGACTACTACCGCATTCTTCTCTATGTGTTGGATAATCCTAACAGGGCAAATTTGCAGAATTGGCAGTGGGTATGGATGAGTGAGATGTGTCGGCAGGATGCCGACACGACAGCCCGCCAGAGGCGGGCGCTACAGGGAACATTCGGGCCGGAAGATATTTTCCATTACATGTACGCGGTATTTCACTCGCCTACGTACCGCGAGAGATATGCTGAGTTCCTAAAGACCGACTTCCCCCACTTGCCGCTGACATCAAAGCCGACCCTATTTCGGGAACTTTGCGCTCTGGGAGAAGAACTGGTCGACCTGCATTTAATGGAGAAGGATGCGCCAATATTTACGAAATATCCTGTTGCGGGTAATAATCGCGTGGAAAAGGTGCGCTACACTGAACCGGGACAAGGTGCGCCGACAGGCCGCGTATGGATTAACAAAGAACAGTATTTTGACAACGTGCCGCCGGAAGTATGGAATTTCCATATCGGCGGGTATCAGGTGTGTGAGAAATGGCTCAAAGACCGCAAAGGACGCCAGCTCAGCTACGATGATCTCACACATTACCAGCACATTGTGTCCGCACTATCCGAAACCATCCGCATGATGGCTGAAATAGACAAAACCATCGAAAAGCACGGCGCCTGGCCTATTAAATAAACGCCTAAAAGGGCATGAGAACTACCAATAAAAAAACTGGAGGATTAGTAATGGGCAAGATAATAGTGGATGCAAAGCCTGACGCAAAGGGAAACATTGGTGATGTCCTATTCCGAGGGAATCAGAAGTATACTCCGCGGGAAACCGCAATTAAAATGGCTGATAGGCGAGAGATTGATAATGCCCATGCAGTTCACCCCAGCGGTAGGAAACCGTATTTGCGATCTAATCCTGATGGCAAGAAGAAGAATAACCTCGACGAGCTAGCCAAAGACTGAAGCTGTGGCAACGACTCGCTTGGATCGAACAAGCGACAAAGGCCGATTTTGGGCACGCTGAGACATGCATTACCAATCCATGAGCAGTCTCTCCCTATACGCAGGGTTGAAATCGCAGCAGCCGATATGCTGTAATTAGTTAATAAATGCCCATCACTGTAAAACTATAGGAGCGTCTATTTCGATTTTCAAAATGATTGCCTCCCACATCTGTGATATTGTTGTAGTTGTAAGCTTATTATTATTCCTAGGGTTTTGCCGTTCTTGTGCTGGTTTAAAAAAATCCTACTGGAAGTGCCCAAAGTGTGGCTTCACTGCTCCCCATGTAACCTCTCAATATTCCACTCGCATAGGGCCTTATGCTTCGCAGCGTGTGGTCATAACTGAGGTTTGTCCAAAACGATGTAGTGAGGAAGTGGAAATGAGGTTCATTACCAGAAGATGGAGCTGGTGGCTTACTCGGCCATTTGCTTATATATGGACTCCATTGCAATACCTTTATGAAATAATTCTCGAGCTCATTAAAAAACTGCATCATTAAGCGCTCACCTTCTTACGGTATTAAAGGGCATTTAAATTTCTCCCTGTGAATTCGGGGACAGCAACTCTATTTTCCAATTTGTATAAGGGAATAGGGAGTCCTCGAAACTGCAGGAAAGGCCAGGCTAAACCGCAAGAAAAACTCAAATTTAGGTTGCTGTCCACGAATTTCGCCGTTTCGCGCATTTCCGCATTTCAAGAAAATACATAATGGAGGAGAGCTAATGAAAGCACTAGAGTGTCCCCACTGCCACACCCAAATGGAAAAGGTTCCGGAACCCGACATTACAACCGATGTATGTCCTAACTGTGGGGGTGTGTGGCTTGATAAGAGCGAACTCAATGTCCTGGCTACTGGCATGGCCGGCGACATCGAATACTGCTCCATTGATCAGGAGAAACACGAGGATAGGTTCCCTGTTAGGAAATGCCCAAAGTGTCTGAACCAGGACATGAGCAAGGTAAACCTCTTGGGCTATTCGGAAATAATTTTTGATTGCTGTCCCAACTGTAATGGCTTTTTTCTCGATAAGGGTGAAATCTATGATACGAACGTCTACCTTGCAGGACTCACACAGGACGAAATCCCTGATGAATATAGAGGACACCTTGAAGGCCATCTCGTCACTTCGAAGAGAGTCAGCAGTGTCATACTGGGATCACGATTTGGGCTGGGATTGATGGTAGCGGCAAAGGCAGTGGACGGTATAAGGATCTCTGTGTATTTTAAAAACCGTCTCGATATGGGTTTGAGAGTTTATTCAGCCAAATGGAACCACAAGTTTCTGAAGCGCTTGGGCCTATTCAGAAAACAAGATATCGAAGCCGGCTACCCTGAGCTAGATAATCCTTACATCATACAGGGAGACAACGAGCAGAGCATCAAGGCTTTGTTCAAGAGGAGTGAATTGCGAAATGAGCTCGTACAATTTGCTGAGCAACGCCCCAGGATTTTTAAAAAACCGGGGTCTCTTGAGATTACCGAAACTCGCGCCATGTATTTCGAGGGTCCTTACGTGGGAAACGTCAAGTACGATGTTGAAGCCGATCCAAGCGGCATTGTGCAAAGACTGCTCAGGTTGGTAATTCTGATAGAAAGTGAATGATAGAGAGATAAAAAGGGACAGACGCCCATTTTCGACGGCGTGAGAGCGGCATCGGCCGGGCCATGAGCGGTTAAACTTCATATTCGGCTGGAAATCATAGCAGGCCGTGTGCTGTGATCACCTTATCGATAAATGGCAAGCAGCGAAAAAATTAAGTCCTGTCTGTCCCCATTTTCAGAATCTTGGTTTTTGTAGGGGCGACCCGCCGTGGCGGGCCGCCCATGGGCGGGGTAACCCCGCCCCTACGTCTCCAATCAAAACAGGACACAAGGATAAATCCTATTGATCCTGTAAATTCTG
>CAYVXD010000019.1:0-42741 GCA_964454265.1 uncultured Candidatus Sumerlaeota bacterium | reverse complement strand
CTTTTGACAAACCATGGGGACACGGAGAACTCCACAATGCCATTCTTGCTGGCTCTGCGGCCTCTGTGTCTCCATGGTTATTTATATTTAATCTATCACTTCGATGCAATAGCCGTCTCCAAGTTTACCGCGTTATAGGGCGCTCTATTCTTTCTGTACATCGCGGAGCCGGATGGCTGCAGCGTTGCGGTGCGCATCCATGCCCTCGTACTCAGCCTGGTTTTGTGAATAGCGGCCAAGCGTCACCGCTGCATCGCGGGTAGTGACCGCCTGGTGCGTAATGGTCTTGAGAAACATTCCAACCCACAGACCACCGGTATATCGTGCAGCCTGGCCCGTGGGCAAGATATGATTTGTGCCTGCCACTTTATCTGCAAAGACCTCGGCAGTGAGCTCGCCCAAAAATAAAGAGCCGTAGCTTGTGAGCAGGGGCAGCAGCTCACGTGGATTACGGGTATGGACCTCGAGATGTTCGGGTGCGTAAGCATTCGCCCACTGCGCAGCCTCTTTCAGCGTGCCTGCCACTGCGACGATGCCATTGTTTTCCCATGCCGCGCGCGCCACTTTTTCCGTAGAGAGTGCCTTGAGCTGGCGTTCGATTTCGCGCAGAGTTTCGGTGGCAAGTGGTTCAGAGGTCGTAACGAGAGCGCCGCGGGCATTGGGATCGTGCTCGCACTGTGCCAGGAGATCAGCGGCAATGTAATCCGGCCGTGCGGAATCATCTGCAATGATCAGACATTCGCTCGGCCCGGCGAGGAAGTCAATTCCTACAGTTCCAAAGACCTGACGTTTCGCCTCCGTGACCCATTGATTGCCCGGGCCGACGATCAGATCCACGGGCTTGATGTTTTCCGTACCATAGGCAAATGCCGCAATTGCCTGTGCGCCGCCGATGCAGTAGATTTCATCAATGCCCATGACGTCCAAAGTGTAGAGAATGCCCAGGTTGATCTCCTTGTTCCTGCCCGGCGGGGAGCAGGCGATGATGCGCTTCACGCCAGCGACTTTAGCTGGAATGACCGACATCACCGCAGAGGTCATGCATGGGTAACGGCCTGCGGGGACGTATGCGCCACACGATTCAACTGGCACGAGGCGCTGTCCCATGGAGAGGCCCGGGAGCATCTCGTGTTCAAACTCAGTCAGGGTTTTGCGCTGAGCTTCGGCAAATGCAGTAACGCGCTCGATGGCGAAATCGAGGCCTTTGCGGATGTCCGGCGGGAGCCAACCACGCGCTTTTATTTTCTCCTCTTTCGAGACGAGAAACGTGTCGGCCTCATACTGGTCGAACAGCTTCATGAAGTGGCGCAACCCGGCGTCGCCTTCGCCCCTGACGCGCTCGAGAATAGCAGCTACCTGTTCGCGGAGCTGCTGCTGATCTGCAGGCGTGGTAGGTTTCGCCGATTTTAATTTACGACATGCCATTGGCGTGCTCCTTTGATGGTCGTGTCTCTGCTGTCACATCAAAATAGATAGCGCCACGCCTGAACAAATGCAACATTAATTTCCAAAGCGAGAAGCGAAGTCCTGTAAGGGCAGGTTTCAAACCTGCTCCCAATATCCAAATGGAATGCCAACCACTACAGCACAACGCACACGACGCAAGAATTATTACTCAGAGAACCATATTGCTGTCACTCTATAACTTATTAAAGTTTCACGCAAAGCCGCAAAGTCGCAAAGAGAACAGGAACTTTGCGTTCTTGGCTTCTTTGCGCGAGATTTAAAATCTGTAATCTCTTTAGTGTCCTCATTAATAAAAGTTCACTTTCTTATTCTGAATTTTTAGTGCTCCTAAGGCGCATAAACCACTACGACACAACGTAAATGAACGAACTAAAGGGCGACCCACCGGGTCGCCCCTACATGATGAATGTTTCACTCATGTCACGTTGTGGCGTTGTGATGTACAGGGTCTGTTAATAGCTAGTGCTTTTCTTGGGATTGGATTGCATCGCCGGCGAAAGCACGTGGATTCTTCGGCCGCGGATAAAATCATAAAGCCGCTCGTAGAACGAGGAGAAGGACGGATCAGTAGCCATACCATAGACGGTGTCCAGGCCTTGATAGTAGCCTATGTAGGAAGAGCGATAGAACTTTCCAGTTGCCTGTACCTCATTGAGATATTCGTGGAACCGCAGTTGGAGTGCTGTATCCTTTAAGAGGTTATTGTCGAACTCGATCTCAATGCCAGCTTGGATATGGCTGGCGTTGAGAATTGTGTTGCGCAGATCTTGCACGGTTTTCTTCCAGCGGGGGAAGAAATAATTGGGCTGAATCATCAGGTAGTCTACATGCTCTTGTTTCGGGTAAGTGAGCAGTTGTTTGCACACGTCAAGGTATTTGGTTGCATATGGATTGTAGGGAATCCAAGAGAGGGTGAGTGTGCGGCCCTCAATCGTTTTTGAATGAATATAGCGAGCGGTTTGGCGCATCAAGGCAAGATCGTCAGTAGGAAGAGAAGCCGCAATAGTAGCAGTGGTGGGACGACTATTGCGGTGCGTCTCATTGAACCAGTAGAAGCCGATGAGGCGAAGTCGGGTAAACTGATGCATATGCCAGCGCTTCAGTGCCTCATCAATGTACCACTTGAGCGCAGCGATGCGGTGGTTCTCGCTGCGGGCGAAATTCAACGATGGGCCATCGGGCTCGAGAGCTCCAAAATCTGTTTGCAGGACGCTCGGGTGAGGCAGGGTAAGGATAACATTAGCACGATACGCCGGATGCAGTCGCGGGCCAAGCTCCTCGAGCGTACTATTCAGGGCTGCGAGCTGAAGCGTGGGAAGGAAGATCCGATCAAGGCATTCCTCCCAGTCGGCTTTATCTGTTGAGGGCTGTTTGGGCGATTCTTCAAACAGATGTCCACGCGAACTGATCCGATACATCAAAAGGAAGGTGTCAAACAGAATATCAACGGGCTCCTCATTGGCTGTGCCGCTATGCTTCCAAAAAGCGGCGTAGCATTTGAGTTTTTCTGCGGCCCAGTTGCGCGGGCCACGCGAGTCAAAGCCGCAGTAGATGAGTACAATGTCGCGCGGCTCGGCTGTCGCAAGCGCAGAATAGGGAAAATAGAGGGCGGGGGAGCTTGCGATGTCTGCATGCGCTGGTTTGTTGATGGATGATGAAGATGGCGCACTCATCGGTTGATTCGGTAGCCTTGGCTGTTGCTCAACCGCGCCTGCAGTACCAGCCAATCCGGCAAAGAGAAACATCCACAAGTACATTACTAGGGGGAAGCGATGCGAATACAACATAAGCCTTGCTCCGGTCTTGAGACTAGAGTGCGCCACCCTTAACCAGGCTGCTAGTATTCGGGACACTAATAGATTCGGAAGACTCTCGGGACTGTTCCGGATATAACGGATCACATTTACCCAACCCCTGGCTGGAGGTCAACGCTGTTTTCCTGTCTGTTTTCGCAATGCCTGTTTACTGGTCGCAAGTTTTGCTCTACTTGCTTTTTGACTTGTTTACCAAAGCCTGAATCTCGTCCGGTAACTTAAACATGTCTTCGGGTATCTCGACGTTGTGCTTAATGCTCTCGGTGGTGATGATCCGCTCCTGTCCCAGGACCTTAGCCTTTGCCTTATGCGGAAACAGGATGCCATCAACCTCTTTATAGTCGCTCATAAAAACCTCAATCGGGATGGTGCCCATCTGGTGCTCCATAATGGATTCGACCTTGACCAGCAGATTCGTCTTTTGGTCAAAGTAGAACGTCTGCGGTTTCCCTGTTTTGGGCGTCATGACGACTTTGTAGCATGCCCTGCCTTCGATGGGCTCAATGCCGATACACTCTGCCTTCTGGTAGATCTTTCGCCAGTAGGCAAATTTATCAAAGAAGGCCTCGCGCAAAGCATCGGCCCTTTCCTGCCCCTCTTTGATCTTCGGGCCGGTAAACATGGACAGTTCCCAGGCTACGTCGCCGTTCGTCCCACTCTCCATCTTACCCAATGTATCCATTTCCGCTTGTGTATACACCTTGTTGGGTTTGGCATGGTAAATGGTGATTGTGGCCTTGAAGCCCGCCTGAACGGTTTCATGTGTTGCATTGGTTACGCGGTTATGAATCTTCTCATAGGCTTCTATGCCACCCGCAGCTTCGACATACCTGTCGAGGATCGCCTCGCCACCGGGCAGTTTTGCTTCCGCCGCGGAAAGAACACCCGGTGGGGCAAAGCATATGAGGACAAACGATAGAAATACGGACAACGTCAGGCCGTTCATGCAATACGGCCCACACAACATACGAGTTCTTCTTGTTCCCTTTTCCATAGTGTGGTAACCTTCTTTAACTGGATTTTGTTTTACGAGCCGGCCGGGAGCTTTTCCCGGCAGACTATTTTTGACTTCGAATCCATGCGACCGCTATTTGCAGAAGAAGATCCCGGCCCTGTAGCAGGGCTTACCGCGTTGGAACGACCTCCACATCCGGCGTAAGGCGAGCGCCTTCGAGAAGTCGACAAACACGAGCCCCAAATTTTTGCAGACATTGCGGGCGATTTTTTTGCTTTGAGAAGAAGTGTATGTATCACTTATGGCAAGTTCAAGATTCGTAAGCATCCTTCTTTTTCGCTTGCAAAGCGGCGGGTATTACATTTTTCCCAGCTATTCTCCTACTTTCATAGCTGTTCCCAACGGCAGGATCCTGAATGTGCTCTTACCGAACATGACACTATAGTATTGCACACTGTGGCGAACCTGTTTCAGAAAAGACCTTGTTTTGTTTTTTCTCTCCTTATGCAATGTTGCTTCTCCCCCTTGATTCTAATGGAGAAAAAAAAGTTATGGATTATGTGCTGTTTTCAATTAACAATACTACCCAATAATCGGTCTCCCTGTATCGCAATCTCAGATGTGCATTTTTCAACGCTGTATGCAACTGCGCCGCATCTCGTTTTTCTGAAATAAACACATAAGATGTGGAATGTATAGAATCTTTAATTGTTCTTATCATATCGTTGAGACTCGCATCAGCCCATAGTTCTTGTCCAGTATCCGAGACTCTTTGCAATTTCCCGTTTAGGTAAAACTGGAGTCCGAACATTTTGGACTTTTTAAAAGCGACTACCTGCGAATTGTTTTTCATCGACTTCTTGCTTATTTCATACAGCAATTTCATGTCTCTATGGGCAGGATAATAAGTATAAAGCCCCTTACCTGCAATAAGTGCCAAACATGTGACGAGCGCCACCACTGTTACTCGTTGCATTGTTTTTCTGTCTTGTTCACTTTTGGAAATTCCTCTCGCAGTAGCCAGTGCAAGGGGCGCATAAAGAGGCAGGACATAGAGTGGCAAACGACTCTTAACCAGGAAAAGAATAACCAGAGGAATAAGAAACCAGAGGAATAAAAAGGACTTACTGCCATCATTTGGGAATATGTTCCATACCTTCCTCGGGCTGTAAAGATGTTCCTTTAAGAATGTCTTTAACCCGAAATATAACCATGGACCGGCTCCGAAGATTAAAACGGGGAGAAACATTTTAAAAGGCACATACCACGCTGGATTTCGATGAAAAGTGTCCAATACAGTCCTGCCCACTAACTCCTCTTTAAGCCAATATGACAGAAGTCCTGAATGACGCAAACTGACAATGACATACCACGAAAACCCAACCAGTAGAAAGAGAACCAATGACAGAGGATTTGCAATTCCCGGCTGGCGTTTACGCTGGAAGTGCCATACAAGGATTGCCAAGAGGGGCAGGAGAGCAGGGAATCCTTTGGTAAGAAAACCCAGCCCCCAAAATATCCACATTCCGAAAATCCACTTCCGTTGATGGGCAGGCTGAGTATTCTTACAGGCCTTGATATAACACATCACAGCGAGAATCTGCCAGAGAGTCAAAAGTGTATCAGTATTAAGAGTGTTAGCCGCGATGACCGTAAACGGTGACGAAGTATAGATTAATCCAGCTATAAGACCTGTTTGCCTTCCCCAAAGGCTTGTCCCGATGGATGTCACAACAAGCACTGTCAAAAAAAAAGCAATAGCGTTGTAGAAGCGCACTCCCCATTCGTTGACACCCAATAACTTCATACCTCCTATAATTGCCCAGTAGGTGAGTGGTGGCTTTGACCAGTGAGGCTGATAGTTTAATGTAGGCTCGAAATAATTACCTGTTTCCATCATTTCGCGGGCACATTCTGCGTATCGTCCTTCCGTGCTTTCATAAAGGCCACGAGAGCCCTGGAAGGAAAAAGCCACAACTATGGAAAGGAGAACCATTCCTGCCCATAGCTTTTTGGAAATCTTTTCATCATTCAGCATGTGACGGTCGTCTCTCGCGCCAAATAAAGTACAGGTTTCGACTGTAAATCAATACGCCGACCGATTGTCCTAGAATAAACACCGGATCTTGCCGATGAATCGCGTATGTCAAAAGCAATCCGGATCCGAAGATGCTAAAGTACCAGAACAGCACCGGGATAACACTTTTTTTAGCTCTTTCGCTTGCAATCCACTGCACGAGGAACCGGGCTGAAAATAATGCCTGTGCAAAGAAACCTAAGCCTAACCAAAACGTGCTCATTTTTCTCTCTTCCTTATTTGATCTGAAGATGATGTTTTTATCTCTGGATACACCAGTCTACTCTGCATCCATCGAACAGCAAACGTGTCCGCTATTCCGACCCATAGCCTGTTGTGAATCCCGTATTTTGTTAATCCTCTTTTCCGTGGACGGTGTGCCACAGGCACTTCAACTATTCTATCAAAGTTCCTCATCCGAACCAGGGTAGGCAAAAATCGGTGCATACCCTTAAATACCGGAATATCCTCAACACACTCACGGCGAAATACTCTCAATGAGCAGCCTACATCCCGTATCTGTTCTCGTGTCACCCAGTTCCGGAAACCATTGGCAATGGAAGAGGAAATTTTTCGGACAAAAGAGTCCATTCTTTTCTGGCGCCATCCGTTTACCATATCAGCATCATCATCAAGTAACCTTTTTATCAGCTCAGGAAGATCAGCTGGATCGTTCTGCCCGTCCCCATCTAGAGTAGCAATAATATCATTTTTTGCGTGTCTGAACCCGACCACTAACGCTGCCGCTTGACCATAGTTACGAGACAGGGAAATAAAGGTATGGCGGCTATCCTGCTGATTCAGTCTTTGCAGTTCGGTCAACGTATTATCGGTAGATCCATCATCTATCCATATACATTCCCATGACCAGGATGTCTGCTGCATTGTGCGGTCGATTTCGCCAGCCAGGGCAGCAATGTTTTGTTCTTCATCTTTCACAGGGATGACGAGACTCAGTTCCATCTCCACTTCCATGTAATCGAAACAGTTCTAAAGCTCAACCACTTCATAATTTCTTCGAAACGTCGTCCGAAGAAATTCTGTGTTTTCTCAAGACTCTGGCAAGCATCAATAAAAAACCTCCAAGAATGGCCAAGTTCAGGACTATTGCTACGAGCCAATGGTTATTTAACCAGGGAAAAACCACAGCCAGTGCATAGCGCTCCAATCGGTCTTCAAAATCTTCGACTCTGGGGACATAAAGAAGTTTTTCAGACACTGAATTGGGAGACACCTGAATGACAGTTGCATGATGAAAATTCCCAAACTTCCGGTTTGATATATGAGCTCCACCCCCAGCTGTTACCAGATATACGGTGTTTTTATGCTTAACTCTAGCGTAGCCATGATAGTCACCAGCAATGACATAATCTATGTCGTACTTGTCTGCCAAGTCTACCATTTTCTCTGGATTGTCAATAGCTCTGGGTGAAATATCGTCCGATATAGGTGGTGGTATGTGCATAAAAACAAAAACCTTACGATACTTGGAGCGATGGCCAGAGAGTACTGATTCCAGGAATGCAAAACTTTCTTTTGTCGAATAAGGCTTATTCAATATCCGGAGCACGATGAACAGACAGCCTTTGTATTCGAATGAAAAATTGGTTGGTCCGTATGTTTTCTCAAACGTGCTAATTGGGAACGTTTCGGCGTCGACGTCATGATTTCCCACGACATAAAAAACAGGAAAATACGTAGCGAGTTCTTTAGCCCACTCCGCCCTAAAGTATCTATGATAACCAGGGGTTCCATCCCGGACACAATCTCCGAGAAGCACCATAAACGCTACCGGTTCTTCTTTCAAATTCTCACAAATCCGCTCGAACGTGCCGCATCCTTTCGTATCCCCGGCTAGCGCAAATGAGAATGTGTCACTTTTACCATCATCCTTTAAAAGCGCTCTTACACTCTCAAAGTTCCCAAACGTTGATGGAAGAGCTTTATTTCCCTCGGTATGGAAGATGATAAGTGTATATGCTTCAAAAATAAGAAGAACTACCAATGCTAGAAAAAAGAAAAACGCAATGGATTTAAAGATGACCTTCTGAATTTTTTTCTTTATCTTAAGCATCTTTCCTCTCCTTTTTCCAACTTCGAATATTTCTTATTACGCATATTATTCATAAGAATTATCACTGATTTTCCGATTTGCGATCATCAATGCATATTCTTTTGTCCTTGATTGGCCATTAATTATATCTAAGACATCTGACCCTAAGGCTGTTCCGTGTTGATATTGCTAACTATCACGAAGTCTCGTTTAGAGACTGCTTTCGTATAAAGATACACATCCTTCTGAGTGATACCTTTGAGCTTCTGGAAGTCTTCATTTTGCATGATAATGAAATACGGCACAGCCTCATCAAGCCTTGTTTTAACATTTTTCAACCCGTCAATTACATTAATTTTTCTGCTGAGATAAAACATGAGCTGAGGTCTGCCCTTTTTGAATACTTCTACCCTGTAGTTCTTATCCATTAATTCTCTTGCAGATTCTCCAATCAATTTCAAAGATTGGGAGTTATTCTTTTTATTAATTTCAATGCCGCTGTGCAGTATAAATAACAACGCGCTTATTCCTATCAAATACATAATTGAATTCAGGAACTTCTTCTTTCCGTGATAAGCAATCATTAGAAACGTCAGCACAATAATCGGCGCTAGAGACAGTGTAACGTGGAAGAAGTTTGGCAATAAAATCGGCGTAACGATGTACGTAACCATGAAATAGAGACCGCCGATAATTAGGGCGCTCAACGAAACCCAAAACCAGCATCTAATGTAGATCGCCTGAAAACGAGTAAGGCGGCCGCTCAGAAATTCATTGAATAAAAAGGCCACCACAACTATAGCGAAGGGCATTAAGGGGAGTGCATATTCGGTTTCTTTTCCTTTAATGAGTGATAAAACGACAATGCCAAAATAGAAATAGAGGAGGGCAAATTTTAAAAAGCTCGAAGTAGTACCTTTTTTAAAATATTCACGGCGCAATGTCAAAGGTAATAAGAGTCCCCAAGGTGCCAGCGCAACAGGAACTCTAAGTAGATAAAAGAATATTGAACCACTGTTTATCTCAGAAGCTTTGTAGACACGTCTTAATGCTTGTCCTTGCAGGATATTCCAGCCATTCTCAATCCCAATCCTCTTAATCAGGGTTAGATACCATGGGAAAGCTGTTAGTATGAAGACTCCGATTATAAGCAAACCATTACAGGCGAAGAGTTTTTTCAGATTTGATTTATCAATAACTAGTAGGGAAACGATCGCAACGAGGTAAAATATAAGAGCAACAGGTCCCTTAAGCATGGTTGCCAGTCCGAGAAAGAAACCTGATAACAGTGCAGAATGATAGGTCTTGCTTTCTCTGGGGTAACAATATTTATATAGGAAATAAACGGCAAGAAATAGAGCTAAGGTAAGGGCAAGATCAATCTCGCATCGTCTCATTTTCACCAGCACATATGGGCTTGTTAGTAGCATTAGAGCAGCGATGAGCGCAATTCCCTGCTCAAAGAACTGTTTAATTATGAGATAGAATAATATGACAAGCACAACTCCTGATAAGGCCATTGGTAGTCTTGCGCTCCAGGGATTTATAACGCCTGTTACTCTATATGAAATGAGGACCATCCAGTAAATAAGAGGCGGTTTAGACAGATAGGGTTTATAATTGATCGTGGGAATGATATAATCACCAGAACGTATCATCTCAATGGGCGGTGTAGATCTTTGTCCTTCATTACTGGTAACTATATCCAGGTTGCCAAGCCTTAGAAATATCACATAGCTAGCGAGAACTAATAGAAGAACTATTCTTATAGTATCTTTACTGTTGAAGCGCATTTTTCATTTGTCACGTACGTGACTGTTTAAAAGCACAGATTTTTGACCTTTGAATATGTCCTATCAGGCAAGGAGATCAGACGTCTTGAAGTCTGCAAAAATTAGATCCCAACGTTCTTTGAAATCTACTTTCGTGTGCCGTTTCAGTCTATATCTTCCGTCCTGATTCCGGCTCACTTTTGGTGTCACCACATAATGGTGACCTTTTAGTCCTGTTTTGGTTTGGTGATCGTCATTATTATAGGCTTATACTTGTTTATAGGGATATTTTGAACTGCTGTCTAATTCTAAGAGCTAATATTTGATTCAATGCAAGAGATATTTTTAAGTTCCTCAACAGTCATTGGGAAATTGCATTGCAGGGGGTATGCATGGCTTTGGAGATTAACGGCTTGACGTTGTGAAGGACAGAGTGTGATGAGCTGGTTGGTGAATGCGAGAGCCGGGAAAAACACTTGATCGTTCGCGCTGAATGGGGGAGTATTGCCCGCGAATTCACGAGATGTACTTAATTATGCGGCATTATCACGCTGCGCAAGTGAGTTTAGAGCGTATAGACCAGTAATGAGCCGGAGGCTCATAAACGGCGAAAAGGAGGAAAAACCATGCGGGTGTTTGCTCTTCTCATGGGAGGACTTCTTGTACTCGTTGCATTGATGACAATATTCATGCCTTTCACTTGCATCGGAGTGTGGGCGTCTGTCGTGCAAGGCCCGGCATTCCGTCTTGTCGGATTGATTCTCATCGGGCTAAGCATTCCCTTTTACTACGCGGGGCAGAGCTTGCGCTATGGATGGCTATTTGTGGTTGTGGGCATCGCCTGTCTGAGTGTGGGCCTCTTAATTTTTGTTATGCCAACGCGCATGGCGAACGCGCTGGACTTGGCTTTTTTCCACCGCTCGAATGTACATAAGCTGGTTCTGGCGTACATTAGTGCGGTAATTCGGCTGGCGGTTGGGGTTCTGTTTCTGCATGCGGGATTTCCAGAGCGTGTTATTGGGGCTGGGCCGCTCGGTGCATCTGAGGAGAAGGGGGAGGAGAAGGAGGAATAGAATGCAGGGTTTGAGGTGAGCGAACAATCCTGCAAGCGGATTGTATCATAAGAGAATCAAGGAGGATAACATGGAAAAAGTGGATATTTCGTATACTGACTATTTCCCTGAAATGGCGCGATGGCTCTCTACTGATGGTGTTTTTCTGGTTGCGCAGGGCAAAGATGGGAAACCAAACGCGATGACGATCGGTTGGGGGACAGTGGGATGGATTTGGGGACGGCCGGTGTTCGTTGTATTGGTGCGGCCGTCGCGCCATACCTACGGTCTGATCGAGGAGGCTGGGGACTTTACGGTTAATGTTGCGCCACGATCGCTCAGGGGGGCGCTTGAAATCTGTGGTACCATCTCGGGGAGGGATCACGACAAGTTTCGCGAGCAGGGCCTCACGCCGGTGGCGAGTCGCAAGGTCTCTTCGCCCATCATTCAGCAGTGCGTGATCCATTATGAATGCAAGGTGGTGCAGAAGGCTGAAGTGAATGCGGCAGCGTTTCTTCCTGAAATTACGGAGACTTACTACCCGAAGGATGACTTCCACCGCATCTATTTTGGTGAGATAGTGGCGGCGTATGTGGATTCTGATGCCAGCGAGAAGTTGGCATAAGGAGGAGCAAGAAAGAATTGCAAAGTGCAAAATGAAAAATGCAAATTAAAAATCCTGTTTATCCTGTTGCTTTGTGCCAACGATCTGAATTCGAAGAGTCTGAGTTTATTGCCAACCATTGCTGATGTTGCCCTCTCATAAAGAGTACGCTATCTGAGTGTAGTTCTTTCCTGCAGCGACACGATGTTGCTTTACGAGCACGGATTCAATACAGGAGGTTGATCATGAAGCGGGCGGCCATCTGGGTGGTTGTTCTAGTGATTATTGGGGCGTTGAGTTGTGGGAATTCCAGCCGTACGGATCTTGAGGAGGAGCTGAGACGGCTTGAGGAGCGCACAGCGCGTTTGACTGAGGCGGTGAGAGCGCTGAGCGATGCAGCGGACGAGTTGGGCAATCTCGTACCCGAGATGCGCCTGGCAGCCATTGACGTGACATTGCTGCGCACAGGCATGATGCTGACCCCATTGATTGCTTCTCCAGGCCAGGGAGGCCAGGCGGCCGTAGTGATTGGCCCTGTAGAGCGCAGCTCGGATAGGCAGGGCAAGGTCACAGAGGTGTGGTGCCGGGTTGTGTTTGCCGGCTTTTCACAGGCGGACACTGATAATCTTTCCAGAGAGGAACTCACTGCGATCTGCACTGCGATCTTCTCCCCCTTCAAAGTGGGATACCTTGCCTATTTCCCGGATGATGCTGGCGCGTCTTTCCAGCTCAATCTTTTCCATATGGACTCTGCCCAGGGGCCGATTAAGGTTGGAAGCTACAGTATAGAGAAGGGATTGATCCGCAGGTAATGTAGCAGAACACGGGCAGCATTCACGGGTAATGTGCTCGGGGAAGCGATCAAAATATGCGCCTGAGGCGCATTAACCACTACGACACAACGTAGACGATGGAAGTAGGGGCGACCCGCCTTGGCGGGTCGCCCTTTAAGTTATGAATTTTAGTATTGTGCCCGTTGTGCCGTCGTGATTTAGTATTCTTTTTTGTCTGGTGTACTTTGCAATTTAGTCTGAGAACAGGTGGGTGAGGGTCGAACGTCATTTGGGTCATCTAGATGCATTACTCGTAGCGAAGACCAGTTCCGCGCGGAGCGCAGTCAGGGATTGTGACCGGCAGGTGCCCCTGGGGATTAACTTCGCCGAACAAGGCTTGTACAGCTGCGCGCTGGCAGATTGCAAGATTACTGTACGCACATAGATACGCATCACACTCAGGAATTCGGCGTAGCAAATAAGGATTTCCAAATGCTATGGCAATTACCTTGTATTCCCCTTTCGTGATCTCACGGATAAGGTTCAGCTGCATCTCGGGAAGTTCCACTGTGCCCTTATTTGTCCGTACCTTCACAAATAGCCCCACGATAATGATGGGATGTTTGCCCGCCTGATCTCGTACGCTTGCGTAATGCTTGTCAGTACTGTCCAGGTCAAGTATTTTGCAGGTGAGACCGGGGAGTCGCTCCTGGAGTATGCGTTCTAGCTCAGGCTTTCCTTTATGTGGATCTCCGAGGATTGAGAGACACATTACGTCCTGAGGCCTTAGGGTTTTTGGCAAAGGAAGTAGCTGATTCTGATTTTTCACCAGCGTAATACTCTGGCGGGCGATCTGCTCGGCCAGTGCTGCGGTTGGGGAGGAGTCGAAAAAGGCCTTAGTCTTCGCGATATCAACGAAGCGATTCTTATGAAGCCCGAGCCGAGCTTTGACGGTGAGGATGCGACGGACTGACTCGTTGACCCGTGCAGAGAGTGAGTGATCTGCCTGGATGTTGGAGTCGGTTTCGTTGCGCACTGCGCGAACAAGATACTCGATGGTTGCGCCTAAGTCCGGGGGCACGAGGATAATGTCCGCACCGGCACGCAGGGAACGGAGTGCGGCATCTCCGGGCGCATAATGGCGGCTGATTGCCCCCATCCACATAGCATCCGTAACAATGAGACCTTTGAACCCGAGCGAATTGCGGAGCAGCCCGGTAAGAATTGGCTCAGAAAGTGTGGCTGGAGTTTTCGTATCGCCGGTGAGAGAGGGGACCACGATGTGGGCAGTCATGATCGCGCCAACACCAGCATCAATGGCGCGTTTAAAAGGCAGGAGTTCGATCTGGTGAAGACGTTCCGCGCTTGCGTGGATTATAGGTAAGCTGGTATGGGAATCAATGTCCGTATCCCCATGGCCGGGAAAATGCTTCGCTGTTGCCATGATGCCTGCATCCTGCATGCCGCGAATATATGCCTGACCCAGACGGGCAACAAGCTCCGGATCTTCACCAAATGCACGGACATTAATGATTGGATTCGCGGGATTATTGTTGACATCCATCACCGGAGCAAAGAGACCGCTGAAGCCAAGCGCTTTTGCTTCCTGGGCAACGGCGTTTCCTGCTTTATACGCCAGCTCCTCAGAGCCGGTTGCGCCAAGCGCCATGAGCCGAGGAAGTGCAGTGGCTTCTTTCAGCTGATGGCCAATGCCGTTTTCCATGGGCGATGTAATGAGCAGAGGGATTTTGGCCATCTTCTGCATGCGATTAATGATCAAAGGAGCTTCGGTGAGCGTGCCGCCGTACATATTCAGCCCACCGACTTTGTAGTTTTCGATAGCCTTTTTGATTTCCAGAAAGCGGGTTGACGTGGAGGGGAAATCGTAGCCTGAGCAAGGGGCTTCGATGAGCTGGCCGATTTTTTCTGCCAGCGTCATTTCGGCCAGTGTCTGCTCAACCCATTTGGCCGCCTCTTCGGGGAGTTCGCCAGGGAAGCCAGCGGGGCTCAACCAGGCCCCAAAGCAGGCGAACACCATGAGTGAATGAAAAACCCGATGATACACTAGCATGACTGTCGCATTCCTTTCTACTAGAATAAATGCGGTTCGAGCCGTCTCTTTCGTGGTTCACAGCCCAGATGGGCATGGCACGATTGTTCAATGCTTGAGTTATACCAGCTGGACTCTGGTGGAAACAAGCTGAAAATTGCAAAGTGGTTTGCAAAACCGCGTATGGTTTGGCTCTTACAATGAAAGTTCAACGGGTCATGTGGCTTATATTGATGAGGTGAACACCTTACTTCTTGTCCGTGCACTGAAAATGGGGTATAATGTATTACGTGCTTGCAAGATGGCGAGCAAAGCGAGGCATTTGTGCAAAGTGTAGCCAAAAACGCTGTTAGGGGAAGCGTTTTCTTTTCAAGTATTTCACATGTATTTTTCAAAAATCTTCCGAAAATGGAAACCATAAATCGCAAAAGTCGTAGCTAATGGAAGAAATCGTGGACACCTGAACAGTGACCAGAGAATAAGTTTCCAATAATGAACTCTTTCTTTTCCTATTATTCCTAAACGGAATACAGATTTAAAGAATGCACCAAGATAGCTGAGACGAAATCGAAATACCCTTTTTTGTGACGGCTTATATTCTTTCAGGAACCTTCTGACCCGCTCGTAATAATAAGCGGGAGAATAAATTGTAGAGAGAATCTTTTTGTAACCGTTGATAAGCGTATCATAGTTCATGCTGGGAATGAAGTTAATTGAGCAGTCCGTATTGTCGCCAGAAACATCTTTTAACAATCGATTTTCTTTTTCAAGACGATGGTAAAGCCTTGTGCCATGGAGAGCATTTAATAGACCAACCATTGCAGTAACAATTCCACTTTTTTGAATGAACTTAATTTGTCTTTCAAAAATTGAAAGCGGATCATTATCAAAGCCAACAATAAAGCCTCCCTGCACCTGTAAGCCAAACTTATGGATTTTTTTAACGCAGGCGATTAAATCACGATTCTTGTTCTGGAACTTAGTGCATTCGGTTAAGCTCTCTTCGTTCGGAGTTTCAATACCAACAA
The DNA here is from genome assembly GCA_964454265.1 of uncultured Candidatus Sumerlaeota bacterium. Classification (GTDB taxonomy): domain Bacteria; phylum Sumerlaeota; class Sumerlaeia; order MWCT01; family JAUWMI01; genus JAUWMI01. Next base: position 27,096 of record CAYVXD010000019.1, on the reverse strand, counting down.
ACACGGTATTGAATCCTGCCTTAACCATCAATTGCATTAGTTCTTCATCGTCAGAAATATCTATAGACGCTTGCGTTACAAAGGGGAACGGATGCTTTCTCTGCTCCATCCATTTGGCAACAGCAGGCAGAATTTCCTTTTTCAATTTCCTTTTATTTCCGATAAAATTATCATCAACAAAAAATACTCCATCTCTCCAGCCCCGTGAGTATAGGCTCTCTAACTCTGCTACTACCTGGTCTTTTGTCTTTGTTCGTGATATGCGTCCGTAGAGTAGAGTGATGTCACAGAATTCGCAATTAAAAGGACAACCGCGTGAATACTGAATATCCATCGTGGCGTATTTTTTCATATTAATAAGTTCCCAGAGTGGGATGGGTGTCGTCTTTAAATCGGCCCATTGATCAGAAGTGTAAATATGCTTAGCACACCCATTTTCCAAATCTTCCAGGAATGGGGGTAGCGTAATTTCAGCCTCATTAAGCACAAAATGATCTACACCCTTGAATTCTTCATATCCAGTGGTAAAAAGAGGGCCACCAGCCACAATCTTAACACCTAATTCTTTGCATCTGCTGATGATTTCATTTACAGATTCTTTTTGGATGGATATAGCACTGATAAAAACAAAATCAGCCCACTTAAGGTCTTTATCATTCAGGGTCGTTACATTCATATCCACCAGTTTTTTCTCCCACTCTTCGGGAAGCATCGCAGCGACAGTCAATAACCCGAGGGGCGGGTTAGTTGCCTTTTTAAAGATAAATTTTAAGGCACGTTTAAAACTCCAGAAGGTGTCTGGATTCCTTGGATAAACAAGAAGTATTTTCATTCGATACTCCTTATTCACATTTTTGAAAGGTGACAAAAAGTTTCGCCTGAACCCGGATCGCTGGTACCATTGTTGAATGCCCGGGTTATATCAGCTGGACTCTGATGGAAACAACCGTGAACTTGACAAGCGATGCGCAGTGGCGCGCCTGGTTCGCCTGTTACACTAAAACTGAAACGGCCAGGGTTGCCTGAATTGACGAAGTACAGATTCTGGAGGTCGCAGAGGTGACGGACTGGAATCTGTATTAACGGCTGCCTGGGTGAAGAAATGTCGCGTACCTCTGCAATGTGTAATTGCATAGAGCATACCTGCACTGAACGGGTCAACAAAAATTTGCGTTCAGCTGGCAGTTTTTGCATTTCGATCAGACGCGCGCCCTCTCGAGGCGGAGTTTTTTTTGAGTGAACCAGGCCTTTCTGCGGATTTATGCCACAGCAAACTCTTTAACTATGGTCCTTCAAAAAAAGGCTCTTTTTCAAATGAGTCAGCATTTTGGTCAAGAAATGATCCCCACGCACAAGGCGCATTTTCAACCTCATCTCCATCCTCTCCCCCAAGGCGAGAGGAAGCAAGGTTGGGCAATGACTGGAGATGCCGAATAGCAAAGAGCACCCTGTCAATTCACGCTATCTTCTTGAAGAAACCTTCAAGCATTAAAAGCAAAATGGACTTGGGGAAGAAGTCGTATTAGAAGGCTGCAAATATTCAACTTGCTATCTGACACATGACTGTCCTTGCTGACCTATCCGACAAAGAGCCGCAAAAAAATTTACAACAGATTAGGTAGGGGCAGGTTTCAAACCTGCCCCTGCAACTTGAGAGATATGTGGATCAACGCCCTTCTGCTGGCGAGGAATTCTTTATGTAATTAAAATAGTCTCCTTCCGTAGTCAGGATGATCCAGGTGTTCTGCTTTAAGGTGTCCTTATAGGTTTCCATTGTTCGAAGGAACGAGTAGAATTCCGGGTCCTTATTGTAGGCCTCTGCATAAATATTCGTAGCTTCGCCGTCGGCCCTGCCTTTAATCTCTTCAGATTTGCGATAGGCTTCCGAGAGTACTATCTTAAGTTCGCGTTCCTTCTTGCCAAGGATTTCCATGCGGAGTGCCTGGCCTTCGGAGCGATATTTTTCTGCCATCTGTTTGCGCTCGGCGATCATGCGGTCGTAGACTTTGCGTCGCACGGTTTCCACGTAGTTGATATGCTTTATCTGCACGTCTACCAGCTCAATGCCATACTGGGAGGTGATGGTCTGAGCCTCTATAAGGATATCCCTGGTAATGACGTCGCGGCCGAAGGCAATTTCTTTGATTTCAACGATGGCGCTCTCTTCGCCTTCTGTGCCAATTTCAGTGGCCATGGGCCGATTACTCGAGCGAATTGCTTCGACTAGGATATGGCTTGTGAGTTGATTGCGCACGGCACTATCTATAATATCGTCTAGGCGTGCCTGGGCACCAGATTCATTGCGGACTGACTGGAGGAACTTTAGGGGGTCTGTAATGTGCCAGCGCGCGAAGGTGTCCACCCAGATGTACTTCTTGTCAAGTGTTGGAATCTGGGTCGGGTATCCATCCCACTCGAGCAGACGGTCGTCAAAGTAGTGAACCGTTTGAATGAAGGGCTTCTTGGTGTGGAGTCCCGGGTCTTTGATTTCCCGGATCGGCTTTCCGAATTCCGTGATAACGACCTGCTGAGTTTCGGTCACGATGAAGAAGGTGCTTGCAAGGACAATAATTACGATGATCAGCGGGACCAGAATGATCGGTAGAGTTTTCATTTTAGTCCTCCTTCCTTCGTGAGTGGCAGAAACTGCAGGATGCCGCGCTGTGATTCGTCAATGATGTATTTACGTTCGAGCTGTGGCAGCACCTGCGATATAGTTTCAATGTAAATACGGCGGCGAGTGACATCTTTGGCATCCTTATACTCTTCCCAGACCGATACGAACCGTGCAGCATCGCCTTTGGCCATATTGGTGCGATTGATGGCATATGCCTCAGCTTCCTGGATCATCTTTTCCGCTTCTCCCTGTGCCCTGGGCACTTCGCGGTTGTATTCCTGCCAGGCTTCATTAACGAAGCGCTCGCGATCTTGTTTCGCCTCATTCACCTCGTTAAATGCTGCTTTCACTTCCTCAGGAGGATTGACATCCTGGAGCTTGACCGTTACGATCGAGATGCCGATCTGATAGGAGTCGAGCAGCTCCTGCATCTTGACCTGCGCCTCCTGGTCTATCTCGATGCGGCGCATGGTGAGGATTTCGTCCACCGAGCTGTCGCCGGCGATATTGCGAAGCACGGCCTCCGAGACGTCGCGGATGGTCTTGCGTACATCGTGCACGTTGAAGAGATAGGCCTCTGGATCTTTTATCTTATACTGGACAATCCACTGGACTATTGCAGAGTTGAGATCGCCGCAGAGCATCAGCGCTTCGTCCTTCATTTCCCTTTCTGCGTATGTTGTGCGCACCCCGGCCTTCAACGTGCGAAAGCCAAACTCTTCTTTGAAAATACGCTGCACCGCAGGCTTCTTTATGGTTTCAATCCAGAAGGGGAGCTTGAAGTGCAGCCCGGGTTGCGTAATACGGACAAATTTGCCAAACCGCTGGACTACGCCGAGCTCATCTTGCGCTACAGTGTAAACGCTGGTGAACAGCGCAACCAGGATCACGATGATGGCGATGATCCCGCCGCTTGCCCCGCTGAGCTGGCGTAGATCCGGTTTCCATTCGATTTCCCGAACGTTCGCCATTATACCCTCCTCTCATAAATTGTGTGCGCAGGCGCATCAGGCAGTCTGGTATGATCCTCGAGCAGTAAGGCGAGCCTGAAAAATAATTTACCAATATGGCAGACCACGCCTGCGATCCACTGCCAAGAGAACACCGAGTATTGGTGTTGTCAAGTCGGATCGTGCGGCATCATGCCGGGATGTAAGTTGTGTCGTGGTGGTTAATGCGCTCTAGGCGCATTGAAGTTTCATTTTAATAGCTTGGCTTAGGCACTTTGGAGTGCGGTAGCGAAACGCAGTGGAGCTACCGCTTTGCTGTTGGTAAGCGCAGCTTACCAGAGAGATGCCGAAGCTGCGCTTCGGCCCCTGAAAGCGTCCGCCGCGGCGGACTGTCGCTACGCTTACGCACTCCAAAAACGGGCACTTTGAGTTAATAAATAATAATTGTCTTTTGGACATTTTTTTGACACAGACAGGCTTGAATAGGCAGCGATACCGGGCTGTTCGATATTTTGTTTTGAGACAAAATTAATTGGAAGGAAAGGAGAAATGACGTTGGCGCGGCGAAGAATGCGAAAAGCCCCAGCCGTATCGCTGGCCCAGTATCGGATTCCTGATGAGCCAGCGATTTTCCGTGCACCGAACGTCACATACCATCACGTAATCCAGTGGACGTCTGTTATGCGAGAGAGAGAAGGTGTGTGGTTCGAGTGTGTAACCAATTCGGGCCGTCAGGTGTCTGTTATTATTACTCCGGTATCGCCTGTGGTCTTTCGCATTCAGATGGGGATGCGAGGAGGGCGCTTCTTTCGAAGCAGTCCCATGCTGGCTCGCGTCGGCAACCGTCCTGTGCGCTTCAGCATGAAAAAGAGAGCACAAGGCGTGTGGATTGAAACGTCGCGGGCACGGCTCTGGGTTCAGCAGAACCCCTGGCAACTGCAGCTGTATCGTGGGAGTCAGGTGATCTGGCAAGAACAGGTGGAGGATGTTGATCTGTTCGGCAACCCGATTGTTCCGGCTCTGGGATTCATTACGGATAAGAAGGGGAAAGAGGTCGAGCGCGTTTTTGAATCTTTTGCGCTACCATCAGAAGAACACCTCTACGGACTGGGTGAGCGCTACATGAGGCTTGATCAGCGCGGGCAGAAGAGTGTGTCATGGAACGTTGATACGCTGGGCCTCACCACCACCGATGCAAGCTATAAGAACATCCCGTTTTTCATGAGCTCGCGCGGCTACGCCGTGTTCATCCACGCCAGCCAGAAAATTGTGTATGAGCTCGGGAGTTACTCCTCACTCACTGCCTCGTTTTGCGTACATGCACCCTGGCTCGACTACTTTCTCATTGCCGGTACGAATTATAAGGAATTGCTCTTTCATTACACGGCATTGACAGGACGGCCGGCAGTTCCCCCACCCTGGTCCTTTGGCCTATGGATGTCGCGCTGCAAGTACAAGAGCATTCAGGAAGTCAAGCGCGTGGTGCAGGGATTGCGTCGCCGGGGAATTCCGTGCGATGTGATCCATCTCGATCCGCTGTGGCTGAAGCATCGCCGCCAATGGAAATATGATGGATGCGACTTCGAGTGGAACGAACAAGCCTTTGGCCCGCTCAAAAGGACAATCGCCTGGCTGAAGAAGTGGGGTATGAGACTCTGCCTGTGGGAGAATCCCTACGTGCCGCGCGGCACTGCAATGTATCGCGAAGGAAAGGTAGGCGGATTTTTTCCACGCGATCCCACGGGCCGCGTCTGTCATCTTGATGATCCGGTTGTGCGCACACCAATGGCCCCCGTGGATTTTAGCAATCCTAAAGCAGTTGAGTGGTTTCAGGATAAACACAGGCCACTGCTCCGGGCGGGCGTCAGCATGTTCAAAACCGACTATGGCGAGGCAATTCCAAAGCGAGCGATTTTTGCAAACGCGATGCGCGGCGATGAAATGCATAATCTCTACCCGCTGCTTTACAATCAGGCGGTATTTGATGTGATCCGCAGCGAGACTGGCGCCGGTATTGTCTGGGGACGGTCGGGCTATGCAGGGAGCCAACGCTATCCTGTAGTCTGGAGCGGGGATAGTCGCAGCACGTGGGAGGCAATGGTGTGCACTCTGCGCAGTGGGTTGAGCCTGGCGCTTTCAGGGATCGCATTCTGGAGTCACGACATTGGGGGGTTCTGGGGCAAGCGTCCGTCCGAGGCGCTCTACATTCGCTGGGCGCAGTTCGGGCTGTTCAGCTCGCATGTGCGGTTTCACGGCACGTCGGCGCGGGAGCCGTGGGTGTTTGGCCGGCGTGCAGTGAGTATTGTGCGCCGCTTCGCTCGACTCCGCTATTCCCTGCTTCCTTACCTTTATTCTTACGCACACGTGGCGCATCAGACAGGCATTCCCCTGATGAGACCTATGATTATGGAATTTCCCGATGACCCGCAATGTGCACACCTGGACACGCAGTACATGCTGGGAGCGGAACTCCTTGTGGCACCGATTTTCAGCCCGGATGGCCGGCGCACCGTGTACTTGCCGCAAGGCCGCTGGCACGATTTCTGGACGAACAAGGAGTATCAGGGGCCGATGGTTCTTAGCTGCCAGGAGCCGCTGGCTCGCATCCCTTTGTTCATTCGGGGGGATGCAATTATACCTCAGATTGTACCACGGCAACGGATTTCTCATGCCCGATTTCCAAACCTCAGGCTTATGGTTTTTGTGGAGCGACGTGCCACCTTCACCCTAAAGGACGATGATGAAGAAGTGGTATTTCATGCGACCAGGGGCAACAAGATGATAGTGCTGCACGCCGGCGCGTCGCACAGGCGTTACCGAATTTTGTTCCCCGGCATTGCGCAGCCACGGGCATTGCGCGTGGAAGGCGAGGCGCATGGCTTGCAGTGGGGCTGGAGAGCCGGCGGGCTGTGGGTGACGTTTCGCGCTCGGGGCCAGTGGACGCTGAAGATCCGTAGCTGAACCATAGTAGACATGTAGCGGTCATATGACCGCTGTTACTTCGTATCTGGAAATACTTCCTTTGTGAGCGCCAGACACTTTTGCGAAAATCAGAACCTTCTGTCTAAAAAAGTACCCCATCTTCTGAAGATCAGTTCCTTGTTCAATTTAGTGCTTTACAAGCCTTCGAGGATGCCATACAAGAAATTTGTTGAGCGAAACAAGACAGACAAAACGGAGTGACGGATGAGCAAGCCTGTTGAGGTTCCAGAGCCTGGGCCTATGCTGTCGGCCCAGCGTGAGCGCCCGCCAGTTGCAGGGTTTTGGGTTCGGTGTATTGCATTTATTCTCGACGTGATTCTGCTCCACTTCTTTGCTTACGGCATGGTGTTTATATTCAAGGAGCAGCTGTTTGCGCTCGGCAAGATAGCTCCATATTTTGGGCTGGCGATTATCTTCTGTTATTTCTGGCTCGCGAATGGCCCGGTAGGAAAAGGAAAGACCATTGGCAAGAGTCTGTTCAATATCACCACCCTCAGGTACGACGGCCAGCCTCTGGAGCTGAAAGAAGCGCTGGTACGAACGCTGGTTCAACTGAATTACCCGCTGGTGCAAAATATCATTATTCCGTTCTTTTTGCACGATGTACGCAGCCAGACGCCGCTGATGATCTCGTATACGATTGTGAATTTGGCGGTTGCGTTTCTTATTGCAAATGCCGTGCTGATTGGTGTGCAGCCATTCAAGCAGGGATTTCACGATCTGCTGGCCAGGAGCTATGTGGCCAAGGATCCGCCCCGCTTAACGGCGGAGCAGCTGGTAGCATCACCGGATGAGCGGATGGCCAAATGGCGGCGTTCAGCGTTTCAATCGGCCGGGATTGCGTTTGTGGTAGTCCTTGTCATTTCGCTCTACAACGTATATCGGAGCGTATATAGTGAAGGGACTATGAAGGCAATCCGGTTAACTCAAGAGGCCAGGGAGTTATTTGAAATTGAGGGATTCGAGCTCGTGGCAGTGGGGGGGACATCGCTTCCCTCAGAAGAAGAGCAGGCTGGCAGCCGTCAGGTTGAGCGCCAACAGGCACAACCCGATGACTCGGTTGCCCCCCCAGGCGCACCCGAGGCCAAGCCCAAGCATTACGCATTTGCATTTTTATATGTCCGGCACGGTAGTATTGATGATGAGGTTCTGAAACAAGACCGTTACGTTCGTGCCTTCCTTGCAGAGGCAAAGGATTGGGTGAGAGAAAAGCTGCGTACTGATCTTCAAGACATGACCGAGCAAGGAGTCACGCCCGAGCAGGTAATGTTTGTCTTTGAAGAATGGTTAAATCTGGTGCTTTATGACTACAAGAATCGGGTGTATCAGACGTCACTGCCCCTGGAATTGGATATCGAGGAGTCTCCATCCCCTTATCAGCCATAGGTCGCTCAACACTCATCATCTCCTGACTGACCTGACAGCTGCAGATCAATAAGCCAATGCACGGCCCGGCGAAAGGCGAGCGGCTAGTCTTCTGGCGGGTCATCTTCTCGGCCAAGAGGGAGCGAGATCTGTCGGGTAATTCTCTGAGCGAATGGCAAGTGGATGCTTGATAAAAGTGGGGTTAGCTCAATGAGGATTGAAAAAATTCTTGTGTCCCTTGACAAACTGCTTGACACTGCGATTTCTTTGTGTACGATACATAATTCAGTTGGTTGAGGATGGCCATTTTTGGGCCCTGAGAGTTTTTACTGGCTGGTCACATGCTTAGGGAGAAAAGCTACGCTTACTTAGCAAGTCTGTGTATCGTGTTCAGTTGAATTTTCGGGCACTAAGTGGAACGGTCTTCAAATATTGCCTTCAGAAAGGCGGTGCTTGAATGTCAGAAGGTAAGGTTAAGTGGTTCAATGACCGCAAGGGGTATGGGTTCATTGAACAGGAAGACGGAAAAGACGTCTTCGTGCATCACAGTGCAATTGTAGGCGACGGTTTTAAGACGCTGAAGGAAGGACAGCGCGTGAAATTCGACGTTACTGAAGGGCCAAAAGGTCCGCAGGCAAGTAATGTTGTGACAGAATAGATGTAAAGTCGCATAAGGCACTGCGTCCCATCAGAATGAAGTTCTGATGGGACTTTTTTGTTGGCTGTTTGGCCACTGAATGAACGCATTTGGGCCTGATTGCTAAAGGGAAGGCAGCTGGAGACAGCAGGATTATACCTGCGTCCTGGGTTTCCTCATTTCATGACGTCGCCTGTCAATAAGTGACGGAAATGGATTATGTAAAGAGTCTGATTGCTTGATAGAATACTACAGCCACTATCCAGCCAAGAAGCAGAGTGTAGCCGACAGCCAGACCGGTCCAGCGCCAGTTGGTCTCCTTCTTTATAGTGGCAATTGCCGGTATACATGGAATGTAAATCAAACACATTAACATAAATGCATAAGCACTGACCGGAGTGAAATACTGCAACAGGGCAACTCTTAATCCTTCTTGTCCCACGCCATACAAGGTGCCCAGAGTTCCTACTACTACTTCCTTGGCCAGAATGCCAAAAATTAGCGCTACGGCAGCTTGCCAGAAGCCGAACCCGGCTGGTTTCAGCAAAGGAGCAAAGACAGAACCCAATTTGCCAATCAAACTTTCTTGTGAGGCATATTCCACACCAACCGGCAACGAAGCCAGCAACCATATTACCACTACGCCAACTACAATTATCGTGCCCGCCTTTCTCAGAAACAGACTACCTCGCTCCCACATGTGGATGAAGACGCCTTTTAGCTGTGGCATTCGATAAGGTGGCAGCTCCATAATAAGCGGCGCCACTTCCTGCTTGAAGAAGATAGTCTTAAACAACCGGGCCATAAGAATGGCAAGTACCATGCCGGTAAGATAAATGGAGAAGAGCACCAATCCTTGATGTTTAGAGAAGAAGGTGCCTGCAAACAGAATATAAATGGGCAGCCGGGCAGAACAGGACATCAAGGGATTCACCAGAATGGTAAGTATTCGGTCCTTTCTTGATTCCAGTGTTCTGGTGGCCATAATTCCGGGAATGTTGCAACCAAACCCTATGAGAAGCGGGATGAAGGACTTGCCGTGCAGGCCCAGGGCGTGCATGAATCTATCCATAACAAATGCCGCTCGGGCCATATAGCCCGAGTCTTCCAGGATAGCTATCACCAGGAATAGGAGCAGAATGTTGGGCAAAAAGACGAGCACCGAGCCCACCCCACTAATAATACCATCTGAAACAAGCGAGGAGAGCCATCCGGGGCCACCAATAGTGGCAATTCCCGACCCGCCGTGGCGGCCAAGCCAGCCAAACAGAGCATCAATCCAATCAGCAATAGGATTGCCGAGAGCAAATACCAGCTGAAAGGTGAGCCATATCAGCACCAGAAAGATGGGGATGCCCAGTAATTTACTCAGCACGACGCTGTCAATTCTATCAGAAATATCCAACCGCTCTTTTATCCCTAATTTCTTATCGCTACATTCCCTTACCAGTCCGTCTAAGAATCCATATCTCCTTTCTACCATAGCAGTTTCCAGGTCGTAGCCGATGTGCCGCTCTAACTTAATTCTACTTTCTAATACACGTCGTTGCACGTCTTTACCCTGAGGCCAGGTTTTTACTTGCGCCAGCACCTCAGGGTCGCCTTCCAGCAGCTTGACTACCAGCCAGCGTAAGCCATAGGGTTTCGATAATTTTTTATCCTTGAGTAGTTCTGATAACGTTTCTATCTCGGCTTCTATATCTCGGTCGTAATCTATCTTGAAGGTAATTTCCTTTTTCTCTCTGGCAGTTTCTACGATAGATTTTCTCAGGGCATCAATGCCTATTGCCTTGTTGGCCACAGTCTTTACTACAGGGATGCCGAGGATGCTTGAAAGAGCTTCCGTATCAATGCTAACGCCTCTAGCTTCCAATATATCCATCATATTGAGGTCTAATACCACATTGAGACCGAGCTCCAGGAATTGCGCCACCAGATAGAGATTCCGCTCCAGGTTGGAGGAATCAATTACCGCTACTACTAAGTCCGGGGTCTCGTGAAGCAGGAATTCGCGGGCTATTTTTTCATCAAGAGAATAGGCGGTCAGGCCATATGTCCCCGGCAGGTCAACCACCGTTACCTCAACTTCATCATAGAAGAACCTGCCCTCTTTTTTCTCTACCGTCACCCCGGGCCAGTTACCTACATGCTGGCGCGAGCCGGTGAGATTATTAAATACGGAAGTCTTGCCGGAATTAGGATTCCCGGCCAGTGCTATTCTTATTGTTTGAGTCATGTATTTTTATTCTCTTTTTGGGGCGGTGATGATAAATACGTTACCAAGATTTTCTTGGCCATGCCGAAACCGAGTCCATATCGAGCTTCATCTCGGCTGATAATCACTGGGCCTGTTCCAACGTTGTAAATGACTTCCACTACAGTGCCTTCATAAATGCCCATATTGGCCAGTCTGGAACGCAGCCTGCTTCCCGATACAATTTGAGCTATTTTAACTTTTGCTCCTGTTGATGTCATGCTAAGAGGTACCATTTATTCACTTATCCTCCTTCGCTGCCGATGGCTGGATCTCTACGGTGATTGCCGATGCTTCTTCTTTCCTCAATGATAGATGATAGCCCTTAACGATAACATCTATGGGATCGCCTAAGGGGGCTATCTTTTCTAACCTTACCTTTGTCCCTGGAACCATACCCATATCCAGCAAGCGTCTTTTTAGACTACTCTCAGCCGATACTCTAACCACTTTAGCTTCCTGGCTTACTTTAAGCGTGGAGAGCTTTACGTGCTCTTTGTTTACTTGATCCGTTTCATCATCAACTTGCATAGAGTTTCCTTCCCGACAACATTTCTCCAGGTGCTCGCCATGTCTTACAAAATAGCGAAACCTGGATAGCCACAGCGGTTCTCCTTCCGGGCACGTCTCGATGAACTTTATGAACTTTACAATACGCTCCATTGTATCCTTATGAATATAGTGTTCCACCTGACAGGCGTCTTTCACAGCAGACTCGAACTCGATACCCAATATTTCGTGAAAGAACTTCGTAAGAGTTTTATGTTTTTCATATATCTTCTTTGCCCTATCCATGCCTTGCTGGGTAAGTTCCACATAGCCATACCTTTCGTGAATCACCAGCCCTTTATCAGCCAAGATTCTTAATGCTCCTACTACTGAGGCCGTTTTAACATTGAGCCGCTTGACAATGTCCTTTACCCTCACCACTTTTTCATTAAGACTTGTTACCCATATTGCCTCTAAATAATCTTCAAGACTCTGTGTTAAAGCTTTCATTTTTTTGGCCTTTTTATAGTTCGCCTAATAATTGTTAGGCAAGCCTAACTCTACCCTCTCTTCAGGCTCTCAGTCAAGCAGAAATTGAAAGATTCTAATGGCCAGTAACTCCAATTATCTCAATTGTATACGGTAAGAGATTGCAGTGTAGTGAGTCATTTTGCAAAGTGCAGTGGCAAGAGGTTGTACCGGTGCTCAGGTAGTGAGTGTAGGGCAGGGTAAGAAAATAGATGGTGCCGAAGCGGGGATTTGAACCCCGACGGGGTTGCCCCCACATGACCCTGAATCATGCGCGTCTGCCAATTCCGCCACTTCGGCACAGGAAATTGCAATGGGAGAGATAGTAAGACTATCAATTTTTAGGTAGTACAAATACCGATTTTGGGGCTGGGTTGCAAGGGATTTTTATATGGCCCTCGTTCTCGCCTCGCAGGAAACGCTTATAGGGGTGAATGTTTTTGGCCGGCTTCACTATTTGGGCGATGGCTCTTCGTGGCTCCGGTTGCTCACTGGTGATTCTGGTTCCTCTCGGGCTCGCTTTCAAATTGACAATTCTCAGGTGTTCCGTCAAGCATAGTCTTTGTAACACGTTATGGGTAACCAGATGGTAGAGACATGCTCGTGGCAGTTGTACTGGTTATGGTACTAACATGATCTGCTAGGAGGAAGCACATGGTGCGTGAGACGATTCTGCTGGAAGGCCAGATTATCAATAACCAGTCGTTAAATCAGATGCTGGACGCGGTGCTCGAAATGGGTGGCGACTTTGAGATTGAGCAGCTGGAAATTGGGAAGCGTCGCGACGATCCGAGCCGGGCCAGGATTCAGATTCTGGCGAGTGACAAGGCGATGTTAAACCGGATACTGGAGAAAGTCTCGAAGCAGGGCGCCAGGGTTTTACGGCCGGAAGAAGTACGCGTTGCCGTAGCTGATCGCGACGGTGTATTTCCGGAGGATTTCTATTCGACCACGAATCTGGAGACCGAGATATTTCACCGCGGGCGCTGGATTCCAGTGAAAAACATCGAAATGGATTGTGCGATTCGCTTCGATGAAGTGAGCGGCGAGGCGGAATGCATTCCCATCATCCGAGCAAAGAAAGGTGACAGGATAGTGGTAGGGCGCGAAGGTATCCGGGTGATACCGCCGCAGCGGCCAACACGGAAAGAGATCTTCAGCTTCATGAGCAGCGCCGTATCGTCAGAGAAGCCAAAGAAGCTGCTCATCTCGCAAATAGCCAGGCGGATGCGCGAGCTGCGCGAGCTACGGGGCAGCATTGTGTTTGTGTGCGGGCCAGCGATTATTCACACCGGGGCAAGCGAGCCGCTCTGTGCATTGATTCGTAATGGCTACGTGCATGCCTTGCTGGCAGGGAATGCCCTGGCCACGCACGATATTGAGGCAGCGCTCTTCGGCACGTCGCTCGGCATTTCGCTCGAGGATGGTGTAGCTATGGAAGGCGGACATCGCAATCACCTGCGCGCGATCAACGCAATTCGCCGAGCGGGATCAATCAAGCAGGCGGTTGAGCAGGGCCTTCTTACAAAAGGGATCATGTATACCTGCGTGGTTCGCAACGTACCGGTTGCACTGGCGGGCTCGATTCGTGATGATGGCCCCATGCCGGAGGTCATTACCGACGTCATGGAGGCGCAGGATGCGATGCGGCGTGAGGCGCGGCGCGCGGATATGGTATTGATGATAGCCACCACGCTGCATAGCATTGCTGTGGGAAACGTACTGCCAGCGCGCGTGCAGACCATTTGCGTGGACATCAATCATGCCGTGGTGACCAAGCTGGTGGATCGAGGCAGTTTCCAGGCGATCGGGATCGTAACTGATGCCGAGTCGTTTGTGCGCGAGCTGGCCCACGAGCTGTGTCCAGAAAGCGAGTTGGAGAAGATTCGGGAGTAAAGGCTTGTGGATACGGACTTCTGAGAACAGCTGGATGTGGCGAAAGCGCTGGAGCACATCTGGTTGTATACTGCTGGGACGTTATGCCCGTGTAGTTCAGGCTCCGGGCTGCTGTGATGTGTGATAGTGGAGTGTGAGAATGACATGGGAATAGGTAGGGAAGAGAGGAGTATGAGTATTGCCGACTGATGATGGTTTGGCCATTATTATTCCCGCCTTTAATGAAGAGGAGCGGATTATTCCGACGCTGGAGAGCCTGGCTGCGTTGCTTCAACGTTACAAGAATGCGCAGGTTACTGTGGTAAATGATGGGAGCACGGATCGGACGGCTCAGCAGGTCGAGGAATTTATCAGTGCACAGGCTGGTAAATTCCATCTGATAAACTTGGCCGAAAATAAAGGTAAAGGTGCTGCAGTTAAATGCGGGATACTAAACACCAGGCACGCGATTGTGGGATTTATGGACGCGGATTTGCCGTATGATCTCACGAGCATCAGCGATGCGGTGGAGCGGCTTCAAGCTGGTAGCGCTGATATTGTAATCGGGGCGCGAGATTTGAAAGAATCACACATGGCGCATGGGCCATCGCTTCTGCGTCGCCTCTCAGGAAGGGTGTATTCCGTACTTATCGGCCTGGTTCTGATGAAAGGAATTCCAGACACGCAGTGCGGGCTGAAGTTCTTCCGGGGTGAGGTTGCGCGAACAATCTTCGAGCGGGTGACAATCCCCGGGTTTGGCTTTGATGTGGAAGTTCTTTATATAGCCCGCAAGCGGGGCTATCGCATCCAACGCATTCCCGTGGTTTTCAATCATTCGTATCAGTCCAAAGTGCGCCTGATTCGCGATTCTATTCAGATGTTTTTCGACCTGTTTCGCATTTGGCGGAATGACCAGCGGGGTCTTTACGGGTGACAACACGCACGATGAGACTGTCGGGGTTAGCACGACCGGCCCTGGCGCCTGCTGCATTGCATTCTGCACATCGCTTAACCCGGCACTGGAGTGTAACAAGACGCCATGCAGGATCTTCCCACTGGATCTAGGCAACAAGGCGTTACCACCATTGTAGTCGTTCTGGTTCTCTATAGCATCATTACAGTGGTTATGCTGTTTCCGTTTGTTCCCGTCTGGCGGATCGGTTCAGATATTCAGTTTGGCGACGCTGCGTTGACGGCCTACATTCTGGCCTGGGATAACCATGCGCTGCTGCATCAACCGCTTGAGATATTTAACGCCACGTTCTTCTATCCTCACCGAAATACACTGGCCTACACAGAGAGTCTCATTGGTGTGAGTTTGCTCACATTGCCTATCTGGCTGCTGACGCACAACCCTGTATTGTCGTACAATGTGGTGCTCTACCTAGTGCACCTCCTGAGCGCGCTCACGATGTTCTTGCTATGCAATCATCTGGTCAAGAATAAGTTCGCTGCATTTATCGGCGGGCTGATCTTTGCATTTAACAGCGACAACATGTGGCATAGTGCCGGTCACATAAACCTGGTGAGCATCATGTGGATGCCGCTGGTTGTATTGTTCATCTGGAAATATATGGAGAGTGCGCAGCCGCGGTATCTGGTTGGTGCGGGGCTTTTTCTGGTGTGGCAAGTTCTAAGCAGCTGGTATTTAGGCGTCCTGACGCTCTACGTTCTTGCGTGCGTTCTTCTCTACCGTGTTATTGAGAACTGGCGGGACAGAGGGGTGCAACGTGGGTTGGTTATACTGGGAACGGTCGGGGTGGCGCTGTTGATCTGTGCGCCAGTCATGCGGCAGCATAAGAAGCACGCCGACGAGTTTCAGCGCTGGCGCACCATCGGGAATGCCATTGGTCACAGTGCTGATTTTGGGGGGTATCTGTTGCCGCCAACTGAAGCGAATCGCAACATCACGCTGGTCGGACATCTTGTTAAGTCAGCAGTGCAAAAAAAACGCCTTGGTGAAAATAACCAGTTCCTTGGCTACATACCCCTGGCTCTGTTGTGTGCGGAAGGGCTAATTGTGGCTCGGCGATGGCGACGCAAGTCGCTGAGGTCTCAAGATCGAACCTCGCTATTTTTTATCGGGCTTCTGTTGCTGTCCGGTCTAATCTCGTTCGGGCCGTTCCTGATTTTTTTGGACCGGATTACCCCAGTCCGGCTGCCGTTTTACTATCTATTCACCTACCTGCCGCCGATTCGCTTCATGCGTGGCATCTCGCGCTTTTCTATTGTGGTGTATTTGTGCCTTGGCCTCTGCTGTAGCTCTGTGTTGTCGCGCTTTTTCAGCCGTATTCGGATCAGCTCTATACAGACATTTGGTCTGACGGGGCTACTGAGCTGCGTGATCCTGCTAGAGTACTGGGTGGTGCAGACAGTGCCAACGTTTTACTTCCGATATCCTGAGACACATCAGTGGATTGCGAAACAGCCGGATGAGGGCGCAATTGTTGAGCTCCCGCCCAACGATAGCATAATGTATTTTTTTAGCTCAACGCTACACTGGCGTCCCATCTGGAATGGGTACGTCGGATCACCCAATATGGTGTATGAGGAGCAGAAGAAACTGCTGTATCGGTTTCCCGATCTGGCGAGTCTCGATTTGCTGCGAGAACTTGGCATCGTCTATATTATCGTACACGGTCAGGAGCTCGTAGAGCGAGCACGGCAATCGCCCTATCTGAGTCTGGATTTCGACGGAGGTTCAGATGGGGTGTTCTCACTGATGAATGAAGAGGAGGTTGAGCGCGTGGCAGCTGCTGAGCGCCAGGCATATCGCCGTGAGCTTGTGCAGGATCATGCGCGTTTGGCGCGTACCTATTCTACACTCAACTTTGAATTCGACAGATTAAAGGATAGCGAAGGATGGGAGGCGTGGCACGCGATGACGCCATTTGATGTGTGTTACGGAG
Organism: uncultured Candidatus Sumerlaeota bacterium; assembly: GCA_964454265.1. Classification (GTDB taxonomy): domain Bacteria; phylum Sumerlaeota; class Sumerlaeia; order MWCT01; family JAUWMI01; genus JAUWMI01. Next base: position 10,490 of record CAYVXD010000019.1, on the reverse strand, counting down.
TGGCGACGTCGCAGGTGAAGAACGTTTTTGCCTTCTGCGGTCGTGTCCTTGCACCACCGATACCATCGAGGGCGTACGCGCAGCTCGAGGTTCGCATGAAGCTGAGCAACCTGAGGGGTCAGAACACCGCGGCCAAGCTTTACTGGTTAACACCCACCAGACCAATGGATGAAGTGAGGACAATGCGAATTCCAACCGTTGCGGATGGTCAGTTTCATACATATGCATTTGATTTGTTCTCGTCCAGGGTGTGGACAGAGTCGCAGTGGGTCGCTGCGCTGCGGCTCGATCCATACGAAATCAGCTTTCCCGGCTTGAATGTGGCCATTGATTATATTCGGTTGAAGACGGAGCCCGGGCCTGCAGGGGAGTAGGAGTCGGGCGCGTTGCGTAGTGTGGGGGAGTAATCTTCTGTGAGGAGATTGCGTGAATAGTGGAGATTGACGTTGCATTGGAGCTGAATGCAGCGCGCAAAGCCATACGAAGGATGTCGGCCAGGAAGTTATTAGCCGAGCGCGTGGTGGTAGTGTTTGACGTGCTGCGAGCGACGAGCTGTATCGTGACTGCGCTGGCAAATGGTTCACGCGCGGTCATGCCTGTTCTCACGCCCCAGGAGGGAAAGCGTGTGCGCCAGGCGTATGGTGGTGAGGCGCTGCTCTGCGGCGAACGGCGCGGAATAAGAATCCGTGGCTTTGACCTTGGCAATAGCCCGCAGGAATTTACCCGGGAGATCGTACAGGGAAAGACGCTTATTATGACCACGACAAATGGTACGCGCGCGATTCGGTACGTGTTGGGGGCACGATGTATACTTATGGGAGCGTTCCTGAACCTTTCGGCGGTTGGTCGGATAGTATCAGGGGTAAGGCGGCTCTCGATAGTGTGTGCTGGTACAGGGGGAGCGGTTAGCCTGGAGGATGTGGCTGGGGCAGGGGCACTTATTAAATATATTCAGACCAGTTATCGCAGCGAGCGGCTGATCCTGACCGACGCAGCGCACCTTGCTCTGATTACGTTTGAAAATCACGAACATCAGCTTGTAGATCTCCTGCGCAACAGCACTCACGGTCGTTACCTGGCGAAGCTTGGATTTGAGGCTGATATTAACGATTGTGCGCAAGTTGACACTGCGGATGTAGTTCCGGTGGTGGATGAAACAGCGGGGGAGATTCGGCCGTATGTGTTACAGCCGCTATCGTAAAAAGCGTATCTGCCTCAGGGGCAAGTAGCGGAAGAATGCTTTGCCCTTTAAGTTCTCCAGGGGCACGCCGCCCCATACCCGGCTATCGCGGCTATTCTTTGTATTGTCGCCGAAGACGTAGACCTGATCGGGTGGCACGGTGGTTGGGCGAAACAGGATGCCTTCGCATTCTTGTTGGTAGCGGATATACTTGAGGGGCTCAGGCGATGTTATCTTTTCACCGTTAACGTACAGAAAGCCATTGTGAATGGCAATATTATCACCTGGCGGTCCCACGGCACGCTTGATGTAAATAGGTCGGGCTGGATCCCAGATGACCACGGGTACTTTAAACACGACGATATCGCCAATCTTTGGTGGAGAAAACCAGTAGGCGAATTTACAAACAGCTATCTGGTCGTGGCGCTTTCGAAACTTATCCGCCAGACGGTACATTTTATCCAGCGGCGGAGCGTTGATGGCTTCGTCTTTTATATAATGATCGCCTTCTTTATAGAAGACATGGATTCGCTGCCGTCCTTTCGACAGCACCAGGTCATCATCGCCGTCATCGTCGTAATCGAATATCGCCACCTGGTCGCCGATGAGGGTGGGTGACATTGAGCCTGTGGGGATTTTAAACAGCTCGAGAACAAAGGTACGGATGAACATTGCAAGGATGTAGGCGATCACGAGGGCGTCGAGCCATTCGCGCAGGTGGGTAAAAATGCCTTTCGGTTGCCGTGCTTGTTTGGCGCCAGACGAGGGCGGTTCACCAGCGTGCGAACTGGTTTTGGCTTGTGATGATTTGAGTTGTCCGCGTTGTGCAGTCATTTTCGGCTTGCTTTGCCCAAAAAAGTAGGGCAAACATACTGGACACCGAAACGTTGGTCAAGAGGAAATACCGGCTGTATCATGGGAACCGATGGGTGTTTGTAAAGAGCACAGGAATTACCTCTTGATCCAGATTTGTCTGAAGTTAGGAGCCGCGACGAGGTAATAATGGTGATCGCATACGGTGAAGCCAACAGGGAGTTGTGGCGAGACCGTTGCGTGCGGCGTCGCTTTGATCTTGACAAGCTGGCTACCATATCTTACATACGAACATGAAAAAACTTTCTGTACAGGCTAATGCAAAGATCAACTTGTTTTTGAACGTTCTGGGCCGGAGAGATGACCAATACCACGACATACAAACAGTGCTCCAGAACGTTTCACTATCCGATCAGTTGCTCTTTGAAAAGCACGCACATGGGATTGTAATTGAGTCGTCCTCGGGCGAGCTCCCAGAGAAGAGTGGCAACACAGTGTATCAGGCGGTGAGGTGCTTGCAGCGGGCGTTTCCCCGGCGGATAGATGGACTGAAAGTTTACATTGACAAGCACATTCCTCTTGGGTCAGGTCTGGGAGGTGGTAGTACGGATGCCGCGGCAGCGTTTGTTGCGGTGGATAGGCTCTGGCAGCTTGGGCTTTCTATGGAACAGATGCGTGCCATGGCTACAGAGGTAGGGATGGACGTCGCGTTCTTCTTGCCCGGTGGATGTGCGGTGGCCCAAGGCCGCGGGGAACAGATCACGCCAGTGGTACACGATGCGCTGTTCTTTGTCGTGGTGGTATTTCCGGGATTCGCGATTTCTACGCGGAAGGCGTACGCACGATATGACACTACTGTACCGGGTCCGGCGCAGGTTGATGCGGCCACGGTTCTGGCAGCGCTCCGCAGCGGGTCAATTGAGGAGCTGGGAGGAGCACTGTTCAATACATTCGAACAGGTGCTGGCATCAGCGTATCCTGAGCTTGGGAAGATCAAAGTGCAGCTTGTGGAGCTAGGATGCGCGGGTGCGTTACTGAGCGGAAGCGGTTCGGCGGTGTATGGGCTGGTGCGTGATCGGCAGGTTGGAGAAGTAATAGTAAAACGGTTGCGGTCTCAGTATCAGTTCGTACAACTTGCGGAACCAGTCGGGCGAGGGTGTGAGGTTTGCATCGAGTCGTAAAGTCCTTTTCAACATAGCAGCATACATCAGGAAGGTGGTGACGCAAGGAATGGCAGGATTAGAGATTACAGAGGTCAGGGTAAGGCCGTTCAGCAAGGAAGATGAGAAATTGAAGGCCTTTGCTACCATAACGTTCAGCGACTGCTTTGTGGTCAGTGACCTCAAGGTGATCAAGGGCAAAAAAGGACTTTTTGTCGCAATGCCGAGTCGCAAGCGCAAGGATGGAACTTTTAAGGATGTTGCGCATCCCCTGAACAACGAGACGAGGCAATTGATCGAGAAAAAAGTCCTCGGCGCCTACGAGGAAGCACTTGCACAGGGAGCATCAGGGCCGAGTCCGATAGATGAACCAGCTGAAATTGAGGATGAATTTTCAGATAAATAGGCTGTTCGAGTCAGGCTCTTCGCTGTGCGAACAATTTTTGAATGGGTTTGGGTAAGTAAAGCCGCAGGGTGGGAATCTCGTAATACCCAAGCCCTTGTTTTTTGTGTCTGCAGTGCTGCGTGGTGATTGCGGGTGGTAGCGTGGTCGCAGTATGGCTAAGTATGGGCGAAGAGTTATGGCGTTTTAGGGCGTTGAGGTAACGGAATGACGCGAGGAAGTCTTTTCAAAATCTGCGGGATCGGCCTGGGTGTATTGCTGGGACTGTTTGTATTATTGTCGCTGAATTTCTGGCTACGCGCACGGGCGAACTTCGAACAGGCCGAGGCAGCCCTGGCGCGCGGCGACGGTCAGCTGGCGGTTGCGCACTACGATCAGGCTATTCGCAATTACAGTCTGTTCAACCCGTATGGCAGGCTGGCAAAAGAACGACTACTGGCTATTGCTGCTGATTACGAAAAAGCCCAGAACTCCCGTGCGGCCCTTGATACCTATCAGATACTCCTCTCTGCGCTGTCCGCCGTTGAAACTGGCTTTTCTCCAAAGCTTGTGCTCATCGAACGTCTTGAAGCCAGGATAGCTACCTTGCGCGAACAGGTCGCACGATGACTCCCTTTCTATTTGCAGATCTCCTGTGATCCATCAAGATCAACCGGGCGATCTCTTCTTTCCGTTCATAGAGCCGAAATGGATATTGTGAATGTCCCGCATGCTTAACTATTTTGCCATAGCCACGTGGCACGGGCTTCCAGCCCGTGAATCATGCGCCTAGGCGGATGATCTTTGTCCCATGGTTATGAATCCACACGGGCGAGACGCCCGTGCTACGTCAAGGTGGCGAACCCATTATTTTCGATATCGTCTTTTGTATGGGCTTTTTTATGGGCTAAGATTTTCAACAGAGCAATAGGCACTCTTAGTTGAAAGAAGGTCGTGCCGCATTTCAGGCGGATAGATGTAGTCTCACGCCGAGTCTTTATCACCTCATGCCCACGTTATCTCGCCGTGTTTCTCTGTAAAGATGAGTGGCTTAAGAAAGCTGATGGCCTTCACCAACCCTTCCTTCGGCGAGAGAAGTCCATCCTCATGCTCGATGCTGAGTACGTCGTCGTAGCCCACCATGCTTAGATGCGAGACAAATTGCTTCCAGAAGTGCTCGTCGTGTCCATAGCCGACAGTTCTGAAGATCCAGCTGCGCGCCCGGTCGTCGCTGTAGTGCTTGGTATCGAGCACGCCACAAATTCCATGCAGTGCCTTTCCGCTGCGCTGTACTTTATTGCCACGAGGTGCATTTCTGTTGACTTTTTCGTCGGCCTTGAGCTAGAAGGGGTTTTATGAAGTCTGCTCAAGGAGGGAGAAGCCTGCCACGCGGTTGTCAATGTTTTGCCAGTGACTGTGGACCGTTGATAGTGTGCTTCATGTTCCCTCTGTTGCGTTAATGTACCTGCGATTGGATGCTGTAATGAACCTCTTTGAGTCAATATTCCTCGGTATTCTCCAGGGTCTCACGGAATTCCTGCCTATCAGCAGCTCTGGCCACCTCGTCGTTGCTCAAGGAATCCTCAATATAGACCGCCCCGATTCCGTGATCTACGAAGTGCTGGTTCACTTTGGCACCCTGTGTGCTATTGTTGTTGTATTCTATCCGAGGATTGCGGGGCTTGTGCGCTTTGTTTTTCGTGACGGGTGGAGCAAGGCGAAGGCGCGCGGAGTCGGCGGCGCCCTGTGGCACGATGATGACGGTCGCTTCCTCTCGCTGATTGTGATCGGCTCGATTCCAACCGCCCTGATTGGGTTCTTATTTGAAAGGCCGCTGAGCAGTCTGTTTAATCAACCGATGCTCGTTGGGATGGCGCTCTGTGTGACTGGATTCATTTTGCTGACTTCGCGATGGGAACGCAGTGCAGCTCATCAGGTAACCGTGAGTCAGATGCCTGCTCTGGTTGCGCTGCTCATTGGTATTGCTCAGGGGATAGCAATAACTCCGGGAATTTCGCGTTCAGGGATAACAATCACGGTAGCGCTTCTTCTTGGCGTAGCGCGAAAAGACGCGGCAGATTTCTCGTTTGTGCTTGTCATACCGGCTACGGTGGGGGCAATGCTGCTCAGCCTAACACGCGTTGATGCTCTGTATGACATTGGTCTGGGTGCCGCAGTGGCTGGGCTGGTGGCCGCTTTTATATGCGGACTAATAGCGCTGCGGATTTTGCTGCGCTTTGTGTGTAAGGGGCGTCTCTACTCGTTTGCATGGTACTGTTTGGTCGTTGGTGTTTTCGTTATATTCTATTTTCTCTAATGGAGTCTGGCTGCTTTTCATCACGTGACGAAGAAAATAGAGCTTGCATTACATCTGACAAACCGAATATAAAGAACACGTGATCTTGTGACAGTTGAGGTTCTCGTTCCCGATGGCGAAAGCGAAGAAGCGGCAGACGTTCCTGGGGATCACGGAAGAGACGAAGAATGAAATCTTCGGCACTCTGTATATACTTCTCGGCCTCTTTATACTCCTTTCCTTGATTCTGGCTAAAGGGGGCCGCACCCTGATAGGCCCCGTAGGAGCCAAGATCTCCTCAACCCTGATCTTTCTCATGGGTCATTATGTGGTGTACGTCATTCCCCTCCTTGTGATCGCCTGGGGCGTTAAGGTCTTTCGAGGAATTCGCACCCAGAACCTGCTGGTCAAAGTATTCGGTCTTGGTCTGTTTGTGCTCTCCATTTGTACGTTGCTTTGCCTGCCTTTTTATCAAAATGAAGAGATGAGTGAGAGAAGTTTCCAATTCGGGGGGGCGATAGGTAATTTTCTGACTACCACACACGGGCTAGGCATTCCGCAGTACCTTGGGCTGCTCGGCACGTCACTTATCTTCGCGAGTTTCTTGGTTATTTCGGTGCTGCTCACAACCAATTTTCTTTTCTACAATTTCTTCAATCGTGTGGGAACAAGTTTTCAGGAGCGGGTTGGGGAGTGGCGCAAAAAGCGGCGCGAGAGGAAGCTGACGTTCAGAAGAGCACATGCGGCCAGGGTTTTCCAGGCTGGTGATGAGCCACGGGGGGAGAAAGGAAAAGCCAGGATCGCACCGGTGCCTCGCAGAGGCCCAGAGATCGTTGATCGCACGGGTGCCGGGCTTGAGGTTCCGGCGAAAAGAACCAAGCCAGAGAAACTAAGGGCTGCGCAAAAGAGGATAGTGGTCCAGGAAGAACTCCATCTCTTCCCCGATTATCAGCTGCCGTCGCTAGACCTGCTCGACAGTCCGCCAAGAGTTGACCAGACAATGTCGCGCGAGGAGTTGCTTGAAATCTCAGCTACACTCGAAAAAACGCTGAGCGACCATAGTATCGAGGCACAGGTAGTGCAGGTGACCCAGGGCCCGGTGGTTACGCGGTTTGAACTTCAACCAGCGCCCGGTATTAAGATTAACCGCATCGTCATGCTGGAAAACGACATAGCAATGGTGCTGCGTGCCCAGCAGGTGCGCATAGTCGCGCCGATCCCTGGCAAGGCCGTCGTTGGCATTGAAATTCCCAATCGCAAGATGACGAACGTCTATCTAAAAGAACTCCTGACGCATGAGCGGCTGAAGAATCATCCTTCTTCGCTGGCGTTCGTGCTGGGCAAGACTATTGCCGGTGAGCCGTACCTCGTTGATCTGGCTACCCTGCCGCATCTGCTACTTGCCGGGGCTACGGGCTCAGGGAAAAGCGTGTGTCTGAATTCCATGATTGCATGTATACTGTTTCGCCAGCCGCCGTCCCGCGTTAAGTTTATCATGATTGACCCAAAGCGAGTGGAGCTCACTGTGTTCAATGACATTCCCCACCTCCTGGCTCCTGTGGTCTATAATGCGCGAAAAGCTGCGGCTGCGCTCAGCTGGGCGGTCGAGCAGATGGAAAACCGCTACCGGCGCCTGGTAGATGCCGGTGTGCGCAACATTGAGGCATACAACGAGCTGGCTACTGATCCTACGAATTTAGAAGAAGCGGTCGAAAAGACGCCGGAGTTCATGCCACACATCGTTATCATCATTGATGAGCTGGCAGATCTCATGGTGATTGCGCGCAACGAGGTGGAAGAGAACGTCATGCGGCTGGCACAGATGGCGCGCGCCGTGGGCATTCATCTCGTGATTGCCACGCAACGACCTTCAGTGAATGTAATCACCGGCATCATCAAAGCGAATTTTCCTACCCGCGTCGCGTTTCAGGTATCCTCAAAGGTGGATTCGCGCACCATTCTTGATATCAATGGTGCTGAGGCGTTGCTCGGACGCGGCGATATGCTCTTCTCACCGGGTGGTGCACCCAAGCCGATCAGAATTCAGGGCACTCTCGTCACTGAGGAAGAGGTCGAGCGACTGGCCGATTACATTCGTGAACAAGCCGCTGCGCAGTACATAAAGCAGGATTTTCAGCCGAAGCAATTAGTGCGCAGAGAGTCGAGCCAGAACGCAACCGGGCTCGGGAGAACTGACGACGGCGCAGACGAGGAGCCGATTGACGACGAGCTGTACAGTCAGGCGCTGAAGCTGATTTTGGAAGCACGCAAGGCCTCGGTGTCGCTAATTCAGCGCAGGCTGAAGGTTGGCTATGCGCGCGCAGGGCGCCTTATGGATATGATGGAAGAAGCCGGCATTGTGGGAGAGTTTCAGGGAAGCAAGCCGCGCGAAATTCTGATTGACCCGGCAGAATACCTAGCACGCTTGAAGGAAGTTGAAGAGCAAAAGAAAGATCAGGTGATTTGAAGTAGCACGGCGCGTGCCGCGTCGATGAGAAGGGGCGGATTGGCATTGGAGCGAAGCAAGAGGCGAGAGTAGACGCCGCTATTTTTTCTTGCTGAACTGTATTGTTAATCAAAAAGAAAGCAGCATGGCATTATCGGAATGTACTTTACGTGAATCATGAAAAGGCGTCAAAAGAAGCGGGAGCGATTTAATTCGCCGAAGCCTGGCGAAGGCGGGTGAAATCGCTAGTAACTAAAGGTTTAGGAGGGGAGCGCGAGGGGTTCCGCCGTGGCGGACCCCTCGCATTTCCTCATGCACATTTCGGGGAGAGGCTGGACCACGGCATGCGGTTTCTGGTAATGGGTGCTGGTGCGATTGGGAGTGTGTTTGGCGGCTTGCTGACCAAGGCTGGAGAGGACGTCACGTTCATTGGCCGCGACCCCCACATCGCAGCCATTCGTACACACGGGCTCAAGATCAGTGGTATCTGGGGCGAGCACAGGGTGCGGATTGCACGCGCCGTTACATCTGCGGCTCAATTAGCGGGCGAAAAATTTGACGTGGTCTTGATCTGTGTCAAGTCGTACGATACTGCACATGCAGTCCGGCAGGTTATTCCTTGCATCCATCAGATGTCTCTGCTCGTTTCACTCCAGAACGGGCTGGGCAACATCGAGACCATTGCAGAGAGCGTTGGTTGGGAGCGCACGCTCGGCGGGCGCGTGATTTTTGGCGTTGAGGTTGTTGAGCCTGGCTGGGTGCGCGTGACTGTGTATGCTGAAGAGGTGATGCTAGGGGCCAAGGAGGAGCGCGTGGCACGCGAGCGAATCGAGTCGGTGGTCGCATGCTTTAACCGCGCGGCGATTCCTACTCTGTTCACCACCGAGATCGAAAAGTTCATCTGGTCAAAAGTGCTTTACAACGCAGCCCTGAATCCGCTGAGTACTCTCTTACGCACGCCGTATGGATATTTGCTGGAGAACGAAGGCACGAGAGAGATGATGCGCATGATCGTCGAGGAAATTTTTCGCGTGGCAAAGGCCAGGGACGTGGCACTCTTCTGGCACGAAGCCCAGGAATACATAGACCTTCTGTTTGGCCGTCTTATTCCAGCTACGGCGCAGCATCATCCCTCCATGCTGCAGGATATTCTTCAGAACAAACCCACAGAGATTGATGCGATTAACGGGGCAATCTGCCGCATGGGGGATGAATGTGGCGTGCGGACGCCCGTGAACAACCTTCTCTGCACCCTCATCAAAGCCCTTGAAGCGGCAAGCCCTCACAAGGCGCAATGAACCCAACAGGCTCTTTGTCAAATGAGTTGGCATTTCTAGAGCACAGATACTCCCCCTCACCTTAATCCTCTCCCCCCAGGGGAGAGGAAAAAAGACCAAGAACCCCTAACAAAACGAAATTTCAAGGAATCCGAGATAAGGCAGGCGGTTGTAGGGGGGACCCGGCGGGTCGCCCCTATGTAAGGAATTTCCGGCCGTTTTTGGCTATATTGGGCATAAGCCGTTGTTGGTCTGGCCTTTCTTTTTGATATGAACATTAAGTGGATTGCTGTTCATTTCGCCGTGGCCCAATAATGAGAGGCCATATCAAGAGATCATATCACAGAGGTTCGCCCCTGGCTTATATTGCAGCTGATGGGGGATCATATTTCCCTCTCCCCTCAGGGGAGAGGGATAGGGTGAGGGGCTAGAATAACAGATTGTTATAAAGGTAACCTTGTCTGCAAAAGGCTCAAGAACGTCTCCTTAACTTCTGATCCGATCATAATGTTGCTAACCTAATCTGACACACGGAAGGAATTGATTATATGACAATAATGCTCAGCTTATGGCATCGCTTGGGAAATGAATATACTTGTGAATGCTCTATAGATCACGCACTCAGAAAAAGCCCCGAAGGGGCCATATATAGAAGCCCGGTGCGTAGCGCTGGGTTATCTGGGGCAACGTCGCACAACATTCCAAGCCCTGAAAGGGCGCAATATTCTCTCAGAAACAGCCCTGAAGGGGCCATATACAGAAGCCCAGTGCGTAGCGCTGGGTTATCTGGGGCAACGTCGCACAACATTCCAAGCCCTGAAAGGGCGTAATATTCTCTCAGAAAAAGCCCCGAAGGGGCCATATATAGAAGCCCAGTGCGCAGCGCTGGGTTATCTGGGGTAACGTCGCACAACATTCCAAGCCCTGAAAGGGCGC
>CAYVXD010000018.1:0-43190 GCA_964454265.1 uncultured Candidatus Sumerlaeota bacterium | reverse complement strand
GGCGCCATCCAATCCAACTCGGGCCGATGCCACCCCAATTCTCAAGGTTTGCCTCATAGTTGAGATAGCGATATTGGAAGAAATAGCGGAAGTAGGTAGTAACCTCATACTCGGAACGAAATGGATCAAAAAAGAGTTCAGACGAGACGTAGGGGATCGGCGTGGTGAGCTGATGTGTGGGAAACCATGGCCAACCGTTTTCGACGTCATTGGGGTAGTGAAGGTGGTCAATGCGATAGGATTCGAGCCCCATGGCCAGGGCGGTCATGTCGGTTTTGGCTGCGGCGATGCGATGGTATACAAGAGCCTGGAAAAAGTTTGATGCGGTAGCTGCACCCAGTGTTGCTACCATCAGGCCGATGAGGCACCATTTGGCCATGGTTTCGATTTTCAGGATCATAATCCGCTGGAGAAATCCGCGGAATCGCGCCCGCACAGTCTGAAGTTTTTGTGTCATTTCTAGTCCTCCTGGAGTGGCCTTGTGTTTTGAATTTTCCCGCTCAGTCTTGTTGAAATTCGCAGAGGGCTATCTCTGCGCCTGGCTTTATTGTTTCTGATAACGAATGATATCGCCTTCAGAGTCAATTCCATTGGTTGGATCGTAAAGTAAATTGTTCGAGAAGAAGAAATACTCCCTATTGTCATAGGACACAAGCCCGTCGGGGCCCCTCGAGAGCAGTTTCCATTCGCCGTATTTTTCATACCCTTGGTTAATTTCATAATCGCTGACCGCAGGGCGCCATCCAATCCAACTCGGGCCGATGCCACCCCAATTCTCAAGGTTTGCCTCGTAGTTGATGTAGCGATGGAGGCGCCAGTAGCGGTGATAGGTAGGGGGTTGATATTCGGCACCACGAAATGGATCGCGAAAGAGTTCCGACGAGACGTAAGTAACTGGCGTAGTGAGTTGAATAGTGGTGAACCATGGCCAGCCATCCTCGACGTCGTTTGGGTATTTGAGATGGTCGAGGTGATAGGCTTCCAACGCCATAGCGAGCACAGACAGCTGGGTTTCAGTGGTGGCGATACGCTGACGTATGAGCGCGTCAAGGTAATTTATTTGTGTTGCGGCGCATAGGCTGACTGCCAGTACTGCACCGAGAAATAATTTTATGAAGAATCCATGTTTGCGTATCATAGGAATTCTCTTCTAGTCAGTCTTGCCTCACGTGCAGCTCAGTAGTAGAGCTGCCAATTGGACGCATCAGTAGAATAAAAATACACCATTCCCGAGACGAAGCCGCTCCCATCCGCATCGCCTTCATCTTCCTCATCATCATAAATTCGCGTGTCAGCCCAGAAGTAGTTTGTCGTCCATGTATTGCCGTATGCAAAGATTTCGTTCGGGCTGTAATTTGCAAAATCATAGGGATTGTTATTTTTGAGAAGATTTCTTCCCACGTCATATGGAGTTCCGAAGTCGGGCTGCGCAGAGCGAAACGTGGTGACGCCGCCGCAGCCGGGCCCGTTATTTTCGATAGTATTGCTGCGACAGAGCGGGTTCGCATCATCTGTGATTGCTACGCCGGCGTTTGTATTGTTCTGGATGGTGTTATAGTAAAGTCCCGGAACAGCATTTCGCCGGATAATTACGCCGTGGTCGTTTGCCGACATGGTGTTCACGCTAATGGTGGAGTGCGTGTTACCCGTGCAATAGAGACCGGCCCAGGCGTTGCCAGTCAAAGAGGTTTCAGAGAGCGTGAGAGTTGAAGGCGCGTCGAGCAACATCAGGCCGGTGCCGTTGTTGGTTAAGGTATTATCGCGGAGATCCGAGATGTCAGGATCGGAAAGGAAAAGGCCAATAGCCTCAGAATTGTTGGTGATTGTATTGTATTGCAGAAAGGGCCGGGCTTGCCCATAGGTATATATGGCACCGCGTTCACAATGGGAGATGGTGGAGTTGGTAATCGTAGGCTCACAGCCATAGCATGAAATGCCAATAGTGGCGTATTTTACCTCACAGTAATCTATCAGCGAGGACGAGCTGGTTGGTGTGAACACCAGCCCATGCCAGGTGCCCGGGGTCTCGGGATTGGCGGTAAAGTGTACCAGGTTTTGCAGTGTGCCTTGCGCCTGTATTCGGCCGGCAATTTTTACGTAGTAGCCCGCCATTGTGGGTTCTGAAGGGGCCAGCGCAATTAGCGTCTCACCGGAGATTATTTCAAGCGCATCTCCTGAGGCAATCGTGAGATTTCCCTCCAGGTAAAAGGTTGGCGCACTGCCGGTCACCGTTGGGCTGGAGATACCCACCAGGTCGGTCAGGGTGTATGTTTGTCCGGTTCCCGGGGTCTCAAAGTCTGCGCCACTCGCAAAGCGAGCAGCAAGCAGGATGATAGAGAATAAACCAACTCCCAGTAGTCTTCTCATTTTACCCCTCGCCTTTCTTAGGTAGGCTATTATGAAATTTTAATGTACTAAGGCGCATTGACCACTACACTAAACGCACGCGAGAGAAGAACTGTTGATCAAAACAGTGTATGTTTATCACCGTATGACTTCTTAAATCTTCACGCAAAGCCGCAAAGTCGCTAAGAGAATAAAAACTTTGCGTGCTTGGCGTCTTTGCGAGAGATTAAAAATATGTAACCTGATTTAGTGCTCCCATTAGTATTATTACACTTTCTCATTCTGAAATTTTAATGTACTAAGGCGCATGCGCGTCGTGCCGTCGTGGTTTGATAGTTCTTCTTGTTAGGTGCTCTTAATAGTATAGCTGCCAGCACGACTCTGAAGCCGTAGGTGCGTATTGGACAACACCTGAGATAAAACCACTCCCATCCGCATCGTCAATGTCTTCTTCGTCGTCGTAAATTACTGAGTCAATGTCCTGGGGAATGGTCCAGGAATTCCCGAAGGCCAGCAGATTATTCGTTGTAAAATTGACAAGATCGTATTCCAGATTGTCGCGGAAGGTATTCCCGCCAGGATATTCCACGAAACCAAGGTCCGGACGGGAGGCGTCAAACGCCACGAAGCCTCCAATGGTTGTGCTATTATTGGAAATCATGTTCTTGCGCAAAATAGGGGAAGCATTCGCCGCCGTGGCGATGCCAAGCAGGGTATTGGACGACACCGTATTGCCGTCGAGCGTGGATGTGGAATGGCTGGCAATCACGATGCCGGCATTGTTCCATTCAATCTGGTTATTGCGAATAGAAGATGTGTCGTATCCAGCCGCGTAGAGGCCGATCTCAGTATTGTAAGCTATGCGATTGTATGCGACACTGGCGGCAGCCGCGGGGTCTGCGAGCACTACGCCGGCCTGGTTATCAGTGATGGTATTATTCGAGAGGGTTGCTCTGGAGAATCGGCTGAGCACGATGCCGGCGCCAGAATGGATAGCGAGAATCCGGGTGTCTGAAATGAAGGGCTCTGCGGCGCCGTAGCAGTAAATTCCGGCATACTTGCACTGTGAGATAACACAGTGATCAATTATGGGGCTTGCACCATAGCAAGAAATACCAGCCACGGCATTCGAAAGTGCACAGTAGGTCATGTCGCTTCCGGTTGATGTAGGGAGTATTTGAATTCCGTACCACCTGCCGGCGCGATCCGTGTGGGACGTCAGCATGCAGTAGGCATGAGGGTAGCCATAAGCCAGCAGGCGTCCGGCAATCTTGATGGCATAGCCGGTGCTGGTGGGATCATCTGCGACGAAAAGTAGCTGGCCTCCAGCAAAATACAGCGTATCGCCGGCAGAGATTGTTAGGTTTCCGTTTAACTGAAAATAGGCGCCATAGTATTGCACCGTACCTCCGGATAGAGCTGCAAGTGCATAGAGGTCGAATATTTCTCCTCGCCCCGGGGTTACGTAGTCTCTGGCACCAGCAGTTGCTGCGCAGACAATTAGGATGAGAAAGAGTGTTGCACCACAAAAGAATCTCTTGCCCCGTATAAAGAGAGAATTTAACATGTGCTCAAGCTCCATAGAGGTCTAGAACCTGACTATTTGATAATGCAAAAAGCTTGCCAATAGCAAGGGAAAAAACAGGCAGAATCTTAAGTCCAGTAAAAACAATATCCTGGAGAATATTTTTGCGGGGTGCGTTATCTGAAGATCATGTCGGGTGGATCAAGAATGAAGAATATTCTTCAATTTTGTAGAATGGATTGTAGAATATTCTGCAGTGAGATTAAGGAATCAATGATGAACATGCCTCTAATGGGCGGGGAGAAAGGAAATCTGTTGATAGGATCCAAGCCGAATGCTTGCCTGCTGCTGCTGGATGAAATCGGGGACTGTTTTTTTCAAGAAATCTTCGTGACCTTCTTGGCCTTTGTGGTAAAACACTAATCCAAGTTAATCACCAGGAAGCACACGAAGAAAAGTTGCGAAATTGGAAAAAATGGGGACGGAAAAAATGAAAAAAAATGACAGACGGTATTCTTCCTTTCCCTTGAAGCACGATTCAAAATGCCGTCTGATCGTATTTTACCCCATGCTATTGTTGGATCCCGATCAAATGAAGTTAAGAACTTTGCTTTATCCAAAGTTGCGTCCTTTTTGTGATCTTGTCTGCCAATTTGATGCCCACCTTACCTGATTCAGCCGTATCGACAGTGTTCTCTTCAATCTTAATCTCCTTAACAACGGAGCTTCTGTATTTACCGTCCTCGTCCAATATGACGCCCATTCCGGTTGCGATGCGGATGCCCTCAAGCTGAACGACTGCAACATAACCATTATAGTAAATCTCGTATGGAGGCGAGATCTTGACTGCGTTCGATGGAGGGAATCTGACCAATCCCGTCTTGAAAAACGCGCTACGGGCCTCTTCCTTTGTCACAAATCCCCCCTCGATGTTGAAGTACAGCTTGAAAAGGTCATACGTGCTGAGAAGTCCTCTCTTGTCATTCTCAGCATCTTGAATCTGATGCTTATTGAAAGGCGGGTTCGTACGTTTTTCGGGTGGCGGAAATCGTTCGTGATTTACTAGGTATAGACCGTAGACATCGAAACTTCCTCGCTCCTTTGATCGCCTGTATTTCACTTTGCTGATCTGAGAACATTCGCTATCGGTGGAAGTGCCGCCGATACCCTTCACCTCTACAACGAGCAAGCCCTTCTCCGTCTCAACTTGGAGATCTTCTTCCAGAATCTGCGGGCTTGTTTCATCGACATTGACCACGTTCTTGAAGCCCAGCCATTTGAAATATGACTCAACGGTTTTCACGAGTTCGCTGCCGGATTGGGTGAGCAGATCGTGTAGGTAGCGATACTGCTCACGATTGGCAAGTATTCTCTGCTCGATTTCTCTCATCTTCTCATTGTATTCACTTTGCAGCGACGCCTTTTCCTTGAGTAAGCCTTTCTCTTTTGGCAGGCGATACACCGGATCTTTCCTCCATGCAAACTGGGTATAATAAGGAAATAACCTCGGCAACTCTTCTGGCAGCACCCTCTGAAAGAGGTCGAGGAGAAAATCCTTTTTGCAGCTTATTTCTGGGAAGAACATAGCGCAATTCTTCTCCCGGTTGAAGGCGAATGATACAATTTGGTCTTCTCCGGCAATCATTAACGGAATGAAGTTGCTTATTTTGATGTATTCACCTTGTTCCCAATATGTTGGGTGCCTGAACACTATCCGGTAAATGGCTTCACGGTTATGGCTGCGAAGTAGACGTCCCAACTCAGAATCATCGGAGAGCACTACTTTTGTGTCCCTTCCCGTTATATTCTCATACGAGGGCAGCTTGGAAAAGAAATCATATGTCCAATGCGTTTCGCTGTCTAGTCGTTCTGAACCACCTGCTGTGATACGAACCGGAAAGTACTCCATTTTCTCGTTCTCTGCCGCAAATACCACGAAAAGAGTTTCCCTCTCGAGTAAATCTTCAAGGCGTGACCGCAGAATCGATGATGAGAGGGGACGAGGATCGAACAGGGTTTCAGGAAAGGAGCTTACTAAAGCATGCTGCTTCTGCCCTCGTGTGTTGGAATGCGTGTGATCTGCGGCGCGATACTGAATTCTTTTAGGGTTCTGCAGATCGATAACAACAATATCGTATTCATGGAGGTTTTGAGGGAACACGCAGTTCAATAAGCACGCATGTGAATTGTGTTGGCCTCGATTTGGCACCTCCACCATTGCGCCGAGAGTACCCACGGAGCAGTTGAAGCCGGAGGATTGAAGAGATTTGCATATCTCTTCCTCAACATCGATCAAGCAGATTCGAGGGCGTTCCTGAAAATGAAGAGGAGGCGGCTCATTTTCAGGAATCCGGTCTTTGCTTTCGGCTACGCCCGCTTGAGCTCTATCTTTCTTTTTGCGTTTCCAAAACATGCCATGGTCCTCTTCAACGTGCGTTCAGGGATACTATGACAATCATCCAACGATAGCATCACCGGCGCGGCGCGGCCGTTTGCCCTGTGTGCGAGTGCATGCCGTTATTAGCCTGTACATTTCTGTCACTTAAGACCAAATAGCCGCTGCAGATGCTCTGCCTGCCTGCCGGAGATCAACAAGACATAGCATACTGTCAGTACTACGTTCACGCCGATAATAAGGTCAACGACACGAGGGGTAATGAAGCTACCCTTGGACCATATGGTGGATGCAGGCACAACCATTCTGATCCCTTTTCGCTCGTGCACCTGGTCCAGTAACTTCAGGTTTTGGTCCCGCACCTGCCAATCGCGCTTAATAAGCCGCCAAATCAGCCATACGACAAATGTACCGAGGATGAGTATGACCGGGGCGATAAACGTTCCCGCTTTAGCATAGGATGCAGCAAGCAGCGCGGCCTCCAACACGACGAGTGTTTGGGTCCTACTCCAGCTTAGACGGTCTTGGTACAGGTAATAGTCGGTGAGGTGCTTATACACTGCGTCCTCGGTGACTTGCGAGGTCCAAGTCGAATCGGGGGTTTCTTTGTTGCATGAGCTGTCCGCTGGCTTTGTCATGCGAAATCCCTCCTATTTCGTGCATGGCTAACTACGGTTTATGTGGTTTCTGTATAATACCTTTAGCCTGCAAATTTGCGGTATAACACCCGGTAGCAATCGCTTTATAAGTGTTGCCATTTCAGTACTTTATCTCTCTGAAATACTTAAAAAGGGGTGTTATATAGTTTCTGCATAACACACGCCGGCAGGAATACGTGCCCCTGTGCTTGCTCGATTGACTCCATGTGTGTACGTTATCGCCCTTTACACATCCCTGGCCTAACTAACAAACAAGAATATCCCGACCCCTATTATAATTGCAAGTTTTTTTTGTTATGGCAATCCAGGTAATGGCATAATATAGCCCAAATTTTGCAGTTGAGTTTAAAGAAAGTGACAGGATAATTATGCAAAATACAGAAAAACCTTTGATTAGTCTTTTACCACGAAGTTCACGAAGGCCACGAAGATTTCTTGACAAAAAAAAGACAGAAACTATCAGACAGGATTCAAGAATGTAAAGAATCTTGTAAATCCTGTAAATCATGTCCAAAAGAAAGTAAAAAGAAGCACAAACATTATTAGACAGGATTAACAAGATTAACAGGATGAAAAACATAAAGAATGCCGTCAATCCATGGTAAATCCTATAAGGGGAAGGGAAACAGTTCGTAATCTTTCCCAATTTTGCAGCATTTCTTCGTGTTCTTCGTGGTGATTAACTTGGCTTAGTCTTTTACCACGAAGGTCACGAAGGCCACGAAGATTAAAAAACAGGGCACAGTGGGGCTGTTGAAAAAGTGCGCTGGAAATCCACATTACCCGCCCATCGTCTCTCCGAGAGATATTTTCGGGAAAATTCGCGAATCCACGTAGGAGCGCCGCGTTCTTTCTCTGCATCGCAGCAAAAGCCTGCAGATGGTTCTTACACCCCTCCACAAGGCAAAAATAAGCGCCGCCAGGCGCTTGAGATTCAGCATTGCGGCGGTGAGATAGACCTATATCCGGACATTATCCATACCTCGCCGGATAGCTCTCCGCAAGCCGGGCTGCGGATAGGCTGATTGTTGCGAGAATCGTGTGTGACGTTCAGTTGGCATGTTCGCTGCCTACGGCTTGTCGCAGAGAAAAGAATCGGCGCGTAATGCCGCAGTTTAGCGTCCCAGGTGTTTCAGCGAGTGGGGGGGTCGCTACGACAAGTTGTTAGCCCTGATCTGGCACTCAATCTGATATGAGGATCGCTGCATTCTGAGTCCATGAGGTGTATAGGCCCCGGAGGAGGGAATGCATAGCCAAAATGGCCGGGTGGCTGGTTGCAGGCCCGAGTTCGAGAGTGGTGCGTTCCGTGCGCTGAGCAGTTGTCGTGAGTTCGCTTATGGCTTCCACTTCGGCGGGTGATGTTGGAATAGTTCCATCGAGTCGGATAGCTCCGAGCCATAGCAGGATGCCCATGCAGTGCCCTGGATCGAGATATTCTCCCACGCTCAGGATCGCTTCGAAGAGCTGATCGGATGTGATTACGAACTTTGACAACAAGGCGGTTTTAAAGGCTTTCTTTACGGGCTTTGGCGACTCGAAGAGACCTGCAGCTCTCATGGTTTTGATGCTCTCACCAGTGTAGCGAAAATCTTTTACGGCGGCCATAATGAGCTGGCCACCGATGGTAGTGATCGGCTGGAGGCGTGACATAAGCCATTCCTCGCTACGCAAGGGTATCGGATAGTTAAGCACACCAAAGCAGCCGAAGGGTTTTGAGAGGAAGTTTGCCTGACAACCGGAGCATGCTGATATGTATGGTTCAAGACCCGATGCCTG
Organism: uncultured Candidatus Sumerlaeota bacterium; assembly: GCA_964454265.1. Classification (GTDB taxonomy): domain Bacteria; phylum Sumerlaeota; class Sumerlaeia; order MWCT01; family JAUWMI01; genus JAUWMI01. Next base: position 34,489 of record CAYVXD010000018.1, on the reverse strand, counting down.
GGATACAAGGTCCTCATAAGTCACGGATTTTTCCGCTGTGCTGCCGTCGGCGTTCACTGTCCGGACAATAAGAGAGAGGCCTTCAGGGCTCTGTTCGTTGCGCATTGCCATGTCGCGTATTGCGGCGGCGCGATCTCGAGCCTTCAGGAGTGCGAGGATGTGTACAGTGCCTTTGAGATGATCTCCGTCACCAAGCGCTCTTTTTGCGTTGCATTCGCTATTGACGATGTAATTAACTGCCATTCTTAGCTCCTCGTTTCAACAGCTCAAAGATCGAGCGAAGTCTGGATACGCCGGCTACTTTGCAACTGCGGACTTGCAGCTCAGGGTGACTTTAATGATTTTGCGCGGGCGGGGGAGTCCGCGCACATGCTGCCATGCTGGGAGATAGCCTTTTATTAAATGGCGGAAGAAGTGCCAGAATTCGACAATTTGCTCAAGCTCGACAGCGAATTCGATTCGGAGCCAGTTGGCGTAGATGCGGTAGAAGAAGTTTGCGAAGCGCTTGCCGCTGTGCGGGTTGGCAATGATCTGGTTAAAGTTGGTCACAGCCTCTTTTGCCTCCTTGCTCTCGAACAGGCCGCAATCCTTTGCGTCAAGCCATCTGGTGAAGGCTGTGGCTTTATGAATGGTGAGGGGATAGAAGCTGGAGATGCGCATGGCCTCGCGGTCTTTTAGTGCGGATTTCTTTTTCCAGAAGAGACTGGCAAGTTCGCGAACACGTGGGAAATCTTCCTCAAAGAAGGCGAGCTCAATAAGATTGGTCAGGACGCCTAGTTCGACAATCCGGGTCTTGAGCGCGCTCATGGGAGGGGCGCTGGCTGATGCGGTGGCGGCTGACTCAGCAAGGGTAAGGCATTGCCGTGCCGTGGTGGCTTTCATTTTCTTGTCTCCCATGACCGTAGCGAAGCGATATTTCAGCAGAAGGTCTGAACCGTTACTGTTCTGCCCGATGCGGGCGAGGTACTTTTTAACAAGGGGGCGATGAAGATTCAGCGCAAGCAGATAGAGAAGAAATGGGAAGCAATCGGAAAAGAGCGTCTCTTTGTTCTTCAACGCGTGCTTTTCGGTGTCCAAATTTTCTGCGAAGAGCATGAGGGCAAAGTCGTAGCCCTCCATGGCAAATAATTGCATAGGTCTTGGCAACAGGAGCTCGGTATTGAAAAACGGACTAAGCCGACGGCGCTTCGCTGATGGCAGTGCACCAGGGGGGTCCGGGATACTTGCGAGAGAGATATGTTTTTCAAGTACTGGCATGATGCGGAATTACAATCTTGATTACGATTTATATCCGCCCGAGGCGGATTTTATTAGCCAGAAAGGCCTGAGGCATTATCGAGCTATGGGAAAGCTCGACAGCAGCTCAAATCCAACCGAGATTATTCCATAGTGCTTTACCGCGGGTATTGCAAGGGTATTCTTAGGGCTGTAGAGTTCACAATTCCTGGGTCGTGATGCCGGGGAGGAAGTCGGGGTAGCTGCTCTCAATGACTTCTTCGGCAGCGCGGCGCATGTGGGTGTAGTACTCTTCCTCGCGTTTTTCCATGATCGGCGACTTCCGGTGGGGCTCAGGCACAATGTCTTTAACTTTCTCCCATGCAGGCGCATACCCGCGCACCAGGTGCTTAAAATATTTCAGGAACTCCATGACGATTTCGGTATCGAGGTCAAATTCGATTCTCAGCCATAAGGAGTAGAGGCGATAAGAAAATGGTTCGCATTGGAGTTCGTAGAATTTACGACCAATTAATTTATCGAAAAACCGCCAGGCATTTGTGGCGTGGGTTTGTTGCTCATGAGGGTCATTAGCCTGCTTAGCGCGTACCCAATGAAGGAACGCATTGAGCTTGTATTCATAAGCGACAGTGTTTATCTCCCCAATAGGACGGTATGATTTTTTTCGCCAGCGCTGGATTGCCTCTATGGCAATGGGATATATCTTCTCAATACGGTCAAATTCGCCAAGGAAGAAAAGAGGTTCAACATCATCTGGGAGATATAGATTTTTTAGTAGCTGACGGGAATCAGGATCACGTTCGTCATCATAGACCTTGCTGCTTTGCTCCAAGTAGTCTAGGGCGAATTGAGTGCGCAGTGCGTCATCTTCCATAAGATTTACGATGCGGGAAGCTGCCAGGCTCCCAATGATGCGGCGTTCCAATTCGTCTTTCATGAGAGAGAGAACGCCATCAGGTTTATCGAGCAACAGGCAAGCTAATGGTCTCGGTTCGTCTTGATCTGGGTTATAAGAATGCAGGTATTGCCAGGCCCGTTCAAAAAATTCAAAGATGAAATAGTGTTCTGCGTTCACAAATGGATGGGTGCTTTTATGCGACTGCTTTTTGAATTGGATTCTTTCTTCAACGGAGAAATAGGGCCAGCGAGGTGTAATATGCTCAGCACAGAAGACCTCCTCTCGCCCAAAGAACTTCAAGGCCTTTTTCATAAGTGCGCGATCCATAGCCGATTCCTCCTCAGGGATTGTGCAGTACCTGTTGCCAGGTCATCCCGACCTTGTTGAGATTGCGTACTGAGGTTCCTTTTGGGGTGATGATGATGCGCTTGAACTGCTTGACAAGCGCCTCATCAACGTTACCTTGTGTAATCCTCGTGATTATATCTTTACGCACTCCCACGCGGGAAAGATAGGTTTCTGCAACCTCTTTATTTAATGTTCCGAATTTGTTGAGGCGGTCTGCGATCCACTCGTAGCTCATTTGATGCATTTTCTCACCTTTTATGATCCTACCTTCAACAATGCGCTGCGTTTTAATGAGACGCTTGGTCTTGCCGAGGCCGCATTCGACAATGACCGGGATACCATCGTCAGTGGCGCCGATTAAGTCAATGCCGTGATAGTTGTCGAACTGACCGGGTGTGAGGCGGAGTGTCTTTTTGCCGAGCAGGCGCTTCAGGCCTTTTACCTTCCCGGTGCCAGCCATGCCCACGATGCGGTACTCATAGGCGCGTGGGCCTTTCATATGCATGGTAAGTTTGCGCAGGACGTCTATTGACGTTACCTTCGTAGTTCCAAACACGCGGTATAATCGTGCAGTGCATGGCGCGCTACGAATTTTGAATGCCAGGCGGAAGACATTCCGCCCGAGATGGCCGATTTTGCCGATAGGTAAGAAGGTAGTGGCGAAGAAAGAGGCGCGCCAGAGATTGAAATCTTTAAATAATTCCACAGCGGTAATCGCGGTATCAGCGATTAGCATCAGCTGGAGGGAATGCGAGATAAAGAATTTCGCGCCGACCGGCGCACCAGCACCACCTTGAGCGGGCGGGCGCGCAATGTCGCTGAGCGAGACGTAGTAGCGCACGAGCACATTGCCGCTGGTATCCACCACGTCGAGTGTGGCGGGGATAAAAGTAGTACCGGGAGTACGGATTGTGACGGAGACAAGGTGGTCGCCCCATTGCTCGCCGCCGAGCGGTGGTCGTGCAGGACTTTGCGGCTCGATAATGAGCGCATTACCCGGTGTGGTCTGGAGCTGTACCTGGTCGTAAGGAGAGGCACCGAAGTTGAACGCAAGCGTAGCCTGGTAGTGTTCGCCATAAAGGGAATCGCTGTGAGCGAAAAGAAGTATCGTACCTTGCTCGTCGAAGAGCTCGTCCTCCGGGTCGTTCGGGTCATAGTAGTCCAGGTCAATCGGGCCTGCGATGCCGAACCCCGGATCGCTTTCGCCCGGGTCGAGCAGGCCATTGGCATTGAGGTCTTCATCGCCATCCGTGAGGGCATTGTGATTGGTATCCGTGTCAAGGGGATCAGTGCGGGTCCAGGTGTCTTGATCCGGGATGAAGGTGTTAGATTCAACGAACTGGTTGCGGCGATAAGCGAGATACGTAGCGTCAAGATCAACGTCCGCTGCGTACGCCGCAATGTCGGCAGTGGTAATGCCGACTTCAAGCCCATCAGGCAGGCCATCGAGGTCAGTATCCGGGAACAGCGGTTCAGTATAATAGAGGTTAACCTCGTCGCCATCCGTGAGACCATCGTTGTCGGTATCGCGATCGTCAGGGTCGAGTCCCAGATCGAGCTCGAGGCAATCGCCGAGGCCGTCATTGTCGGAATCAATCAAGCCGTCGGTTGGATATGCGTTTGGGTCAATTGGATCGGTTTCGGCAATGTTATCAATCGTCTCGTCGTTTCTGCCATTGTTATTGCGGTCTTCGCCCTTATAGAGTGTGCCAGCGTGCGTGAACGTGCCATCGGGGACGTGGTCGCCGTCTGTATCGCGGGCCCAGAGATCGGTTGTCGTTTGTGGATCAGCGTCAGGGTAAAAATTAGGATGATCCTGGATAGTGCCATCCACAGTAAAGCCATCATAGAAAGGCTGAGCTGAATCTGCGGCCGAGAACCAGTTGGCAGATGCAGTTCCCAGAATCATGCGATCCGCAGGGTTTCCGTTTGGCAAGAGATCGCCTTGCTGGTAGGCGTCCACTACCGACGTGATGCCGGATTCTGTTCCATCATGCAGGCCATCGCCGTCGCTGTCAGGATCCAGCGGATTGGGTAAGCCATTCTGATCCGTGTCTTCCCACCATTCGTCGCCGTCAATTACGCCGTCATCGTCTGTGTCGGTGTCCAGTGGATCGCAGGAGAGGTACGGGACGGTTCTGGGGAAGTCACTGGTGACGTTTGGGTTGGTCGAGTTAAACAGGGGATTTGGTACGCGATACATCCGCTCGATGCCATCCAGAATGCCGTCGCCGTCGGTATCCGGGTTTTCGGGGTCGGTTTCGTCGCCGCTATTTTCGATTTCATCCGGGCCAAGGAGTTCGACATAGTCGCTCAGGCCGTCGTTATCGGTATCAATAGTTTCGTCCAGGATAATGAGGCAGTTGAGGGTAGTGATGGCTGGGGAGTCGGATTTTCCGAGCGTGAGTTTGAGGAAGCCCTGAAGGTCGCCCGAGGTGCCGTCGCTGAGATCAGTGACGATATAATTGGCGAGCAGACGAGTGATATTCGTGGGCTGACCAGAGCCGCCGGTTTCTTCATCTTCCACAGTGCCGGAAAATAGCCATGTTGTGGGGTCTTCGCCGAGGCCAATTGCATGGGGGCCGCGCGGGTTGAGCAGGTCGCCCACCGTGACCAGGATCCGATATTGTCCCACTGGCACACGTACACGCCAGTAGTTCTCCTGGTAGGGATCGGAGCAGACGAAGGTATCGAGGATCTGATTGCTCGGCGCGACATGGGTTTCCGCCAGGCGTGAGCTGGGAAGCGTAAGCGAGGTGCCGTTGTTATCGTTTGTGGTGAACCAGCCAAAGCCGAGGAAGTCGGTAAACCCCTCGCCAGAGTCGTGCCAGAAGTCGGCTGGCACAGCGGCGTGAGTGGTTTCGGGATCAGGTTGAAAGTTGATTGCGCGATGCACGATGGGGAAAACTTGCAGGTCATAGATGCGACAGTTGTATGCGAGGTCAAGGCGGAGGTAGCCTGACTCGCCAACGACAACGATTGCGGATGCCTGTTTCAACACGTCCGCAACGGCTGCGCTCTGCGTGAGAATGATCTGCTGGACCTCTGCGGAGCGATATTCGCGGATAACAAAATCCTCCTCAGGCAGCAGCATCGAGTCGTCGTCATCCGTCATGTCGCTGACTGTGAGTTTGAGTTGATACTTCCCTTCCGGCAGCGCGACAATCCAGCTGGCGAGCGGAGCCGTGGTATTTTCGATCCACGTGTCGAGAAGAGGGTTAAGGAGGGAAGATTCGCATCCGGCATAGGCAGTGAAGTCGCCATTCCAGCCATAGGGATCACCGGGACTTGCGGAGAGTGGTTCGCCGTAATCAATCTCAAATCCCTGAGGTGGGAAAATGGGGTTTTCCTGCGTGTCGGTCAAAGGCTGAAAATTGATGGAGAAGGTGCGGTCGGCGAGGAGAGATTCGACAGCATCAGACAAACCGTTCAAGTCTGGATCTTGAGCTTGAGAAAGTGGTGCTCCATCTCCGCCTTCGAGTTCATCGTCCAGGCCATCGTTGTCAGCATCCGGGTCGTTTAGTTCCGGCCGCGTGGCGTAGTCAAGCAGTCCATCGCCATCGCTGTCCGGTACCCCTTCGCCCAGCATGCTGGTGGAGGTATCCTGGGCGTGAGCGGGATCATTTGAAGTGATGAAAAGGGTGGTCTGGTTGAGGCCAGGGGTAAGCGGAGCAAAATACAATTGGACATTCTGAATCTCACCTTTGCCGAGGACGAAGGACGCGGAATGGGCAAGCTGATTTTCTGAGCCCAGGCTCAGCCAGAATTCGTCGTGTTGGGTATCGAGTGTCACAGTGAGCGTGCATGGAGTAAGCGACTGGCTGGGAGCGTCATTGCGGATGGTGATTGTAGCGGCGCTTGACGTGCTGCCGTCGTATACGGTAGAGGAGAGCGTGCCAATGGCGACCTGAGTGAAATCGTAGGTGTCCGACGCGCCAATGCCAAGCAACGGGAATTCGTCTTCTTTCACGGTCATGTGCAAGAAGCCGCTGCTCGGGATAGCGATATTGGTGAACGTGTGAGTGTTGGCGGTGCCTACCGGGCTTGGCCATTCGATGTTCAGCTCTGAGATCATGGGTACGGCATTGAGGCCAAAGTGGAGCAAGAAAGGTTCCTGGCCGAAGCATCCATTCCCTCCCTGGACCACGCGGGTGAGCATTTCGCCGAACCCAGGGTCGGTGTTAGCGATGCCGTCATTGATTTCACGTTCGATGTGGCCATCCTGGTTCAGGTCACATTTTACCGTGACGCGTGCGCCAATGGCGCAGCGATTTCCAGACGCAGGAGGAGTATCACCTCCAAGCAAAGTGAGGGCGAGTACACTATTACGCGCATCGCGAGCTCCGGTGTGATCTCGGGCCGAGTTGATGAGCAAGCGATTGGCTGCATCTGACTGGATGCCATCGTCAGGGTTTGTATCAGGATGCGAGTGGTTGACCACGTAGAGATCAAGATCACCATCATTGTCAACATCAGCCCAGGCCACAGCGAAGGCCTTGCCTTCGTTGGTCGTGCCGGTTTGTGTTTCGACATTTGCAAAGGTGCGCCGCAGCTTGCCGGTTAGCGGATCGGGCTGACCCGGTACGTTCTTGTAGAGATAATTATGACCAAGCTGAGAGCTGACGTAGAGGTCAAGCCAGCCGTCGTTGTCGTAGTCACCCCATGAGGCGGAGAATGCCCCTCGGTCGGCTTCAACGCCGGCATATTCAGTCACATCTTGAAACATCTCTGCAAATGAGGCTGTTTGATAATGCGGCGTAACGGGATCGAACCAGAGATTCTCGTAAAGCTTGCAGAGAGCAGGGGCATCAATGTCCTCGCTACTATTAACGACAAAGAGGTCAAGGTCGCCGTCATTATCATAATCCGCCCAGACGCCGCCGCGGGAATTTTCATTGTCTGTGAATCCGAGGACATCAGATGTCAGCAGCTCAGCGTCAAACTCCTGCAAACCGAGATTGTGGTAGATGAGATTCAGGCCACCAGTGTAGGCGATGCGCTGGTAGTTGACGAATTCGGCGTCGTCGTTCGCGCAGAAGAGGTCAGGGAAACGGTCGAGATCAATGTCCACCCAGGTTGCGCCAGAGCCACGGATTCCAGCATTCAACCAGCGCTGGAACACGAGAGGCGTTGAGCCATCGTTTGCGTAGAGATGTCCTGCAAAGGGATACTCCGCATAATCGCCTGAGAGATCTTCCTCGCTGGCGCAGAGGCCGTTATTCTCGATGTAAAGATCCAGGCGACCATCGCGGTCATAATCTGCCCAGACGCTCACGCGCGAGCCAATACCGTCATAGAGCTCTCCCCATAGCGTGGTCTGCAGCGGGAGGTTGAGTGTCTGCACTGCAAAGCTCACGCTGCCCGTTTGCGCAAGCTGATTCACATAGAGATAATCAACGCCGCCATTGTTGGAGACAAAGAGGTCGAGGTCGCCGTCGTTGTCGCAATCAGCCCAGACAGGCGCCAGCGTGGTGTTCAGGCCCGTTGGACCTTGGAGATTCAGAACGGTAGTGACGTCTTCAAAGTACGTGCCCTGGCAGTTGTGAAAAAGCTTATTGATGACTGCAGAAGTGCCGGTGTCGCCATAAAGCGAAGGGTTATCTGGATTGCCGAAATTGGTGATGTAGAGATCTTGCCATCCGTCGCCGTCATAATCGCCCCAGGCAATGCCGCAGCCAAACCCGAGGTCAGCCACTCCCATAGTTGTTGCGGCGTCCTCGAAGTGAACATTACTCTCGTTGTGGACGTAAAAATCATATACGAAATCACCGCCAGCGCGTCCGTCGCCAGAGAGCATTTGGTGCTGGATTAGCGGCTCGGGCTCGCCGTCAAGATGCTGGTCGCAACAGTTTGCGATCGCCGCGCTGCTGAGGACAAGGCGGTAGCGGGCTTCAGGAAGGCCACCGGGAATTGTATAAATGATGTCGCGATGTCCGGCTTCTGTGTCGAATGTAATGGAGACGTCGCGCGAAGTGTTGACACAGATAGAAGTTGGCGTATCTACGCGGTAGATAACCACGGAATGTGTAGTATTAAGGGTAACCGGGTTAATAAGTGAATCGAGACGAATTGACACGCGCTCAACAATTTCATTAACGGAGTTAGGGGCGGGGAGTACGGATTGAACGCGTGGAGGACGCGTATAAAGTGGAGCGTAAGCGGCGATGAACTGCGCGCCGCGAAATCCGGTCTCCAGGCTTGTGCCGTCCAGCCCGTGCCAGGCAGCATCGTCAACAACGTCTTCCCCATACGATGCCTGATGGTGATGTAAGGGATATGCGAAGAAAGACGATGGTACAGCGCCGGAAACTTCTCCAAGCGGGAAGAAGCTGCGGTGACGGTTTTCCTCATCACGAGTTACAAACACCCCATACGCTGTTCCCTGGCCAGGGACACTCTCCTGAACAATCCGCTCAATCGGCAGAGTTGTGCAGTTAAGCGGGTCTTTCACCACACTGATCTTGCCGCCAATCATGATTAGTGGTTGGCCAAGCGCAGCGTTTGCCACCGCGATGCTCCCGTTTGGCATGACAGCCAACGTGCTGGGCACTGGGCCCGTGTTGAGGCAGCTCAGTTCAGCTTGGCTGCCTCCGACCGGGAGAGAGCGGAGGTTGACAATTGTGGTTTCAGGGCCGGGATCGAGTTGCGGAGCGAGGTGTGGCGCCTGGGATTCCGTGCCCTGACGCGCTGAAGGGAAATTGCTAATAATCGTAATGGCGTAGGAGTTGGTGCTGTCGAAGGTGTACCAGCCGTGGCGTATGTTGGTAGTCATGGCAATGGAGCGAGCATCGTTGAGAAATCGTACCTGGCAAGGTGAGTAAGCGATGCCGTAGGAGCCGCTTTCGCCCAGGCTGTTGGCACGGCCGTTGAGTACGACAATCTCTGCGTTATCGAGACGATGGTTGTCCGGGATGGAGTTGCCCGCCCGTAATGGCGGGTAGAGCGTATCATCAGTTGGCAAAGGGAAAAGCGAGACGAAGTAATGCTCAGCGTTTCTAAGGAAGCGAGTTTCCAGGGTATCAGGTGGTGGGGGAGAGATGCGGCGCGGGCATTGTTGGCCTGCAATAACGAGGGTGCGCGCATCGTAGGGATTTACAGCCAGCGAGTGGATACTGCGAAGGCGCGTCAGAGCACGTAATTCAGCATCCGGTGTGGCGATACCGGGGTCTTCATACTGATTGTAGATGCAAAAGAAGTCGAGCTGGAGAGCGTTGAAATATGAGCTGTAGAGATTGATGCTGCTGGTTGGGAAGTGCGTAATATAGTCAGAGATGCTGGTGATGCGGGCGAGATTGCCCTTTATGTAACGGGTGCGGGAGCAGTTAAGCGCATCTCCTGAAGCGAATGAGATAAAAAGCATATCGCGGTCGAGAGGATTGAAAGCAAGATCCGAGATCAGAGCTGAGAGATTCTCGGTGCTTTTGAAGCGCGAGGCAGAGTCTTCGTGTTTGAAAATATAATAGGCGAGTTGTTGTTGCGATGCTTGAATTCCATCAATGAAGAGCAAGCCAAGATTCGATTGAAACCAGTGGTAGTCATTGTCGCCATAGATGTCAACGTTGTGATGGAAATAGAAGGCCAATGCCGCGCGGTCACCGTCGGCACTAAATGCAATGGCAAGCACGTGGGGCCAGAAGTATTTTATGCCGCCAGTGGCGCGAACGTAGTAGCGTCCGTGGAAGAGTACGGGAAAGCTGATGCGCGATTTCACCTGGATGTCGGCGGGATTGCCCGACATTCCCTGGAGGAGATAGAGTTTTTCGGCGCCCACATATAGCGAGGGATCGCCGAGCGGCACCCCGGAGCCGGTGCTGGCAATTCGGTCAAACGATCGCCCGGCAATGGCGTGCTCTCCGTCCGGAGAGATGGCGATGCGATCCGGGCGCAGCCACTTCAGACCAGAGGCGTTGGCGAGTGGAAGCGAGCCGAGCAAAATGGGATCAAGCTGCAGGGTATCATCTATCGTATTCCAGACAGCACGTTGTACGACAGAGCCATAGATCTTGATCGCCTCGTCGCTGTTTGACTTGTTGTCAACTGTGAGCAGCGTGTCGGATGGGTCTATCTCCACAGTCAGGTTCTCGAAATAGAGAGCTGCGATGCCGATGGTCTGGGTCTGATCGAGAAGTGCGGGTGAGTGGATGCTCAGACTGCCAATGCGGCGGCCAGGGAACTCAATTCCGACTGTTGGGTTGGATTGAGGGTCGGCAACCAGAGTGCCAAGGAGCTGGCCGCCTGCATCGTAGCAGGCGAGGATGATGGGTTCGCTGTGCGTATCAATCGTAAGGCCTGCGCAGCTTACCGTTGCTGGGTGTATTGTTGAGTCTTGCTGCTTGACGAACTGGATAAAGAGCGCGGGATCGTAATAGGACTTATTATTCAATCCGACTGTGTAAGGGAGCATAAGGGCGGCAGTTGGATTATCGCCATTTTGCCATACACGGAAGATCGCTCGGGCATCGTCAACCGTCGAGTCTTCGATCCAATTTCCATCGCTGTTCACATCAACGTAGAAGCGGACACCTTCGGGATCGAAGAAGTTCACAGGCAAGCTGGTCCCGTCAGTCAGGGTTACGCTTTCCTGGGAGTTATCTTTCAGGATGAGCCTGGTCGTGCCAATGTAGTCGGTGAAGACGAGCGAGGTGGTGAATGATAGCGGGTTCAGGGTATTTAGACAGAGCGACGGGTTCTGGTCGGGGTCCAGGTAATCGGGTATGCCGTCGCCATCAGCATCACTGGAATTTGATTCGCGAGCGTCAATCAGTCCGTCGGAATCTGAATCTGGCGGGGGAGAAGACGTTCCAAGCTCGTCGCCATCATTGATGCCGTCGTCGTCGGTATCAGGATTCAGGGGATTGAGCAGATTGATAAACTCCTGGAAAGTGGTGAGTCCGTCGCCATCAGGATCTCGAGCTGCATCCAGGGCGTTCAATGGATCGAGTTCGTAGGCAATCTCATAGGCATCAGGCAGTGAGTCGCCGTCACTGTCGGCAGAGAGGGGATTAGTTCCATACACATTGACTTCGTCCGAGTCGCTCAGGCCATCCGCATCGCTATCAGGCAGGAGTGGTGAGGTGTGACACGTGTGGAGTTCCTGTCCGTCGGTAAGGCCGTCAGCATCGGTATCAGGATTCTTAGGGTTTGATTCAGCAGTCTGTTCCTCCAGGGTTGAAGCGCCGTCGGCGTCGTAATCTTCCTGGGCATCCGGGATACCATTTGTGTTCGAGTCGGTAAGTGTTGGATCTAGGGGCATGGAGGGCGTTGAGAAGAGATGCTCAAATCCGTCGGTGAGACCATCGCCGTCGGTATCCGGGTTAAGGGGATTAGTACTGAGCGCGAGCTCGTCGCTGTCAGAGAGTGTATCGCCGTCCGAGTCCGTCAGTGTGGGATTTGTTGCGTGGGTGTTAATTTCCGCAGCGTCGGTGAGTCCGTCGCCGTCAGTGTCCGCAGCGAGCGGATTGGTCTGGTAGGTTTGTTCCTGAGCATTGGTCAGGGTATCAGTGTCCGGGTCTTCCTGATCGTCTCTGAGCCCGTCACTGTCAGTATCGGCAATGAAATAGAGCATAACGGTAGTGGTATTGTCTCCCTCATAGAGCATCTGGTAAGTGCATTCGAACGTGTTGCTAAGGGTATCGCCATCCTGGTCTTCGGTTGCAGGGGAGGTGTCGTCACTGTCGAGGATGCCATCGCCATCCGTGTCAGGATTCGTAGGATCAGTGCCGTAGGTAAAGATTTCTTCATAGTCCGTCAGGCCGTCATCGTCGGTATCCGCGCGATAGGGATTGGTCTGGTACTCCTGTTCCATCCAATTTAGCAGCTGGTCCTGATCAAAATCTTCAACAGCATCAATGGAGCCGTTTTGGTTGGTATCGGGATTGAGAGGATTCAGGGCCTGAATGTAGTCGAGGTTAAATTCGTAGGTGGCTTCGAAGCCGTCGAGGAGCTCATCACTGTCAGTATCAGGGATCATTGGATGCGTGCCGGTCAGCTCGCGTTCGACCGCATCTGTAAGACCGTCGTCATCGCTGTCAATGTCCATGTCATCAGGCAATTCGCGCCAGTTCGAGTCCTGATTGCCGAGCGAGTCAGATGCACGGACGAGGTAGTAATAGGGCGTGGATTCTTTGGTGAGGATGATTTCGCACTCAGAGCTTGTAGCGAAGGGTGGAGCATCGAGGTCTTGAGCGCCGGAGCTCTGAGCGCGGTAGATCTGGTAGGTAGTCGTATCAGCGAAATTTTGTGCCGCATGCCAGGATAGGCGAACCTGGGTGTAGTTGTTAATCGTGGTGAGCATTAGCAGGCCGTTGAACACAGGCGGCAGGGCGTCAACGTTGAGGCTCTTTGTAGCGGGAGTGCCAGGATCATTATCCGCCGTAGAAATGTGCACGGAGATATTCGTGAACTCTCCGATCCCAAGCTGCTGTTTGGCATCCCATGCAAAAGTGTGGGAGGTTCCAGGAGAGGGGCTGCTGCTCAGGCCTGTGGTGCCTTCGCCCTGATTGCCGGCTCGGATTGCCGGTTGGTATGTAGATCCGCCATCTGCGGAATACTCGACCTGGATGCTGACCGCGTCGCTCTCCGCATCTTCGAGCGAGTATTCAATCAGCGCAAGGCCACCGAGTTTTCCAGAGCTGAGGATAGTGGCTGATGGCGGGGCATTGTTATCGAGATGATAGGGGCCAATCTGACTCGCGGTTCCCGGGTCAGGGTCATAGGGCGTAATGCGTATCCAGAGCTGCTCGATATCCTGTCCAGCAAGATCAGTGTCTGAATGCCAGGTGATGGTGTGCGCCTCACCGGCGTTCGAAGAGGCCAGGTTTGTGGTGCTGCCTGTGAGGGATTGCATGGTCACGAAGTCAGAGCCATTGGTACTGTATTGGGGAACGATAGTGATCGGGTCAGTGCCTTCGTCGTATAGGGTGAAGGAGAGCGAGATGCTGCCACTAATTTCGTCGTCTGAACCGGCGGGAAGTGGGTCGAGCACACAGCTCGACGGGGTGTTGAGGGTGATCTGGTCGCTTACCGTCCAGCTCTGATTGCCTACAGAATCACGTAGCCTGAGAGTAATGTCTTTCGATCCATCAAGAGGGGTCAGAGTCACGTCAACGCTGTCGCAAAAGGTAATCCACTGGCGTGTGTTCGACCCGGATTCGACGTCCCCATCCAGCCACATAAGTGTGGTGACTGCAGGATCTGCCCTGAAGGGCTGCACCGAGATGGAGCGGATATAGGAAATACCAGGCTCGCCAGCCGCAGAGCTGAGCGCCAGCTCCTGGCAGTAGAGTTTTTCTTTGAGCTGCGCTGATTTGTAGTCATTGAGGATGTGGGTGTAGTAGAAATAGAGGTTTTTCGAGCGGGTTGTGCCGAACGCGAGGTTTGCATGAGTGCCGGTGGAGGTGATAATAGGAAAGGACGAAGCGAGCCACTGACCGTCCGTATAGGCGTTGAGATATAGCCCTGGGTTTCCAAGCCATCCGACCATGACGCGATTCTTTTCATCAATGGTAATGGCCGGACGCGTGCGTGAGCTGGCGCTCGATGGTGGGAGAATATCGGGTGAGACTCCTTGATCATCAATTTTCTGAAGGACAATAGTAAAAGGTGAGGTATTGCGCTGATGGGCGATCCATTTGCGGTTCTGAGCATCAATGGCGATGCAGGGATAGCGATTGTAATAGTAATTGGGGAGATTGGTCAGGCGCTCTGGCCAGCTCCACATGGCGTCAGCATAGGTGCTATAATAGAGATGATAAACGTACACGCCGTTATAGGTTTCATAGGATTCCCAGGCCACCCATGGCTGATCGTTGCAATCAAGTGCGAGGTCGGGATTGTAACATCGGTTCGTTCTGCTTATGCGCGTGGCCTCGCTCCACGAGCCACTCTGGCACGAGGCGGCCATGATGTCGTAGCGATTAAAGCTGGAGTTATAAGCGTTCCAGATGAGCCAGGCCTTGCCATTGGAGCTGATACGAAGGCGCGGATTGGGCGCAGTGGTTGTGGGCATGCTAAAGAGCTGAGTCTCGCTTCTCCAACCGGAGCCTGTGTATTTACGAAGAAGAAGCACGTACTGGGAATTGACGTAGCGGTACCAGATTACCCAGGGCTTGTTGCCATCCGCGGGATTCAAGGCGATGGTAGGGGCGTAGTCGTAGTATCCATTGCTGGTCAGCTGATACTCACTCCACCCACTGCCACTATTGACCCGAACGAAGATTTCAGCGTCTGCATCGCCAGGTGGATACGCGAGGTAAGCCACCCATCGGGTTGAACCGTCGGACGTTGTGGCGGCTTGTACTGTGAAACAGCGCGTGTTGACGCCTGATTTGACAGTATGAATGGGACTTAGATTTGGCGGGTGACAGTCGGTTACCGTGAGCACTGTATAATCGCTAACGACCGTGCCATTGGCATCAGTTACCGTGAGTCGCAAGGAGACAGAACCGGTCTGCGCCGGGTCATTGCGGTAAATGACGTGAGCACCCTGAGCGGTGATTGAACCGGGACCTGAGATCTTCTGCCAGGAGTATGAGTAGGGTTGGACTCCTCCGGATGCGGAGCCTTTGATGATCACTTCGTCAGCGGGTTCAATGGTCCAATTCGGCCCAGCCTGAGGGACCAGGGGGTCTGGGTCTACGCCAGCGTGGGCGAGTGGTGTAACAATCCAGAGGATGAGAAGGAGTTGCCAGACAACGATATGCAATCTGCGCATGCAAATTCTCCTTGTGATTCGCCGAGGCGAAAATGGCTGCGAACATCTAGGACATCAGGGATTAATCCACCTGCTTTTACGGATTAATCTTCCTCCTTCTGGCCAAGGGTCGAAAGCAAAGCCTTTGCTTTGCCGGCGTCCTGTGACTCAGGATAAAGACGCACAATATCCTGGAGATATTGAGTTGCATCGTTGACCTCGTTGGTACGCAGCGCAATTCTGGCTAGGTAGAGGCGCGCAGTGGCGCGCAGATTGTTGTAGGGCCAATTGTCTTCGTCCGTATAATCGTCAATGACACTGTGGAATGCAGTGCGGGCTGTGTCCCAATTTTGCAGAGCGAAGTGGCAGAGGGCTGAGTAGAACTGCGCCATGAGGCACTGATGGCGGAAGAAGAAGTAATCGTTGAGCACCCTGGTCGTGCAGGTGAGGCTCTCCTGGTAGCGCTTTAGATGGTACAGGGCTTCGGCTTTCATGAGCCAGGCGGTTGCATACTCTTCCGCACAACCGTTGGTCATGGCGAGCACCTTGTCGCACTCGGCTATAGCGGCCTCGTAGCTGGTTTTCTGGTCGTAAGCCTGCTCGAGAACAAGTCCTGCCAGGTTGCATTGGGCGCGGCAGGTCAGTGCATCGTCGGTCTGGTTTTCTGCGAGGAAATCCTGAAGATCCTGGAAAGCCAGGTCGCGCGCTCTACCGCGCAGGCTCTGGCGGACAACAGCCCGCTTGACATGTGCCTCGCGTGCTTCAGAAGAACCCGGGTACGCGTCTATAACCTCCTGAAAGGCGGCCAGCCGTTCGTTGCCAGAGGCGGCTAGTGCCGTCATTTGATAGAGTCCTACCCTCCCATGTGTATGCGTGGTATCAGCCATGCGGAACACTTCATTGCCGTCAAAGAAACAGGTTATGGTTTCACCGGTGACATCCATGGCCAGAGTGTGCCAGCCGGTTTCAGTCACGCCGCTGAGCGTGGTGGCCAGCACCTTGCGTGCCCCATATGGGCCATTGTATTTCTCCAGACGCAGTTGACCGTCACAGCCATCGTAGACGTACAGGTAGCACTGCCTGTTGTAGTCATCCATTGCAGTGACGCGTGCACACAGCCCTTGCCAGAATGCTTTGGTTCCACCAATGTATTGCAGTTTTACTACAGCCGTAACGGTGTAGTCTTCCCACGCTTCGTGGCCGACAGTAGCTGCGGACCAGTTGCCCTCGGCTGATCCCGCGCGCAGTGCCCCATGATCTGGGCTTGGTGTGCTCGCATCAGTTATGATGGTGATCGTAGCGTTGTTTCGGGGATGCCACTGAGTAAGCGACGCAGTGGTATTAAACTCGTCAATCCAGAGTGGCTGCTGAAGCAGACTATTCTCGCGCGCCTTTTTCACCATTACCTGCAGGGAATCGTAGGCGGTCATATTATTTCGAAAGCCGATTGTGCGCATGGCGTTTCTTAATTCGGCGATGCGGAGCTTAGCTTTGCGGGCCTTGGGCGCGCCAGGCAGTTCGCTGATGACATCCTGATAGTTCGCGATGATTGTCTGATAATCCGGAAGCTGATGTAGTGGCGTAAGATGCTGGTGCAACCTTGAAGCGTATTGGTGGCGCGCATCTACGGCCTCAAGGCTGTGCCGGTTGGCAGCAACGCGGGCTTCCATTTCCTGACGCTCGACTTCCGGGTTGAACGAGCGATCAGTGCCGCAGGCCTGGTAGAGTCCGATGCGACCTTTCTTATGGGTTGAATCGGTAACAGCGAAGAGTTTTTGGCCATCCCAGAAGCCCGAGAGAGAATCGCCTTGTGCTTCCAGAGCAATTGTGTGCCAACCAGGCACCTGAATCTGCGTTGGTACGGAGGCAAGGAGCTCGGGATTCCAGGGTTTGGCATAATAGTTTTCCAGCACTAGGTTTCCGGTCGCACTATCGTAGGCGAGGAGGTAGAAATGGTGGCTATAGGTAGTGGAGCCTTTGAGGCGAGCGCAGATGCCGTGGCGCGTGCTGATTGAGGGCGTAGTAATGGCGCAGTAAATAGTAGTCTCGACGCGATAGTCTTGCCAGCGGGGAATGCCAGTGATCTGGCTGGTATGGCCAGGTTCATCCAGCCAGACGAGAAGAGATGTGTTGTCATGGCTGGGAGTCGAACGGGAATGGTCAATCTCCCAGTTGTCGTTGTTAGATTTCCATGTGGTTGTGGATGACTCGGTAAAGGCGTCAGAAAAGGATATGTCCGGCCCCGAAACCTGTACTTCATCGTAGAGAAAAATCAATGAAGAGGCAGTTGCATTGCTGATTGATTGCCAGAGGCCAAACGTCACTATAAGAAAACAACAATAGAGGTATAGCGATTTGCTCATCGAACATCTCCTTTTTGTACAGAGTCTGCGAATGCCAGGAGCCCAAGAAATCGTTTATACGTCTCGGATCAAAAGCAAAGCCGTTTAATATGCAAAGTTTGAGCTAATAATTCAGTAGGAATTGTCTGAACGCTAAAAGTCGCTAATAATAAAGTCAAGATTTATTTTGCAAAATCGTAAAAAAGATATGCATACTTAGTGTTATAAGATGTCTATATATAAACAGACGCCCAAGAACATGAATGCATAGTGTATCGTGGTAATTATCGTCATATTTTAATGAATAGTTTATTAGGCTTTTTGTCAAATGAGTTAGTATTTCAGGGGAGATCATTTCTTGAGCAAAATGCTGACTCATTTTAAAAAGAGCCACATGTTTTTATCCTGTTAATCCTGTTCATCATGTCTAATAATTATGAATCTGTTTTCTCATTGTTTCTGCTTCTTTTTAATTTTTTTTGGACAGCATTTACAAGATTTACAGGATGAAAAACATAAAGAATGCCGTCAATCCCTGGTAAATGCTATAAGGAGAAGGAAAACAGTTCATAATCTTTCCCGATTTTGCAGTATTTCTTCGTGTTCTTCGTGTGCTTCGTGGTGATTAGCTTGGATTAGTATTTTACCACGAAGGCCACGAAGATTTCTTGACAAAAAAAAGAAAGAAACTATTAGACAGGATTAACAAGATTAACAGGATGAAAAAACGTAAAGAATCTTGTAAATCTTGTAAATCATGTCCAAAAAATGAGAAAAACTATTAGACAGGATTAACAAGATTGACAGGATGAAAAACATAAAGAATGCCGTCAATCCCCAGTAAATCCTATAAGGAGAAGGGAAACGGTTCGTAATCTTTCCCAATTCTGTAGCATTTCTTCGTGTGCTTCGTGTCTTCGTGGTGATTAGCTTTGATTAGTATTTTACCACGAAGGTCACGAAGGCCACGAAGATTTCTTGACAAAAAAAAGAAAGAAACTATTAGACAGGATTAACAAGATTAACAGGATGAAAAAACGTAAAGAATCATGTAAATTATGTAAATCATGTCCAAAAAAAAGTAAAAAGAAGGACAAAAATTATCAGACAGGATTAACAAGATTGACAGGATGAAAAACGCAAAGAATCTTGTAAATCATGTAAATCATGTCTAAAAAGCAGTCCCCGATCTTCAGAGCAGGCAGGGAAAATTACTTTTGACAATAGGGTGTCGTTATGAGAAGGATATTTTTACGTCCTGGCAGTAAGGCAGGGCGCGAATATGGCATATTTGAAACGGGCGAATTTGTCGAGCGGGTGGTGATATGGCGAAAAAGTCTGAAGACATTGTGAAGTTCGAAGAGGCCTTAAAGCGGCTGGAAAAGATTGTTGAGAAGCTGGAAGGAGGCGAGACCTCACTGGAGGAATCGCTTAAGCTCTTTGAAGAAGGCAAACGCCTGAGCGGCCAATGTCTGAAGCAGCTTACCGAGATTGAAAAGAAGGTGCAGAAGATAGTTGAGAAAGAAGGGGGCAAGGTGAAGCTGGAGGATTTTGCGCCTGAGGCAGAGAGCGAGGAGGACTGATCACCAAGAATCATATCAATGTTGGAAAGACATAATACGGCCCACGGGCTATTCGGGATGGAGAGCGAGGTTAGATTAGCACTGTGAAGGACGAAAATCTGTTACAGTTGATTCAGACACCACGAGACATCAGGCAGTTGACGTTGGAGCAGCTCGCGCAACTGGCCGAGGAGTTGCGTGAGGAAATCATTCACGTGGTGTCGAAAGTCGGGGGTCATGTGGCATCGTCACTAGGCACAGTGGAGCTGGCCCTGGCGCTCCATTACGTGTTTGACACGCCGAAGGACAAGGTTATCTGGGACGTGGGACACCAGACGTATGCGCATAAGCTATTGACCGGTCGCGGTGATGCGTTTCAAACGCTGCGCCAGTACGGTGGCATCAGCGGGTTCTGCAAGCCAGAGGAGAGCGAGTACGATGCGTTTGGGGCTGGCCATGCCAGTACGTCAATAGCTGCGGCTCTTGGGATGGCGTGTGCGCGGGATTTGCAGAATGAGCAGTACAAGATCGTGGCCGTGATCGGCGATGGTGCGATGACTGGTGGGCTTGCCTACGAGGCGCTCAACAATATCGGGCATTTGAACAAGGACGTTCTGGTTGTGCTGAATGATAATGAAATGAGCATTTCTTCCAATGTTGGGGCAGTTGCGCGCATTTTGAATCGGCTTATTACGGGGGATTTCTATAATATAGCGAAAGAAGATCTGGAGAAGTTTTTGCGCCGCTTCTCGCGTCTGGGCAAACGGATGCTTCGCTTCACACACAAGATGGAGGAAAGCATCAAGGGATTAATTGTGCCGGGCATCTTCTTTGAAGAGATGGGCTTGCGCTATGTTGGACCAATAGACGGGCATAATCTTGAGAGTCTAATCGAGACATTCAAGAAAGTGAGGGAACTGGGGGGCCCGATGCTCGTGCATACACTGACCCAAAAGGGGAAAGGCTACTCGTTTGCCGAGCAGGACCCTGAGCGGTTCCACAGTGCGGCGAAATTCGATATTGCCACGGGGAAGACATCTTCCGATGGTGTCACCTATACGCAGGTATTTGGCGAGACGATGTGTGAGCTGGCAGCGCGGAATGAGCGGATCGTAGCAATCACGGCAGCCATGCCATCGGGCACAGGGTTAAGTATGTTTGCTCAGCGCTATCCAGATCGCTTTTTTGATGTAGGGATTGCAGAGGGGTGTGGGGTGACGATGGCAGCAGGGATGGCGCGGCGGGGATTGCGGCCGGTGGTTGCTATCTATTCAACTTTCCTGCAGCGCGCTTTTGATCATATGGTTCATGACGTCGCATTGCAGAAGCTCCCTGTGGTCTTTGCTCTGGACCGCGGCGGCGTGGTTGGCCGAGACGGGCCGACGCACCACGGCACCTTTGATCTCTCTTACATGCGGCTTATCCCGAACATGGTGGTGATGGCGCCGAAGGACGAGGCGGAATTGCGTGACATGCTGCTGACGGCTATTGAGTATGAAGAGGGACCAGTTGCCATTCGTTATCCTCGTGCCGCAGGGGTTGGTAGAGACATTTCGCATCCACCCAGGCGGATTCCAATTGGCAGGGCCGAGCTTCTGAAGGAAGGCGAGCAGGTGATGATTCTTGCTCTCGGGCATCCGGTGCAGGCGGCTCTTGACGCGGCGCGGCTCTTAGAAAAAGAGGGAATCCATATCGGCGTGGCGAATATGCGGTTTGCCAAGCCGCTGGACACGGAATTCTTGCGGTATGCAGTTGGGAAGTATCAGGTGCTTTTCTCAGTAGAAGACAATGTGATCAGTGGTGGATTCGGCTCAGGAATCAACGAGATGCTCGTGCAGATGGGTATAACAGATCGCTTTTGTGTTCCCATTGCTTTGCCTGACAAATTCATTGAACATGGTACGCAAAAGCAGCTCTATGCAAAATACGGACTCGCCTCAAGCGAGATTGCCCGGCGGGTGCGGATAAGTTTGGGAATTCCTTCGAAGTCTGAGGCGCGAGCCAAGGCCTCGAAGCTTGCGCAGTGATGCAAACTGATCTTACCGAGCCGACGCCTTCTCCATTCTTCTCCCCATGTCGCGTTTCTTCGTTTTTCCATCCCCAGATTGCGGTGATTTTGCTCCTTGCTAATTTTCTCCTGCACGGCTGGGTGCTGACAGGATATTTCCAGACGGACGATTGGTATAATATTGAGCCGCGCAGTGGGGCACAGGTATTGCAGACGTTTGTGGGCGACTGGCATGTGGGACAGCAAGGAGTCGGTGGGTTTTACCGTCCGCTGGTGCGGGTGAGCTTTTCTGTGGATACCTTACTCTACGGTACGTGGGCGGCGGGCTACCATCTCACGAATTTTCTTTTTCACTTCCTGACAGTCTACCTGTTCTTTCTTCTTTGTAATACGCTGCTACGAAATCATTGGGGAGCGGCGCTGGGCAGCGCGCTGCTCTTCAGCGCGTTTCCGACGCACCCGGAGGCGGTGTTCTGGCTGAGTGGACGTACGGATCTGATGGCAGCTGGCTTTCTGATGCTCTGCGTGTGGAGTTACGCCAGGTATCGGCTGGAGCAGCGGCGTGGAGCGTATTGGGTGGCGTTGGTGGCATTTGTGGGTGCCTTGATGTCGAAGGAGACAGGCCTGGTAGGCATTCTTTTGCTGGGAGTGCTTGAGTTGCTGTACAATAGTGGGAGGGACTTGGGATCCCGCGTGCTGTCGTGGGTTCGCCCGCTTCTCCCATTTCTTTTTATTGTGATCTGCTATATGTTCCTGCGCTTTCTTTTCCTGGGAGGGATTGGAGGATACGCGATTCGTCCCGGAGAACAAGAAGTTGGGTTTTCAACGCTGGCGCAGACGTACGATGCGTTTGCCAACACGCTGGCTGCGCCGTTTAGCTGGTGTATGCCAGTATTGAGCAAGAGCGGATTGCTCGGCTTTCTGATTCTCGGCCTTGTTCTGATGTGGGCGGTGCGCTTCGACCGGGTGGCGGTGTTCGGGTTTGCATGGGTTCTCATAAGTATCCTTCCCATGCTGAAGCTGCTTCCCTCGGTGAATGAAGGAGGACGATTTGTCTATCTCCCTGCTGCAGGGTATTGCCTGTTGCTCGGTTTTGCGTTCTGGCGTGGGGTGCAGGCGCAGCGGGTGTGGCTGCCGGGCCGGATTCTCATCGGCGCTATTTTTATTATTGCAGTGCTGGGAAGTTTTATAATGCAAACCCTTCAGCGAAACCTTGAGTGGAAGCAAGCGTCCAGCATTGCGCGCATGATTGCTACTCAGGGAACAGAGCTGATTCGTGAAAGCGGAGAGGACAAACGATTTGCCCTGATCGGAGCACCGGACGATTATCAGGGGTGTTTTGTGTTTCGTGGAGACAGTCCGATCCAGGCGTTTCGCGTGCTCCTGAGAAATCCAGCGCTTAAGCTACACGTCGGTTTTGATCCTTCTGATGATTCACAGACCGTGGTCTTGCGTGTTGACCACACGTATTACGTGCATCGAGAGGCGATTCAGGAGGTTGCGCGACTCCACTGGAGCGGTGAAGAGCTACTGGCCTGGAACACAGATGAAGGGCTTACACCGCTGGAGCTGGAGGAAGGAATTGCTGAGACAAACATTATCAGTCAGCCATTCTCCGGACTTCAGAGTCCACCCCTCCATATTGAGGCAGTGTGGGTATTGGTTGTGCTGCGGCAGAAGATCACGAGTGGGCAGTACGGAAAGATTTACTGGCGAGGTCCCTTGGAGCCCTATTCTGAAGAGCGCTCTACATTGATCTATAATAATCGTCGCCGCGTGTTCCAGGATCATCATCGGAACCTGGGGTATGTGGCACAGTTGGAGCAGCTGTTGATTCAGCCGACAGACAGTTACAGCCGTGTGGCAATAGCGGAAATTGACGTTGTGGGCTATCGGCTTACCAGTATGCCAGACGGGGACTCGCTCGTCCGGGCGGAGGAAATGGCTGGGGAATAGTTACATGGTCGAGAAAGTACGAGTTGATCGGCTGCTCGTTGAGCGAGATCTGGTGGAGAGCCGCGAGCAGGCGCAGCGGCTGATCCTGGCCGGTGCAGTGGAGGTTGAGGGAAAGCGCATTGAGAAACCGGGAGTGCGGATTTTGTCCACAGCACAGGTCAGAGTAAGTGCGCGGGGGCAAAAGTATGTGAGTCGCGGAGGACCGAAGCTGGAGGCAGCGCTTGAACAATTCGGCGCAGAGGTGACTGGTAAGGTGGTGGCGGACATTGGGGCGTCAACCGGCGGATTCACGGATTGTCTGCTGCAGCGCGGTGCTGCGCGGGTCTATGCGATTGACGTGGGCTACGGTCAGCTACACTGGCGTCTGCGGTGCGATTCGCGCGTGATTTGTATGGAGCGCTGCAACGCGCGGTATCTGAGTTCCGATTTGCTCCCAGAGCAGGTAGATTTCGTGACGATTGACGTTTCCTTCATTTCATTGGCAAAGATATTGCCAGCGGTATCGCGGATTTGTCGCAACGATGCGATGGCAATTTGCCTGGTCAAGCCGCAATTTGAGGCAGGCCGACGCGACGTGCCGAAAGGCGGCGTAGTGAAGAATCCAGACATACATCGGGCAGTGTTGCAGCGAGTTGTGAGTGCTGCGTGGGACAGCGGTTTCCTGGTGACGGGCGCCATGGCGAGCCCGATTCGCGGCGCTGAAGGAAATCGCGAGTACTTCCTGGCGCTTCAACGCAGCTCTGTCCGGCACGAGCAAGGGGAAGAAAACATAAATCTTGACGAAATCGTGAGAAATGCCTTTAAGATATAAGATCACATGGTCAGATGGATATAGCGTGGAACGGCCTTTTTTCTTCTTAATTCGTCCTGGATGGGAGGCGTATGCCTCGGTACGGTAGTGTGAAGGAAAGGAGCTAGAGAGGGGCCAGTGAAAAAAACGCGAACTGCGATTCGGGTTATTGGGGTGATGGGGAACGTCAGGAAGCGTGATGTTCTGGCCGTGTGCCGTAAGATACTCGCGTGGTGCAAGCGAAGGAGCATTCGGGCGATTGTTGAGAAGGATTTGCTCGAGCGGCTGCGGCTTTCGGATCGGGAGGCGCGGGCCTATAAAGGCAATGTCAAGCAGAGCGATTTAATTCTGACGCTTGGCGGCGACGGGTTCCTCTTCTCAGTAGCGCGGCATTTATATCCGTGTTCGGTTCCTCTCCTGCATGTTAATCTTGGGAGTCTGGGTTACAATGCACAGGCGACAGCGGATGAGATGTTTCACATGCTTGATGAGATGCGCCAGCACCCTCTGGAATGTCAGGAGCGTCTGATTCTGCAAGGGGAGCTGTGGCGTGGGCGTAAGCGTCTGCAAAGATTTTATGCGCTGAATGACATCGTAGTCCAGAAGTCCACAGAATCACGAATCATTCATCTGGTATTGAGCATAGACGGGCAGTTTGTGAATGAGTACCGGGCCGACGGGCTGATTGTGTCAACGCCGACCGGGTCAACGGCATACAACCTTGCAGCAGGCGGGCCAGTGTTACATCCTGGAGTCGAAGCAATTGTGATAGCAGCGCTATGTCCGCATAGCATTTCAAATCGAGCTGTACTGGTGCCACCAACGTCTCTCCTGGAGATTCAGTTTCGCAAGCATAAGGATCGGGAAGACGCAGTGGTGTCGGTTGATTGCCAGGAGTGGCATACGTTGGAGCCGGACGACCGGGTGCGAATTTGTCGGGCGCCGAAGAAGATGCGCCTTGTGGTAAATCCGAATTTGAGCTATTTCCGAGTGCTTCACGAAAAACTCGGCTGGGGAGAATCTATTGATGTGTAGCGTTGTATTTATGCGAAAGAGTATATTTTTCGGGATTCTGATGAGTTGCATGGCGTTAGTGTTGGGCTGTGGGTGCGTGACAGCAATGGAGCCTGAAGGAAAGAGCCATGCCCTTTTGGTTGAGATTCAGAATGTTGAACCACCCCACAACCGACTAACCGACCAATCGACTAAGCGACTGGTCGCTGTTGAGGGAAAGCCGCTATTCAGTGATGAAGTGCGGGAGTTATTTGTAGAGTTTGGTATAAACCAGGGGTGCTATGTGATGCCTGCCGAGCCGGAAAAGGAAGACAAGGCCGGGCAGGCCAAGGCGCGCGCGTATCAGCAGTATCTGCGCGGTGCATGGCTTTTTGAAAACCGCCGCTATAAGGAGGCGCTTGAGTATTTTGAGCAGGCGAGTAGCGAAAACCCTGGATCGTTGCACATCCGCTATTCTATCGCGGCCTGCCACTTGCGTCTGGGGAAGTTTGAGAAAGTGCTGGAAGTGTGCGAAGCCATTCTCAAAAAAACCCCAGGGGTCGCAGATGCCTTGATTCTTAAGGCCGAAACGTTCGCGGCCATGGATAACTATCGAAAGGCCCAGGAGCTCTACGAACAGGTGCTCGAAACCGAACCGAAGAATGTTCGGGCACTGGAGGCCCTGGGCAAGATTTATTTCAAGATTCAGGGCAATCTCGACAAGACGATTTCTGTGTATGAAAAAATCCTCTCGGTCAGTCCGAAGGATCTCTATGCTCTGGTTATACTCGGCTCTGTATATGCTCTCAAGGGCGATGTTGATAAGAGTCTGGCCTATTACGACCGAGTTCTGCAGCATCAGCCAGGTCTATTGAATAAGTTTATTCAGATGGGCACATTGCTGGAAGAGCATAAGCAATATGAAGGGGCGCTAAAGGTATATCGACGGGCTGTTGTTTACGATTCAAAAAATCCGCTTGCGCTGCAGAATTTTGAGCGTCTGGTGCTGAAGTTGAAAGGACGCGATGGGCTGCTTGCAGCATATCAGGCGCTGGCTGAGGAGTATCCGGTTGTCGTTGAGCTTCAAGAATTGTATGCCAACCAACTCATGGAGATGGGGCGTTATGAAGAGGCGAGCAAGCAATTTGGCGTGGTGCAGGTGTTGAGTCCGGAGAATGCGCATGTGCAAGTTGCGCTGGCAAAGATTGCGTTGGCAGAGGGTAAGGAGAAAGAAGCTGGGGCTGCGTTGCGTAAGGCGCTTGCGCTGAGCTTGAATAAAGCGGATGTTTATACGCAGCTGGGGCTCTTTTGCCAGCAGCGGAAGGCCTACGCGCAAGCAGCCTCGTATTTTGAGCAGGCGAAGGAGCTGGCGCCGAAAAACGCCGTTGTGATAATGCACTTGCTCCGCACGTATTACCGGCTGCAAGCGTATGACAAGATGGAAGCGCTGATCAAACAGAGCATTGCGGAGAACGAAAAATCAGATCATCTGCATGCCCTCCTGGGAGAGTTCTATAGGGATCAGAAAAGGACGCAAGCCGCCATTGAGTCATACCGGAAAGCAGTAGAGCTGAAGCCAGCGGAGCTGTCCTACGTTTCGGCTCTAGGAGAGTTGTATTTGCAAACAGACCAGCTCGAGGAGTTTCAGACGTTCGTTCAGGCGCAAGAGCAGCATTTTGAGAAGAATGCAAAAAGGTTCGACATGCTCATTGCCTCTTTTTACAATGACTATGGGAAGTTCTCCAAGGCCTTACCGTATTTACAGAAGGCTCTGGCTATTGACCCAACCGATCTCAGTCTGTATGGCTATTTAAGCTGGACGTATAATCGGCTGCATCAGTATGACCAGGCGATCGAGATTCTGGAAAAGGCCAAGACGGCTCTTGGCGAGAAGGCCGAGTCTGTCGAGTACGACATGCTGCTTGCCACAGCGTATACAGACCAGAAGAAGTACGAACAAGCTGTGGCACTCTACGAGAAGGTGCTTGAGCGTTCTCCAACCAATATTGAGGCGTACCGCTCGATCACGTTTTGTCTTAATAAGCAAGGCAAGCATAAGAAGAGCCTTGACTACGTGGAGAAGGCGGAGAAGGCGATTGGCAAAGAGAAACCAGAGGTAGCGGATCTTCGGGCGCGGGTTCTTGCGGATCAGAAGCAGTATGAGGAGGCAGCGGCGATTTACCAGCAGCTGATTGACCAAAACAAAACGAATGATCAATACTACTTTCTGCTGGGTGAGGTTTACTACGAGGCGAAGCGATTTACGGAAGCAGAAGCAGCGTTTCGCAAGGCCATTGAGTTAAATGAGAATAATTTGGATGCTTATAATAATCTCGGCTACATGTTTGCCGAGAACAAAATGCATCTCGACGAAGCCCAGAAGTTAATTGAGAAGGCGCTCGAGTTGCGTCCGAATGCGGGCTATATTATTGATAGCCTCGGATGGGTCTATTTTCAAAAAGGAGACGTAGAAAAGGCCCTGGAGCTGCTCGAGAAGGCAATGTCGCTCTCCGGGGATGACCCGGTCATGTTTGATCATCTGGGCGACGCCTATCGGGCGAAAGGCGAGATAGACAAAGCACTGAAGTACTGGGAACGGGCTATCGAGATTGATCCGTCAATGACAGATGTGAAAAAGAAGATTGACGAGCTGAAGAAGTAAATTCTCCTGCCAGTCTATTGTATTCCCTTGAGTTAGATTTTTTTTGGTGCTAGCACACCCACATTGCTTCTCCTGATTTCCCTACCCTTTGCATTAACCGACAAACCGACAGACGGATTTTGGATGAAACGTTTCTTGATAACCGCGAGGAGCACGGAGAGCCTCGGGCCCGCGCCACTTTTTCTCTTGCACGCAAGCCGCCATTTTGATTATCTAATAATGAACCGTAGGAGTAAGAATATGAGGCTTTTTCTTTACAGTAATGAGGGGAAACCGCAGAAGGAATTTGATCTGGGAATAGGAGAACACGTCCTCGGAATCTCCAGCGGGCATGAATTTGTAGAGTTAACGTCACAAGAAGAAGGCAAGCGTTTTTTTCAGGTAGAAGTGACGGAAGGCGATTCCGCGGTTATTTTGGACTGCGGATGCGAAAATGGTTTGTTCCTTAACGAGAAGAAGGTGAGCAAGGCGCATTTGAAATCTGGCGATGAAATCGTTGCCGAAGATCATTTGCTCGTCTGCGAACAAAAGAAGGTGGTTCGCAATTATGTATTTATTCCGGAAGAGAGCAAGGAACCAGTGGAACTTACTGACGATGCGGGCAATGTGACCATCGCCTGGATGCTATCCAGCTCAGAGGTGCTGGATCCTTCAGCACTGCTTGAGTCTGGTAGCGCTTATAGTCTGGAGAAGAGCCACAAGCAGTTGTTGTCGCTGCTGGAGATCAGCCAGGAGGTAAATTCGACCTTTAATCTGTCGCACCTGCTCGAGAAGATTGTTGACTATCTGTTCCAAGTGATGCTGATTGAACATGCCATTATCATGCTCACCCAGGGGCCCGGACAACCTCTGCCAATGAAGGTTGCAGTGCGGCGGGGCATACGCAGCGATACGATTCCAGTGAGTCGAACGATTGTGAATACTGTTTTGCACGATGGGATCTCGGTGGCAACGGCGAATGCTCTGGAGGATCCACGGTTTCGCACCAAGGACAGTGTTGTGGAACAACAGATTCGCTCGGCCATGTGTGTACCGCTGCTGCGCGCGGGCAAGGTGGTTGGAGTGATCTACGTTGACTCTCGGAATCCAGCAGTGACTTTTGAGCAGGAAGATCTGCGGTTTCTTGCGATTCTGGCAAACCTTACGTCCATTGCGATTGAAAATGCCACTCGCGTGAACAGGCTAGAATTGGAGATCAGCGGCTGGCGCGAGGAGTGTAAGCCGGACGAATACATCATTGGCAAATCGCCCAAGAGCGTTCAGCTGTACGAGCTCATTAAGCGGGTAGCTGGAAGCAGTGTGACTGTGCTGCTTATGGGGGAAAGCGGGACGGGGAAAGAGATGGTAGCCCGCGCCATCCATCAGTTAGGTCCGCGGCATGAGCGTCCATTTGTAACCATCAATTGTGCGATTCTTTCAGAGAATCTGTTGGAGAGCGAGTTGTTCGGCTACGAGAAGGGTGCGTTCACGGGGGCTGTGAGGTCAAAGCCGGGGCGGTTTGAAATTGCGAGCGACGGAACGGTCTTTCTCGACGAGATTGGCGAGATCAGCCCGGCGTTTCAGTCCAAATTGCTACGGGTACTGGAGGGTGCCGGATTTGAGCGCGTGGGCGGCGTTAGAACCATTACGTCCAGCGCTCGTGTCATTGCAGCCACGAACAAGGATCTGGAAGCCGAGGTCGAAAAAGGCAGGTTTCGAAGTGACCTGTTTTACCGCCTGAATGTTTTCCCAATTTATCTCCCACCGCTCTGTGAGCGGAAAGAGGACATCCTGATCCTGGCCGACTATTTCCTCAACAAATTCGCCACAGAGGATGTTAAGCATAGTCAGGGTTTCACGGCAGATGCCAAGGCCTGGTTTTTGGAATATCACTGGCCGGGCAATGTGCGCGAGCTCAAAAACGTCATTGAGCGGGCCGTACTCCTCTGTGATGAACAGCTCATCTCCAAAGCAGTGCTTCTCGATCCGTGTGGCGAGGGAGAAATATCCGGGCTGGACGTGCATACCAGCAAATCCCTCTGGAAACGAGAAGAGGAGGCGATCGTTAATGCCCTGCGAGAGGCAGGGTGGAATAAAACCAAAGCCGCAAAAATCCTTGGTATTGCACGTCATCAGCTCATTTATCGGATGAGCAAGTACCATATCGAAGAAGTTGATCTGGAAAAGCCATAACCAGATCAGCGCGGCGGTGCGGCCAGCTGCTTGCAATAGGTGCCTGATCGGACGCAGTGAGCACAACGCAGGCTTGTTAATATCTCCAGTACATCTTGCTATGTATTCAAGATCTTGAAGTGGTACTGCTGATGCAACAATTCAGTTCAATTTGCTTATAGAGGTGAGCAATGACTGTGTATCAGATGATCAGTTTGGTCGGTGTGTCCTCCTCGGCTACTAACAACGGTGCCAGGCCCGAGGTTGTCACCCTTCCTTACGAGAAGTTCTTTTCTCTGCTTCTGGTCATCAGCATCTTTATTTTTGTTGTAGGGATTGTGTTGCTGATTGTGCGGCATTTTCTAGGGTTTCTGGAGCAGAAGAGAGAAGAGGCAGCCTCCGCCGCAAGATTCGAAGGACAGATGTTGCGGGAATTTGGCGGAGCGAGCGGGCCAACGGCTGAGCCATCCTTGCATATGGCTCCTGCCGCTGCTGCACAACAGGGGCCAGCCGATGACCACAGCCCACCAGTGCCTCAAGCGCCGTCGGGCTCTGAAAAAGCGGACATGGACCGTGCCACGGCAGAGCTGATAAAGAAGTTGCAAGCAGGAGGGCTTTACACAGGGACGGAGGGCACGATTTCACTGGAACAAGGTGATGCTCAGGCGCAGATTATTCGTTTGCAGGAGAACAAGATCGCCCTAATCGTACCCTCGTATCAGTCAGAGCAATTCCTTGCGCAGTATGCAAAGCACTTCGACTTTCTCTTTGTTATGTTAAGTGGGGACCAGGTGCTCGTGATACAGAGGTATCAGGATTTCGTCGCGGACAAGATGCCCTTCGGTTAGTTGCGTGTGAAGAGGATACAGAATCGTCGGGCCAGAGGTGATTTACCCGGGAGGGAAGCTCCTGAGATACAATCGGGCAATACGCAGCAGATCTCCCGAATATTTTCCGTTATCACGCAGGCAGTAGCTGCTGCAACGAATTTACCCGATTTTTTAATGGGCTCAAAACTTGCTCATTTGAGGATGGTCATAGTCAACAGAGGCATCCTGCGCATCTCAAAACACCGAGGCACTGCTGCCAAAGAATTGCAGCCGCCTCCAATCGAAAATATGGCGGGCATTTTGCGCATTTGTCCGCCTCTGGTGGATAGCCTGGCCGTGGCGCCCCAGCTATAATACCTCAGCAAGTATAGATTCCTGAGCGGGACGTAATGATGGCGTTCCGAGACGAATAACAACCGATCTCTAAAGCATTGGTTGTACAGGAGTTGAAAAATTAATAGTCGTTTGTAACAACAGCATTGTTCAGAACTGACTGGATGCAATTGGGTTGACGCTGTCCATGTATAGGCTATACTAATTATTGAAGCACTGTAAGCGTCTCGGTGTTACAATATGATAATATGATGTTCTGTTGGGTGCATTTGATTTTTTTTCCTGAGGATCGTTGTATTGACCAGGTACACACGACCAAATTTTAGCATCACACTGACACTGCTGCTCGGTCTGGCATGGGTGTTCGGGTATGTATTTGTTTATGCAGCGGACGAAATCCATCTTAATGACGGCCGAATTGTAGTTGGCTCTATCATTGAAACAACAGATTCCTACGTTCTGGTCCGTACGACCCAGAGCGAGTTTCGCATTGACAGGTCTCGGATTGTGAACATTATACCGCAACGCGACATGAGCAAGGAAGAAATCGAGGGGGATATGGCTTTGGAGGCAGGCCAGCTGGAGAAAGCCTTGAATCTATATCGCACGGCACTGGCTCTGGGACAAAACGAAGAGGAGCTGGACCGTAAGATTCAGAACGTACAGAAGCTCATAAAGGACCGCGAAGAGCAGTATTTCGGCGAGTCGCTCAGGCAGATTGACGAGCTGATCCAAGAGGGGAGCTTGGACGCAGCAGAAGCGATGTTGCTCGAGATTCTCAAGCCGGTGCCAGAAGGCCCGACCCGCGAGCGTCTTGAGATCAGGCGTGCCAATATTCATTACCAAAAAGCCTTGGATTACCTCAATCGAGTGGACTATCTGAAGGCGGAAGAGGAACTTCGGCGCTCCATCGCGATTCAGGAAGAATTTTATCCTGCTTACCTAAAGCTGGCCGAGCTCCTTTCCAAGCTTGCGCCCACTAAGCGCGTTGCCATCCAGGAATATCTGAAAGGCATGAAATACGGGGCAGACTCACTCTCCGAGGAAGAAATGTGCGAGTACAACTTTTCCGTGGCGTTGTTGTATTACGAACTCGCGGATTACCTTCCCGCGATCAAGCACTTTCGGATTGTGGCTGACACGGGGATTATGAAAACCTTGCAATGCAAGATGCGTATGGCCGAGGGGTACTATAGGCTGGCTGATGCTGCTGAGCAAAATGGTAACGTGTCACAGGCCGTAGCATATCTACAACAGGCAGTCGAGGTGCTGCCAAGTTTCAAAGAGAGCTGGTTTAAGTTGGGCTATTTCTATCTTAAGCAGAACAAGTGCAAGGAAGCCATTGATCATCTTGAGAAGGCCTTACGCATTGACAATTGGATTCCCGATGCGCATTATTACCTGGCCATGTGTTATCATGAGCAGAAGAACCAAGAGCGGGCGCTACGCGAGCTGGATAATGAGATTCTCTATAATCCAGCTAATTATAATGCGCTGTGTATGAGAGGGGAGATTTATTTCGCTGGCGGGAAATATGAAGAGGCGACCGAGGATTTTAAAAAGGCACATGTCATCAATGATCAGAGGTTTCGAGCATATTTTGGCCTGGGCAAGGCGTATCTGAGGCTCAAGGACTTGGTGAGGGCTGAGGAAAATTTGAGATGGGTGCTGGACATCAAACCCAGGCATCCCGAAGCGATTCTGCTGATGGGAACGATTTATCGAGAATGGAAGCGCTATGAAGAGGCGCGGGAGCTGTTTGAGAAGGTTATCGAAACCCTGAAGCGCTACGAGTTATCACTCTCTGAAGAAAATAAGGCTATACTTACTACAGCGCTGAACGAACGTGGGGGGATTGAGTTGATCATGGATCGCCCACGCACAGCAATTGGCGACTTTGAAGAGGCACTCAACTATAATCCTCGTCGTGCGGAGACCTATTCTAACCTGGGCCTGGCCTACACAAAGCTTGGCAGGATTCGGCAGGCGGAGAGCCACTATATGCGCGCGATTGAGCTAGACCCTCAGAATCCTGACTATTATCTTGGGCTCGGGATTATCTATCATAATTACCTGAAGAGATTGGACAAAGCCGTTGAGTATTACACCAAATACATCTTATTTAACGGACCAGACGTGCTAACGGTCAACAAGTGGATCGAAGAGTGCGGAGGGAAACCGGTCGATCTCACAACAATAAAGCAGTGAGCGGTCTACTCAGCGCGAAACAGCGTCCTCGCCTAGACGAGTGCAAAGCGCTTCGGGGCGTCTCGCCCAGCTACTTTGATGCAACAGCTAACACTTCACTTTTCAGCCCAATGATCTGCTTGACGAGGCCGTTGGCAATTCTGATACTCCTTGCGTTTCTCGCCCTCTCGAGCGCAAGTCTCCGATGTGCCGCCCACCGGCGGGAACTTCCCGTGTATCCCTATGAAAATCTCTTGAGCATTCTGGCAGATTTTCAGTGGCATCTTGAGGACGACATCTACCGCTTTCCATATCCCCGGGATGCGGCTGGCAACAATATCTTCAAGATTACCATTGTCCGACTGGCGAACTACCAGGAGCTTTATCCCGACAGATTTCGCGATATCGTGGCATTTGCCCGTGCCCAGGCCTATGAACGCCTGGGGGATTATCAAAAGGCGATTGCTAATTACCGGCACGTGCTGGGCAATAACACGGAATTGAAACCATTGGCGCAAGAGAAGATGACTATAGCCGAGGAATTTAATGAGATTATCAACCAGCCGCTGGAGCAAAGGACATTGCAGGGGTATATGGATGCCCTCAAGGATAAGATTGCACAGTTGGATCAGCTCATTACGCTCTACGAGGAAACACCGTATGAGGCGCTGGCAGAGGTGGAGAAAGAAAACGCTGAGGTTGAATACGCTGTTTTGCTGATAGAGAATCGCATGGTAATAAGAGATGGGGTCGAAAAGGCCGTCATCCAAATACAGAAGCTGATCCAGGACAACGGCGAGAGCAAGAGAATTTATGCACATCGCGTACTGCTGGCGGATTTCTATTTTGCCCTGGCAAAGGAGTATGTTATGCTGAACGATCCGGAACAGGCTGCTTTCAAAATAGAAGAGTTCGAGCCTCTTGTGTCCGCCGCGCGAGCTCAGTACTACCAAGTTGAGCAGGCCGATGGGTACGAAGAGAAGCTTGAGGCCAGGGCTAAGTTGAAGGCGCTCAGTGAGTTTGCAAACATGATTGCCGCACGGGCCAGGTAATTAACGAGCAGGCTCACCAGTAGCGCCTGAGGATGAATGTCCTTTGGCAAGCGAGTGGATTGGCTTGTCTGCTCGGCCGAGCCCCGGCATTCCTGCTTAGATTAGTCGGTGGAGGGCACTTGGAAAGTCCGGTATTTGAGTCGCGTGGCACTCGCGAAAGTCAGAACATAATTGTGCTCCTCTCAGTGCCTGGAGCTGGAGTCTGGCTTCATAGCCCAGACGAGAAATGCGGTTCTTGATTAAAAAAGATAGTTATTGGTTATTGTATTTAACAATGCCCTGCGCAGTCATAACCATTTACGGGTACGATATGCCGAGGCTTTGCGCATCGTTCATTCCCATCTGGCTATTACTCTTTGGATGGTACAATGATTGCCGCTGAAAGTGCTACATATTTGAGCAGTCGGGGAGTTTTCTATAACGCCGACTGTCCGCCGTAGGCGGAGAGCG
>CAYVXD010000017.1:0-43418 GCA_964454265.1 uncultured Candidatus Sumerlaeota bacterium | reverse complement strand
ATCCTCTCCCCCCAGGGGAGAGGAAGTAATAGTCGGATAATGCGGCTGAGGTGCATAAATGCCCCAGAGGCTAATAAATACGCCGGAGGCGGATAATTTCATTTTCAGGCAGATGATCGCCACGCACAAGGCGCATTTTCAACCTCACCTTGATCCTCTCCCTCCAGGGAAGAGGAAGTAATAGTCGGATAATGCGGCTGAGTGATACGGATTTATCCAAAGAGAGATTCCTTCTTTTGAAGATCTCCGTGGCCTTAGGTCTCTGTGACAGTCTTTAATGAACCTCAGGGAGAATTTGCCCCTTGTTGGTAAATGCCAATTTTCGCCCCGTCAGGGATGTATGAGTACGTTAGAACTTGACCTGGTGCCCCCGAATCCCTTTAATACAATCCTAAGTCTTTATCCTGGCAGTGTAAAAAATGCCGGGGTAGATGAAAGCAGACCGGAGGGCCCTGGCTAAGAGATAAGGGTTGAAGAATCTTACAAGGAGTAGTGAGACAATCATGGAACTGAGAATTTTCCCTCGTTTTCAGCAGGCAATGATAATGGTAGTAGGTAGCCTGATTCTGTGCGTTGTAATAATAGCGGGTGCACAGGAGACAAAACCGCCCGCTGGTGGCGCCCCCTCATATACATTGCCCGAAGCTCTGAACCTTAATTTGCCTGTTCCTGCCATCATTGGCGATCTGGACCACGAAGCACTTATCCGCATGGCAGTGCCTCAATGGGCATTTCAGCAGTTGAGCTGGCCAAAGAAACCAGAGATCGAGAATCACCTTGGCTCTGTCACGCCTGAGCAAAGGGCAGAAGCCGCGCAGTGGATTTCGCAGGTTCTCAATCGCGAGTTTATCCTGCCAGAGCTTTCAGACAAACTGATTCCCCTGCGAAACTGGGCCGTGCTTTACCGGGATTGGATTGACCATGGAGGGTCCGACTCGTTCCTGGTGAAGTATACCATGAAGCGCCATGTGATTCAGATTACTGAGACGACAAACTACGTGCTGATCGCGGTGCGCAACCTGGATGGCATAAAGACACGGGAAAAAGCGGAGCAGATGAACCTCGCCTTTGAAACAGCCCGCACGCTCCTCGCCAAATCACTACAGGCTTCGGAACCTAACCGCCTGGGCGTTGTTGCTGACCAGAGCACGGGCGAGGTGACCGTGGGTTTCTGGGCACCTGAGACCGCACCAGGGGAAGACGCCGCATCTCGACAAAGCACAACTGGCTCGCAGCTTCCTTCTGACAGCATCAAATTTTGCACTGACGGCGACTTTGTTATATTTCAACTACTAAAATACATCTGGGGAGCTTCCCTTCAGAATCCCTTTGAACCTCGCTTCGCGGCTCTTGTCACAATCCCGTCCGACAACCAGACGTGGCAAATGATCGAAGAAATCATCGCCGCTAATCCCGAGCTCGATACCCCGCGAAGACGCATTGAGTTCTGGGAGCGATTCAAGGATCGGATCGTGATGAAAGAGTCGGAAGAGTATCTTGGCCCGCTTCTGTTCGACTCTCAGGGCAACAAGATTACGAGTTCAATTCCGCTGCGCCAGCTTGAACGCGCGTTTATGAATCTGAATGCCGATCAGCGCGAGATGCTGATTCAGCAGCGTATGGTTGACGAAAACTATATTAAAGGCCTGAAGGCCTTCAATGAGAATCACTATGACGAGGCCATTGACCGTTGGGCACACGTCCTGGAGCTTGATCCTCTGAACGTACGGGCCGCCATTCTGCTCAGTATTGCAGTGGAATACAAAAAGGCGTTTCTGGCCAAAATCCAGCGCGAAGGGCCAGCCATGGATTCTGTTGTCATCAAAGCACTGGATACGCTGGCCCGACATCAGACCGCGGTTCAGAAAGAACGGCTGGAGGAAAAGACACAAGACGAGCACTCGCGCAAGATTGCCAATCATCGCATACGCGCAATGGAATTCTATACCGAAGGCAACTACGAAAAGGCAATTGAAGAATGGGATGCAGTCATGCAGATTGATCCGGGTAATCCCCAGGCCACCATGTTTCGCAAACTCGCTGCCGATCAGCTGGCACGCGAACGCAAGAAGCAAGAAGAAGCCCAACCTTCCCCAACACCCTAGAGGATTAAAAGCCGCTTTTTCGTGAAAAACTGCGCAATTAATGAAGTAGGGGCGGGGTTATCCCGCCCCTACAATTTGACTGGGGCAATTCATGCATTGGCCCGACATTTGTCATCACAATTATGCAGTGGATGTAAATTGTAAGGGGCAGGTTTTAAACCTGCCCCCATGAAATTTTAGGCAATTGGCACCCGCCAGAAATCGGTTTCACCTTTATTCTCCATACACAAGTATGGTTACTTGAGCAAAGATCCCCAGGATACCATAAACATGGCAATCCACATGGTGAATTTTAGTAATCCCACCAGATTTCATGGCGCTCTGAATGCTGGCATCGCCGACTGCTACGATGCCGAGAACATTAATAGCCTCCGCTTCTCCAACTTTGGAGGCAGTAGCAACTTCACCCTCAGGGGCTTGTATCCTGTTGCATGGTACCTTATAATCGGCAAATAACATAGGCATAGGTACCGAAGTTAACCCGCTGCCCAATCCTGCAGCACACCCTGTGAAAACTACTGCGGCGACTCCCAACACCAGCAAGTATATGCCAGCTCTACCCATAGTTGGCTCCTTTCTTGTTTTTATTTGCGAGTGCCATTTCGCCTAACATCTTTGAATCTGGATCCCATGCTTCGATAAGCCTTGTCTATTGCAAGGTGCCGCCTCATGTCAAGCACCATTTTTTGCATTGGGGCACGCCGCGGCGTGCCCCTACAACGTCAATCAAAATAATCTCTTTTTATCTATTTAAGGTCGCTTGGCGTGTTGAGGTTATCTACTAATCTGCCTGCTGGCGCCGACCACGCGCAATGAGCTGCCACCACCCGCGGGCTACCGTATAAAACCCCATACCCACACAGCAGTAAACAAATGGTGCGATGTGCGCCACCAATCGCCAGTCCACTGCCTTGCCTGCAATGAATAGTATCGGCATCTCTACGAAAAACATTATGAGCAATAGCATCCGTGAGGGCGAGCACAGGAGACTGACCAGGCCCACCAGGTAAAGGGCAAACAGCACCACGTTGCCCTCGAGCAAGATACCTTTCGCATAGGCTGTGAAAAAGATGCGCACAAAGCCGCGCAGACTCGCATATACCACCTCAGGAATTGTATGAAGGCCAAAGAGATATTGAAACGTGGTAATTGGTGGGCCAGTGTAAGGATTAGCACGCACGGCATCCACTGACGGAAAGCCCTGCTGACCTTGAAATTCAATGTTGCGGTAAAAGCGGGCGTGGATATTGCCTGAGAAGAAGGGATCGCCGGAATCATTATAGAAGTAGTTAAAAACGAGGTGCGGAGTCAGCAGGAGCAGCCCGATGCCAAGCGCGAGCATAACTTGCGTGGCTTTCCACCGCTTGATAACCCCTAAGAGCGGAAGCAGGAAAATAGTGAAGCTAAGCGAGGTAATGCGACTCAGGTGCAGAATCCCTGTTGTTATCCCCAGAAGCGAAAATCTACGAACGGTCTTGGGCCGCAAAAACATCAGGCAGGCGGCAAATGCCAGGATCACCAGCATATAAAGCTCGAGGCGCAGTCCGCGTACGCTCATGAAAATAAGATTGCTATTGATCGCCATTAAAAACGCAACCACCAGCCCGACAAACGCGTTGCATATCGCGCGGCCGAAATAAGCGCCGGCCACGAGAGCGCCAAGCGAAAGAAGCAGAGTGAAAAAACGGAGACTGGTCTCCGTAGATGGAGTAAAAATATAAAAGATTCTAATCGCCCAGATGAAAAAAGGCTCCCGCACGTATGGAGGAATATCGCAAGCGCTCTGAAACAGGCCCGGCGATGTCGTCGCGATAGCATAGTAACCACGGGCATCCGGATCAAGCAGATGACCCGCCTTTTCCACCATGAGATTCCAGCGAACACAAAATGCAAGTAGCACTATGGCAAACACTGTAAAGGCAAAGAGAGCATTCCTTGCCCGGTCATATTCGCGACGCCGAAGCACATCCACCCAGAGAAAAACTAGCAGCGCAACATAAACCCAATTGAGATACGCCAGCACCCCACCAGCCAGTCTGCTTGCGAGCAGTGCGCCTCCGTATATTACCAGCGCAATTACCAGGGAAAGATCGTCTCGTCTTGAGAAGCGCTGCAACAGCGCATAGCAGAGAAAAGGAAGAAGCAGAAGGGCCAGGAGCGAAGGGATGCGCACTAAGCGGGCAGCCTGCGGGCTGAAGATGTGGACTTCAATCTTGCTTAGCAGCGGTGCAGGAATTCGTCTCACGTCCGGGTCAATAACCGCCTTCAGGGTTAGATCGAATGATCCGCTATCAGCAACTGTTCTTGTGAGATAAACGCGCTGGCCGTGAAAGTCAGTGTTCTTCAGCCGAAATGTCTTTTCCCCTGCCACACACGTCAGGCTGTTCTCGATGCCTCCAATACGACGAAACCATAGCCGTAAGTAGACCGGTACTTCCTCAGGCGCTTTACTGAACCGATACGTGATGCTGCCTTCCTCGCCTGAGGCGAGCAATAATCCTTTGTCAAATCCCTGCCATGCACCGGTGAATTCTACGGCGTCTTTTCGTACGCGCTGATCTTGAGTGCGAAAATCATCTATATAGATTTGCACAAGGGGATCTTCTCCCTGGAGAAAACGCGTGATCGCTCTTCCATGCACAAGCAGGAGACCTGCGGAGGCAATCACCAGAATAAGCAGGACGTTGCGGTGAGATGTGAAAAACGATCGGATGTCAGTTAGCGGTTGTTGCATACGATCAAGCGAAATGAGTTTTTCTCCTACGTACTGTTTTTCACCAGGCAAAGTCAATGCTGAAATGGTTCTCTCGGCTTTGCCCGGCTTTTCTCTGTCCTCGTTTTCCGCTATACCACACGCAAAGGCGCAAAGACGCAAAGAAGAGCACAATGTAACATTGGACACTGTACTCACTTGGCGACTTGACGGCTTATCATGAGCTCTTTTACACAACCCCCTTAGGCTTGCGAGCAAATTTTGTATTGCACTTTCGCGAGACGGCTGAGTATAGTCTAAACGTTTTTCGAAATACGTATTTCACTCACTCAGCGAGTGACAGGTCATGCGAATCGCGTTTATCAGAGCCTTCAATCCGGTGATTCCGTATCAGTCGTCCTTGCCGCCACTGGGTATTGGATACCTGGCGGCGTATCTGAAACAAAAGTACTGGTTTGCGGAGGTGACTTATCATCATACGGTTGACGAGGTTCTGGCAGCGAAACCAGATCTAGTAGGCATTTCTTCCGCAACCGAGAATTTCAACTCGGCTGTGGAAATTGCGCAACGGGTCAAGGAAGAACTGGGAATTCCCATTATTGTTGGCGGGATTCACATTACCTCGCTGCCGCACACGCTGCCCTCTGTGTTTGACGTCGGTATGATCGGAGAAGGCGAACTTACATTTACTGAGCTGGTTCGCCTTTATCACGATTGCTCGCCAATCCCAACTGACCTGGCAAAAATCCTGGGCATCTGCTTTCACGAAAACGGCGGTGTGCGCGTCACAGCCCTCCGGGAGCTGATTCCAAATCTCGACGTTCTGCCTTACCCTGACCGTGATGTACTGGGTGATCGGTGGAAAGTGCCGTATGCAGAACAGTCTCATCTGATCACGTCGCGGGGCTGTCCGTACAATTGTGCCTTCTGCGCGTCTGCCCTCCACTGGCGAAGATTTCGTTATTCCTCTGCCAAGTACGTGGTAAAGGAGATTGAATTTCTGCGCAAGAAATACGATCCTGAGGAGATCTATTTTTTCGACGATCTCTTCATCGGTCATCTGAAGCGGTTCAAAGAAATCTGCAAGCTCATCAAGGAGCGCCAGTTACACCAGGGTGTCACCTTTCGCTCCTACGGCCACGTGAATCTGATAAACGAAGAGCTCGCGCAGCTCTTCCACGACCTGCATTTTAACTCAGTTGATTTTGGATTCGAGGCGAACACCAATAAAATTCTTAGCTACTACAATAAGAACAATGCAACACCGAAGCGCAATCAAGCGGCTATTGATCTGCTCAGTCCGCATGGAATCTCTATTGGCGCAAATCTGATTATCGGCGCTCCACCGGAAACCCTGGACGATATGATGGAAACCTTTCAATTTGTTGAGCGGAACAAGGACCGTCTGGATCGCGTGTCCATGGGGCCGCTACTGGCGCTCCCCGGAACCACGGTCTGGGAAGAAGCGCGCAAGAAAGGCATCGTGAGTGAGAACATGGACTGGAGCCAACTGGGATTTGATCCTGATAACTTCGATCTGGAGCGCTATCCGTACCTGTGCGAGCAGGTCTCACCCGAGACATTCTACGAATTTTACCTGAAATTTCACCAGCTGGCCAGGGAGATCAACTACGTTGGGCAATTGCGCCAGCTCATGCGCATCCGCGCAAAACGCGAGGCAAAGATTGCACGCCTACAATCGGAACTCGCCACGCTCAAAGGATCGCGCCTCGTTCGCCTTGCACTCACACTGCGACACTTGCTCTCTAGCCTGCTGAGGAGGTAGAATGTGCGATTGCGCCTCCTCGACATCCTGGCATGCCCGCTGGACTCCGTGGCCCCTCTGGACATTATTCGTCTAAAGTCTTCCACACGACCGCCTGGTCAAAATGTCTTCATAGCTCCTTGTTCAACATACTGCGCACACCAGAATCAGCCCATTCGTGCGGAGCAGACAGCAAATCAGCATCCATGCACGGCGTGCAACTCTGTGATGATCGAAGACGCCATTCTTACGTGTCCCGCTTGCCATCGCTGGTTTCCGGTAATCAATGGGATTCCTGTGCTCGTGCCAGACGGACTGCGCAACGAACGTGAAGAACTGGCGCTGCTGCGCAAGTATGAAGCAGCCGTGCCTCAGGCGATCCTACGCGAAGGCTTTCCACTCAACCTGGCTAATCGCCAGAGCGTGACGCGCACAGTGGAAGAACAGCGCACGCGCGAGGAGGCGTATTACTGGGGAGAATTCTTTCACGCATACGCTGCCATTGGTGATAAATCAATTCTGGACATCCGCCAGAAAGGCACACATCCAGCGTACTACCTCTACGGAGTGCTTGAACCTGATGAACGCGACAGGACGCGCCGCTACGGGGTCTGGCCCGATCACCTGGGAAGGAAGATGTTTGGTCCGCTTGCTCAATTTCGCGGCAAGCGCGCTCTGGATGTGGGTTGCGGTGGCGGCCAGTTTGGACTGGAAGCCGCGTATCAGGGAATTGACGTCGTTGGCATGGACATCAGCCATGGCGCACTTTCGGTTGCGGCAAACCATGCCTCCACGGTCGGCCAAGAAATTCAGTACGTCTGTGCCGACCCCATGTATCCTCCGTTCCGTTCCGGCTGCTTTGACCTGCTTCTCTCCAAAGATGCCTTGCATCATCTCCATGATCCGCAGGCTGCGCTGGAGAGGCTGTGCCAGACTTTGCGTTCAGATGGCCACCTGCTCGCCTACGAGCATGTAGGCAATTCGCGCCTGGTCAGTGCAATCATTGACGTCTGCGCACGTGTGCTGATTCCAAGAATCGAGCGGCGCTATGCACGCGTATCAATTCCCCCTGTGTTTCAATGCCCTTCTGTCTTAGAAGACGTGGGAATTATCCGGGTAGTGGATGCCTTGCGGTCATTCTTTCAGCCTAGTATGGAATACGGCGAGCTGATGCTCTACTTCGAATTGGAACAGCTTGTCTACTACGCCTGCGGGAAACGACGCAGAATTGCATCCCTGGTGCGAAATCTCACATTTGCGATTGAGAAGATACTGCTCCTATTTACTCCACCGGACCATCTGAGTTTCTTCGGCCAACGCAAACCACCGGCCAGTAAGTCAAAAGAGGAGGAAAGACCCGGTGGTCCGCAAAAAGGATAAGCGCACCAGCCAGAAGGCCGCACCTGATGCTGTCGGAAGCCCTCGATACTGGCTTGCTGACAAGTACGCAATAGGGCTTCTCGGGCTACTCGTGCTGCTGAGCTTTGCTAATTCCCTCACCAATGAGTTCACGTTCGACGATCGTCCGTACATCGCCGAGAATAAATATATTACTGATCTCAAGTACCTAAAAGAGATCTTTACCAAGCCATTCCCGCCCCATATGCCCGACCTGTCGCTCTATCGGCCGCTCGTGGAGCTGTCGTTTATGGTAGATCGCGCCATTGGGCTCCGAGAAAGTCCATTTGCACTGTATGGTTTTCCACCAGAAGTAAGCACCCTACCATTTCATATCACCAATCTTCTTATTCATTTCGGCGTCTGCATCTTGATCTATCTTCTTATCAAGCGGCTGCACCCGTCGCGCTACCTTCCCTTTTTTGCAGCAGCCATTTTCGCCGTGCATCCGGTACACGTGGAGGTGGTAGCCTCAATTGTGGGCCGTGCTGAATCGCTCTGTGCCCTTTTCTTTCTTCTGGCGATTCTCTTCTACCTGCGACGCACCCCGGGTGAGACCTATACGTCAACACCCACACTCCTTTCGCTCGCCTGCTTCTTCTGCGCTCTCCTGAGCAAAGAGACGGCGATCGTCCTGCCGATCGTCTTGATCATGCTGGAGAACCTGCGCAAAGAAAATTCCCTCAACAGCCGCATCTTTCCCTCTCGCATTGCCGCATACGTGCACACGTACCTCCCTTACCTCGCGGTTGCAATTCTTTACATGACTATTCGGGTATGGGTAGTCGAGGAAATTGGCATCCGCAAAGACATGACATACTTTGCACAGCGGCCTGGTATTCAATTCATTATGTCAATGCCAATTGTCTTTTTCCTCTACCTTAAGCTCTTGATCTTTCCGCTCACGCTCAATGCGGATTATAACTTCCCTATTCTGCTGTTCGACCACTACTTCATTGAGGCGGCTAAGACAATTCTGTCGTTCTGGGTGCTTATCGGCCTGGCAACTATCATCGGGTACCTGGGGCTGAGTGTATACGCTGCAGCTCGGCGCCACCCGCTGGCCATTGCCTTGCTCTGGTTTCTGATCACGCTGCTTCCCGTATCGAATATTGTTCCCTTTGGCGACATCATGGCCGAGCGATTTCTTTACTTACCCTCAATCGCGTTCTGTGCCGTGGTTGGCGGAGTGCTGGCAAGAGGAGTGGAGAGATACGGCACCAGGACCAGACCAAAACGCGTAGCCGCGCAGTTCGCGTGGGCCATCTTCGTATGCCTGATATTGCTCTATGCGTTGCGTTCGGCCGTCAGGAATAGCGACTGGAAGGATGAAGTGGCGTTCTGGAAAACGGTCATGCGTGTTGCACCGACAAACAGCGATGCGTACTACGGCCTGGCGCACTCATATGCTGATAAACGGAAAGAGGTGCTGAAGAAAGGCAATGTGTTGAAAGTGCAGGGCAAATTCAGCCAATCTGAGCGCTATCTCGACCATGCCGCCTCTTACGAGCAGAGGGCAATTGAGTTCTACAGCCTGACCATCAAGAAAAATCCCACGTATTATGAAGCCTACGTTAATCTTGCCACCCTGCTGATTGAGGCAAAAGAGCCGGATTATCTGGAGGCGCGAAGGCTCTACCAGGAAGGCCTCAACCAGTATCCGCACAACTGGAAATATCTCGACGTGTTTTACTACGGCATTGGCCTGACCTATGCATTGACCCGCGAGTATCAACAGGCTGCAGATTATTTTAAAACGGCCATCCGCTTTAAATCGAACGATCCCAGGTACCACATAAGCCTGGGATCAGCCTATGCAAATCTGGACCAATTCGAGCTTGCCCGCAAGGAGTGGAAATATGCGCTCGACATAGATCCGACCAATACTGAAGCAATTAAGAATCTCGAAAAGCTAGAAAGGGTTGTCAGTCAGGCAAAGGGACAACAACTTGAAGCACAAACACCGTGACACATCGTCCGAGCTATCTCGGAGAAGGAAGTGGTTGACAGCTTTTAGGTAAGACACGCAAAATCGGTTCTGTTCCGCGACAGACCGTCTGCATCGGTTGTCGCAACTTCAAAGGTGCAGGGCTCGTCGTTCCTGGAG
Organism: uncultured Candidatus Sumerlaeota bacterium; assembly: GCA_964454265.1. GTDB lineage: Bacteria > Sumerlaeota > Sumerlaeia > MWCT01 > JAUWMI01 > JAUWMI01. The sequence goes on along the minus strand of CAYVXD010000017.1, from coordinate 33,330 downwards.
CCTCATCCTGGATTGATATAGGAGCGACCCGCCGCGGCGGGCGGCTCGCCCGTTGAAAGAGAAAGTAACCCACACACTCATGGTTTCAAATCTCCAGCTCCCGCTCGCAGAGATAATCCGATGTCCGCGCTGCGGCTGCCGGTTTGCCAACGCTCGGGTGGTTGACGAGCTGAGCTCCGCTGAAGAGCATCTAGATTGCGCAAAGTGCACCGATCGCTACCCGATCCGTAACGGAATTCCATACCTGGTAACGCGTGGCCCTCAAACTCTCCATACCATTCACGAGCTCCTCATGTACTCGCACTTTTACGAGCGGCTCCGGCAGCGCCGCATTGAGCGGGACCGCCTGGAAGAGAAATTCAGCGAGTTTTCAAGTTCGATTCACATCTACCGGACAACGTTCTACAGCGGGATCAGCCGCATTGACTTCAGCAAAAGGCCACTGATCTGCGATGTGGGAGCGGGGATGTGCGAAACCTCCTACGTGCTGAGTCAAAAAGGGGCGCGAGTAGTAGCGACGGATTTCTCACCGCTCGACCTTCTCAATCCGCGTCTCTTTTCGCTGCATACAGAGGAGGTTCACGATTTCTATCAAGCATTTGACGGGATAGCGCCAATTGATGCCGATGCTGCAGGGCTGCGTCGTGTCGTGTGTGAGGCAACATTACTTCCATTCGATGACGAGACGTTTGATGTGGTCTTCTGCCGCTCAACGATGCATCATCTGCCCGATATCCCAAGTGCCTTTGCGGAAATGGCACGCATCCTGAAGCCCGCAGGATCATTGGTCATTGTCTGCGAACCCGGACGCTCGGTTCTGGATAGCGAAAAGCAGTACCTCGACTATTTGCTCGACTACCAGGAAGGAATCAACGAGAAGGCGCCTACGGTTTTTACATTCTGGCAGGCACTGCGCAAAACCGGCTTCGGGGAGATTTCGATTGAATGCTACAGTCCGGCATTCGGACACCGAGTCAGCAAACTGCTCAGACGTTTCAACCTTCATCCTGACCCACAGCAGTATGCCGGTATGCGTGCGTCCTCGCGCTGCGGCTTGCTACCATTCGTCTGGTTGGGATGCGTGGTGAATATTTACGCAACAAAGATACGGCGCGTGCGGAGGGTGCCAGCGAAGTTGCGCACAACACCAATACCGGAGGGGTCGAACCTATCAACTATCCTACCCGAACCGCTGGCCGAGCTCATCTTTGCATTTGAAAAGAATCTTCCGGTATTACGGCGAGTCATTCGCAGCCAAATTCCTGCCGCCGCATTGAAACAGGAAATCGATTTCTATAAGGATCTCTCGCATCTGAACCGCGTGGGATGGCGGCCGCCCGAAATCATTGGCGTCGAGAAAGCTCGCTATCCCCTTAGCGATGCAATTTGCTTCCTGCAAGGCGATCCAGCGGCATCCCAGCTGGAGATCGAGCTCTTTGGAGTGCCGCGTCGTGTGGCCGGGCGGTTTACCCTCTCCATTGTCGTCAATGATATCCCGCTGACCTTGGAGCATAGCATCAAGCCAGGCTGGCAGACCTTGCGGGTGAATTTAACGCCGGTGCCAGACAAATCTGTCCTGGAGGTACATCTGCATCAGAACGGTTTGTTCCGACCATGTGATATTTTCGGCGTTGAAGACGCTCGCGAGATCGGCGTCGGTATCAAACGAATTCGCGTTGTTTAACGGTAAGAACCACCTATGAACACCCATGCTAAACCCAACCCATACGCTGGCCTGCACCTCGGCGTAGTGCCTTATCTGAACGTCAAGCCACTGATCTGGAACATTGAAGCTCTGGCGCCTGGCCTTGAGGTCATAGCGGCAGTGCCTCGTGACCTTACGGCGATGCTCGATGCTGGCCAGGTTGACGTGGGCATTATTCCGGTGGCCGCATACTTTCATCATCCCGGCTATAGCATTGTGCCCGGCATCTCAATTGCCTGCAAGGGTGAAGCGCGGAGTGTAGTGCTTTTCTCAAAGGTGCCAGTGGAACAGATTAGCTCAGTGCTGCTTGATCGTAGCTCGTTGAGCTCCATTGCCTTGTTCCGCGTGCTACTGCGCGAGCACTTTCAAATCAGCCCAGTGCTAACGCTTTCTGAAGAACCGATCTCCTGCTTTCCGCTCTCCAAGGAGAGCTCCTGCGACGCGTTTCTCATCATTGGCAACGCTGCCATGCAGGTGCAAGAACCGTTTCCGTACCGCTATGACCTCGGCGAGGCATGGCACCAGCTCAGTGGTCTTCCATTCGTATTTGCCTTCTGGGGAGTGCGAGAAGGCCAACATCTGCGGGGTTTCGACCGCGTGCTCGTGCGAAGTAAACAGGACGGCCTGAAACACCTTGCAGACATTGCGCGCGCAGAAAGCCAGCACCTGAACATTCCTGAATCGCTCTGTTACCAGTACCTGAGCCGAAACATGCAATACGACCTCGGCGAGTGCGAGCTCAGGGGCATCAGACGCTTCCAGGAGCTCCTGGCCGCACAGGGCCTGTGTCCACCGCACGTCGAGCTCAAGTTTTACCGCGCATGATAATCGTTCCAGGTCCACCGCATGGGAGCAGCATTCCCGGTGCGCTCTTGGGCTGCTCCTGGGCAATACGCGCAAGCTTAGCGACAGACGATTTCCATCCGGAAAGATTTACCCAAAGACCTCCATTTTATCAGTACCTCGGCCAAGTCTGCTGGGCCGTCTTCTCACATACTCCTTGCATGGGCAGTTAAATGCTGACCGGCTGTTTTCAGCTCCATTTGCGGACTTTGAACGTCCTCAAAGTCCTTCACCATCAGCGTCTCCTCTGGAATGGCTTTGTATTTACAAGTTAAGTATCTACAGCAACTCGCGGACGGTTCATTTTCCTATTCCCCACAATCAGTCTTGCCTGATGATTCGATAAGGGCGGCTTTTTTGCTTGACTCTCAGGGCGGTAAAAAAATAAACTTCGATTTTAATTCCGTCGCATGAAAAGCCCTGCAACAACTTGCCTATTCACAACCCGTTGGGCATCTTTTGGATATTGACATCAAGCTGATTTGGACATATGTCTTATGGAAAGATAATTCGAAAGGGGGATTTTTAGAATGAAAAAGTTCTTATGTCTCATTTCTGTGCTAGCCGTGTTTCTGATCGCTGGGATGGCACAGGCCCAGGTACTCTTCTCAGATACCTTCACGGGGATGGATGGCAGCAAACCCCAGCATTGGGTAACGTTAAATGCGCCGGCTGTTGGCTTCTGGTATCTCCAGAATGGGCAGTTTGCCACAGGGAATGGGGACGATATCTTGGGAACCTATTCCTACGCTCTGATCAATGTTCCCGGCGCGGCAGACTGGACTGATTACCAGCTGCAAGTAGATGCCTGGATGCTCGCGCCCCAGGCCAATGGGAAAACCATCCTCGTTGGCCGCTGGCAAGACCCAAACAACCACTACGAAGGCTACCTGGAGACCTATCAGGATAAGCGCGTGCTGACTATTGAAAAGGTCAGCGCTGGCAATCGTATCATGCTGGCGAAAGCAGTGGACGGCGTGGGCGGGATCACTATCCCATCAATTGAAAGAGGAAAGTCGCCTGCGGATAGCAAGCACTTCGTGCTGAGTTTCAAGGGAAGCGAGATTTCGCTTAGTTACGCCGGAGCCGTTTCGATAAGTGCTACAGACGCTGAGTTCTCCCGCGGCAGTGGCGGTATTGGTCAGTGGGATAACTTTCTCTTCTTCGACAATGTGATTGTCCAGAATCTTGGTGCACCTGTGCAAGCACTGGCAATCTCGCCGGCTGCTCCTCCTGAGCAACCAATGCCAGAGGTTCCAGCGGCTCCGACACCATCTCCTCCCTCTGAAGAAGCAGGTGCTACCTACCGCATTACTATTGGCACGCAGCTGGACGAGACCATTGCGCAACGGTTGAAGAAACAACTTGAAGGGTGGGGCTATGCGCCGGTGCATCTGATTCAGGCCGATCAAGGTGTTACCGTGCTTCAGGGCAACTACCTGTCCACCAATGAGGCCGAGGGTGCAAAGCAGTTTCTGACTGAGGAGGGTCTCAGCCCCGGCGACATTGTTATGATGGCTGGTGGCGCAGCACAACTGGCCGCGGGTGGCGGTGCCACAGTCCAAAAGAATTTCCGCATCATGGTCAATGAGTTTAGCCGGGAACCCGATGCACGAAACCTGAAGGATCAGCTGGAAAGCGACGGCTATGCAGGTATTGATATTGTAGAGGACATGAATCGCTATATTGTCTATGTCATGCAGTTTGCCACTGAGTCGGAAGCAAAGAAGCTCGCGTCGGTTCTGACGCAAGACGGGTATCGAGCGAGCCGGGTAGCAGAGGTGGCAGAGCGGCTTCCTATTAGTCCACCCCCCACGCTAGCCAAACCCAAAGCAACGCCGGCTCAGCCAATTATACCGGAGACTGTCAGGGCGGAATGGCAGCAGCTCACTCCAGAAGAAAGAGAGCGCGTCATTGAAACTATCCGGCTGGAGCAGGTGCTCCGCTCCGGTGATGTGCTGGCACAGGAGGTCATTGACCTGAAGAGAAGATTCGCGCAACTCACGGAGGGTCAAAAACAAATCGTCCGATTAATCCGCGAAAAAACCGAGGAACAAGACCGCACGCAACAGCAGGTCCTCCGACTGTTTGATCAGGTCGAAAAGGCAATGGATGAGCAAAACTGGGATCGCGCGGAGGCCTATTTAGTCCAAGTTCGAGAAATAGACCCCTTCAATCCCAAAATTGAGTTGAAGGAAGGAGTGATTAAAAATCTGAGACAGAATATTCTCTTTGAGGGACAAGATGAATTTGTTGCCTCAATGCGCAACAAGGAGATTAGCGCCGCCAAGAAGAGCGCCCAGGAGCTCGAGCAGCAAGGTAACCTTGAGGCAGCCATTGCCAAATGGGAAAGCGTGAAGATGCTGGTTGATATGAAGAGCTCCGAGCATCGCAACACGCTTGAAAACATTGGTAGACTGCGTGGCAAGATTGAGACACAGCGTCGAGCTGATGATTTGCGCAGATCTCGCCAGGAGTACATCACTTACGCCATTGCAGGACTGTTGCTGGTTCTCATCCTGATTACTATTCTCATCATGCTGCGGTCGCGCCGCCGCGATCGTGAACTACTACGCCAGGTGCAAGAACTCACCATGCAGCCGCCCCTGGAACTAGCGGAGGGAAAGGCTCCGCTGGAAATTCCCGAGCCGACCAAGCGCAGACCGCTCGGCCGTAAGAAACCATCCAAACCTAAGGTAGAGGAAGAGCCAGCGCCACCTCCTGAGCCGGCACCGATACCTGAAACCCTTGACGAGCAAATACTCGAGCCGCGTCCTGCTCCCGAGCCAGAACCTACCCCGGAGATTCCATCAGAGGAAGAAATCACAATTGATACAGTCAGTCTGGATCAGATGGAACCGGTGACGCCTCAAATGCCCGCAGGCGAAATAGTGGAAGAACCGGTTGAAAAAGTGGCACCGGCACCGGCAGAGGACGAAAGAACCACTCCAGTTGAGATGGAGCCGGATGTCATGCTCGAGCCAACACCATCAGAGGCCAAGGAGAAAGAAGAAGAAAAAAAGGAGGAGCCACTCTATAGCTCGATCACCCTGGACGGTATTGATCTTGGTCCAACGACACCAGAAGAGACCGGAGCAGAGGAAAAATTGACCAGTGGTGGCATGGACGTTGATATGGGAATTGATGAGCTGCTCTCGGCAGGTCTCCCTGGCGCCCCGGAGAAGGCTCCCGATGAAACGCAAAAGATCCCCCCAGCTGAGGAGGAGCCTCCCCCTCTGGCAGAACAACCTGAACCTCAGGCGCCTGCAAAAGAAGAAACCCCGTCTCCAGCGCCCGGTGCTGCCCCAAAACCCGACGACATTACCACACAAGAGGAGGAGCCCGCAGTCGCAAAAGCTGTCTACGAACAGAACTTTGACAACGAACCTCTGGGTGAAAAGCCAAAGAATTGGACTGGAGACTATGAATACGCATCGCTTGTTGTGAGCAACCAATCGCCAGTGCCCGGATCAAAGCAGCACCTGAAATTCGAGAAGAAGACCGGTGCCGGTTCCGCATATTATACGTACAAGTTTCCAGACGTCACCGGCGAAGTCGAAATTGAGTTCGATATTCGCTGCGACGATAAAAATAAATACTTACTTGGCTTTTATATTGAAAAGGACAACGACTTTCGTCAATCAGTCCATACTATTATTCATCGGACTGAGACCAAGGCAAAACCAACGCTCCGAATCCAGGGCGAACCGACCCCGTACGAGCTGAAAACCTGGCGTCACGTTCGGTACCTGATTAACCTGCATAACGGAACAGTCAATGGGTACGTGGATAACGACCTTGTTGCAGATAACGTCAAATTAGCCAGCCCTCCACGCAAGCTCAATTCCTTGTCAATTCGCGACAACCTGGCCACCATAGGAGTCTTGCTGATTGACAATGTCAAGATTGTCAAGAAATAGCTGGTGCTAAAAAAAACCAATTGTCATATACTCTCCAAAGCAGACAGTTATTCGGTAATTCGTTACCGCAAAGCGCGGTAGCGCAGTGCTTTACGAAGGGCCTGGTATCTGGCATAATCGTTCGATGCTAGTTAAATTGCACTGATCAGAGGATCCAATTCGACTCTGTGGAGGAAGACTTGACACCTGGAGCTCCTGTTCAGGTTGTCTGACGATCTGCTGCTCATTATTCTGTACACGACGCTATTCTCGTTCCACTCTACAAAGGATGCTCTGGCAACATGAGAGTGTTTTCGCAAACCGAAGTTATTGAAATAATAAACACCCACCTCGACCCTCATACCTTTGTCCAGCATATTAACTATTTTCCAGAAAAGACCCAGCTCCTCGGGACCACGCTAAAATGCTTCTGTCCGATTCATGGTGAGAAAGCCTTCCGCTCGCTTATCATCGATACACGGCACAAAACTTACAAGTGTACGATGAAGTTTTGTCCTGGCTTCGAAGGGGGAACCCTGATTGATCTCTATGCTCAGTACGCCAAGCTTCCCCCTCTGCAAGCGGCTTTTGCTCTGGTTAAGAACCTCAGTGTCCAGCTCCCCGAGGAGTTGGCCGCACAGCTGGACTCCGGGGGGCTGATGAGCGCCGAAGAAGCCTATAACAATCAGCAATTCAATGAGGCGAAGACGCTCGTCGAGCAGGTGCTGGAGGTAAATCCGAACAACATTGACGCGCACATCCTTCTTGCCCACACCTTGGAGGCCCTTGAGCAGCACGCTGAGGCGCTTGCGGAGTATCGGTTCATTGCTGACCAATATGCAGAGTCAAATCTGCTGGACAAGGCGATCGTTATTCTGGAAAAGCACGTCGTCCCGGCAACGCCAAAGGACGAAGACCTATTGCTCAAGCTCGCTGCGCTTCACACGCGTCAGGGCTCGACATTCCAGGCCATTGAGATTTACTGTGATATCTGCCGCGAGCGAGAAGATCGTGGGCAGGCATCTTCGAATGCGCCCCTCTACCAGAAGATCCTTGCTCTTGATCCCGGGCTGGTTGAAATCCGCAGGAAACTTGCCGAAATTTACGAGGCTACCGACGCACAGCGCTCTGCCGTAGTTGAGTATTTAGAAATTGCGCGGCTGTGTGAGGCAGAGAACAATACAAACGAGGCCGTTGCCGCGCTTGAGCGTGCTAAAGCTATTGCCCCAGCTAATCTGCAAGTCCGCGAACTGCTGGCCCCGCTCTACCTCTCCCTGAACAAGCCCCAAGCCGTCCAGGAGGAGTATCTCGCCCTCGCGAACGCCCACTTGGAACAAGGTAACATTGAGCGTGCCATGGCGTGCTATCAAGAACTCCTCAAACTTGCGCCTGACCTACTGGAAGCACGGGAGGGGCTGATCAACATCCTGGTGCAGAGAAACGAACTCCAGCAAGCTGCACAGGAATACGTTGAGCTGGCAGCGCTGTACCGGAAACGGGACAATGACGAGAAAGCCATTGATATTCTCCAACAGGCAAAATCGTATGATTTTTCAAACACGCCTGTCCGGGAGTTGCTGTGCGAGCTCTATATGAAGGCTCAGAATAGAGATGCGTTGTTTGACGAGTCCATTCAGCTCGCCGAGCTCCTGTGCGAGAGCAATCAACATGAAAAAGGACGCCGCATCCTGGAAAATCTGGCAGTGGTCTTTCCGCAAGATCTTGAGAAACGCCGGGCCATCGCCAGAGACTATGAAAAGTATCATGAGCCGGGCAAAGCACTTCAGGAGTATCTCGAGCTTGCCCGGACAGCACTGGCCGAGTCACAGCTTGCTCTGGTCGAGGAGATCTGCAGCGATGGGTTACGACTCGAGGCTGAAAATATCGAGTTCCGGGAAATCCGATTGCAAGCCCTCACGGCTCAGGACAAACATGCCGAGGCCGTGGAGGCGTGCAAACATCTGGCTAACCTGTACGCAACAGGTGATCAGCGGCAAAAGGCAATAGAACGGCTACGCCAGGCACTTGACATACTTCCCTCAGCTGATACGAACGTTTATACGCAGCTCGCCCAGCTCTATCATGAAAACGGCCAGACTGACGAAGCCATTCAAACACTAAAGACCCTTGCGCAGATGCAACTTGATGCGGCTGCACTTGACGACGCTAACGAAACAGCTGAGCAAATCCTCCGGATTGACCCGTCAAACCTCGATGCGCGCCGCATGCTAGCCACCATTGGTCATCAGCAAGGCGACACCGAGAAAGCCATTGCCGAACTCAGCACCCTGGCTGATACCTGCATCGAGCAGAACCAGTATCCGACAGCTCGCGATACGTTGCGCCAGATTCTGGAGATTGATCCTGCGCACCTCCAGGCCATGCGCAAACTCGCCCATCTTATTGTTCAGCACGAATCCGTTGACTCCGCCATTTCTTTGCTTCGGCAGGTTATCGGCCTGCTGAAAAACACTACAACCGAGGACGAAGTAATTCAGGAGTACAAAACCATTCTCAGCCACGCGCCATCATGTATTGAGCTCCGCAAGGACTATGCTGACTACCTGAAGGAAATTGGCCGAACCCCCGAGGCCATAGCCGAACTCCTACAGGTGGCGAAGGAGCAAAAAGAAACTGTCAAGGATACGGCCCGCGCAATGGAGGTCTTTGAGCACATTCTCACCCTTGAGCCGAACAATCTGGAGACCCTGCTGGAACTGGCCACCCTGGCCCAGACCACACACGACATCACTGCGGCCGTTTCCTATTATCATAAGGCAGCGCGGCTCTGTGGCGACCAAGAAAAACACGACCAGGCATATGATCTGTATAACAAAATCTTGCGCCTTGACTCAAACGATGAACCTGCACGCAGGGGCATAGCCGAGTTTTACATCCATCGCGGTCAAACCGGCAAGGCCATCAAACATCTCACCGCCCTGATAACCAAGCGAAGGAAAGAGGGGCGTAACCAGGAGAATATTCCTACTTATCTTCGGATTCTCGAGCTGGACGAGGCGAACACCTCCGTGCGCGAGCAGCTGGCCGAGCTGTACGAGGAAATCGGGGAGCAACAAGCAGCTGCTGAACAGCTCTGTCTCATCGCCACTCAGTATGCTGCTGCACGAAAGCTACGCCGCGCCATTGATGTGCTCACCAAGGCTGTCAGCACTGATCCAACAAATGAAGCCGCACACCGGACTTTGGCCGACTGCTATTTCAAAGACGGCCAGAAGGACAAGGCCAAGGAAACGTATGGCGTGCTGGAAAATCTTTACCTCGAGCGCGGTGCCGTGGAACAGGCCGAAGCACTGCTCAAGGAGATTCGAGAACTCGATCCGAGTGATATTAGTATTGGTGAACGATTAGGCAAACTCTATGAAACAAGGGGTGATGTGGCTGCTGCGTGCAATGAATATCGCAACGTCAGCCAGCTGTATCTGGGCGCCAACCAGCTCGATAAAGCAATCGAGGTCCTGCAGCGGTCACTCGAATTAGATGCCGAGCAAGTAGAAAGCCGCGAGCACCTGGCCCATCTGTTCGAGCAACAAAACAATCTTCCCGCTGCCGCGGAGCAATACCTGGCTCTAACTCGCATCTTATTCGACCGCAAGGAGCCCGACAAGGCGCTGCACATCGGAGGCAAACTATCTCAAATCGCTGCCGACGATACGCAAAAACGCATCCAGCTTGCTGCGCTCTATGCAGCCAACCGGAAAACCAGTCTGGCTTTACAGGAGCTGACCGAAACGGCCCAAGTCGCCATGCGGCGAGAGGCATGGGAACAGGTACTCACAGTTTGCGAAGAAGGGCTGCGCCTGGATGACCAGGCACAGGCCTTGCGCGAAATCAAGATTCAGGCCCTGCTCAATCTCGGCCAGACGCAAGATGCTATTGCTGAATACATGGGGCTTGGCGATGTCTGCTTTAGAAAGAAAGAGTTTGCCCTTGCCGAGCAATACTATCGCACCATCATTGAGCTCGATTCCACCCATCTTGACGCACACACAAAGCTCGTTGACTCCCTGGTGAAACTCAATCGCAAGGCCGACGCAGTTCAGAATCTGCTCACCATGGCACGCTTGCATGAGCAGCGCGGCGAACTTCCCGAGGCTATTGCCGCGGATCTTAAGGCGCTGAAATTTGACGACGCATATCTCCAGGCTCGCGACCACCTTGCACAGCTCTATATCGCTACTCGCGACTTTCCAAAAGCACTTTCGGAGCTCAACCGGTTGACAGAGGCGGCAATTGCACAAAATGAGCCCGGTGCAGCCACTCGCTACCTCACTAGCATACTGGAAATCAAACCGCAATCAATTGATACCCTGCGCACGCTGGCCCGCGTGGTAAGTGAGCATCAAGGCGTGGCTCAGGCCCGACCTTATTTCACGCAAATACTCGAGCAGGTTAAGACAAAAGATAAGCCCAAGGCCGTAATAAAGGAGTACGATTATCTACTGACGATTGATCCCGAGAACCGCGAGTTGCGCAAAGAGTTTGCTACATATTTGCGGGATCATGATCGCCCAGATCAGGCGAAGGAAGAGCTGCTCAAGGTGGCTGAAGCTTACGAGGCAGACGACTCGACCGTGGCCCAGGCCATTGATATCATGCTTCAGGCGCAGAACATCGCCCCAGAGGATATGGATGTCCTGACCAGACTTGCCTCCCTGTACGATCGGGCACAGCAGCCTGATGAGGCCTACCGATTGTACGTCCAGGCAGCAGATGCCTTTTGCAAAGGAAAGCAAGGCGGTAAGGCTATTCATCTGTATGAACGGGCTGCCGAGCTTGATCCACAAGCCGAGCATCCACTCATCAATCTCGCCCAGCTTTACGAGCGCATCTCGCAATTCGACAACGCCGTGGCCACGTTTCTACGCGTTGCGTCACTGCGCACAGCAGCCAACCGCACCAGCGAGAATATCCCTATCTATTTGAAGGTACTTCAGCTGAATCCCGGTCAGCCTGACATCCGCAAGCAGCTCGCTCTCCTCTACGAGGCTGAAAGCCTCGTTGACGATGCCGTGAATCAATATGCCCAGCTGGCTGATTCATACGAACAACACCAGGATTATTATGCTGCCCTGCAAACCTATGAACACATAAAAGAGCTAAAGCCGAGTGATCTGAGCAGCCGGGAAAAATTGGTTCGTCTCCATGTCGAGGCTAACAGGCTCCCTGACGCCAAACGTGAGCTCAATGAACTCGGAGACCTCTGCCTCAGCTTAAACAAGATCACTGAAGCCGAACGCTATTTCCGCCGAGTCCAGGAACTTGATCCATCTGATCTCGACATGCGCGAGCGACTGGGAGCATTTTACGAGGCGCAGGGCAATAACGCTGCCGCATGTAAGGAATACGTCCAGATGGGCTACGCCCTGAGCGAGCAAGAGGACTTTCCAAAGGCTATTGAGCTATTGAATAAGGTAAAGGGTCTGGATCCCGAGAATCTCACAGCACGGGAGTACGCCATTGAACTGTACGAGAAGATGTCGCAACCTGAGAAAGCAGCGGCCGAGGCGCTGGAGCTTAGCCAACGCTACTTTGAAGCAAAATTACCTAAAGAAGCAATGCAAAAGTGCAAGCAGGTAAGTGCCTTTGTTCCCCTCGACGTGGATGCTCGTCTGGAAGTCGCCAAGCTCTATGAACAAAATGCCCTTCTGGACATGGCTCTCGAGGAATATTACCTCCTGGCTAATCGGCTTTTTGAAACCGGACGGTATAATGAAATCCTGAAGGTCTGCAATATCGGTCTGGCATTGGACGAAGAGAATGTTCAGCTTCAGTCCCTCAAGGTCAAAGCGTATTTAATGAACGACGATATTGAAGGGGCGATCCACGAGTACAAGATACTAGCACCAATTTTCGGAAACCTTGGACGCAAGGAGGAAGAGCAAAAGGTTTATCGTGAAATTATAGCACTCAGGAGTGACGACATTGAGAGTCGTCAAGAGCTGGTGTGCCTTTATCGCGATGCGGAACGTCCAGAAGACGCCATTTCCGAACTGCAACAGCTCATCATGCTGTATAAGAAGGATCAGAATTTTGTGGAGGCAGCAGCCTGTTATCGGACGCTGTTGGAACTGGACCCTGAGAATCTCGAGGCACGCGAAGAGCTGGCAAAACTCCTTACGACCTGCAATCAGCCAGGAGATGCAATTACAGAGTATTTTACCCTTGCCCGGGCATACGAGTCCCGCACTGACTTTGACAAGGCGCGCTTATACTATCAGATGATCCAATCACTGGATCCGGATAACCTGGAGGCACTCACGGCACGCCGGGAGTTGGCCCGCAAACAGGATCTGACAGATGAATTCTTCTCGCTCTCAACCACTCTGGCCGCAGTCCTTGAGTCACAACAAGCATACCAGGATGCCCTGCAAGTCTTGCATGAGGTGATCGCACTGGATCCGACACGCTTTGAGGTCTGGGAACAGGTAGCTCAGATTCATGAGAAACAGGATAATAGCGACGAGGCGGTCGCCGTTTACCAGGAATTAAGCCGCCACTACGAAAAAGCCCACCAGTACGACAAGGCTATCAGTCAGTGTCACAAGATTACTGAGCATCAGCCTGAAAATATCGAGAATCTCTTAATGCTGGCCGCGCTGTATCGCCAAACAGCCGCTCTTGAGCAGGCCATTGAATCCTATACCACGGCAATTACTCTGCTTAGAAACCAGGGAGATCTGACCCGTGCAAAGGAGATTGCCGAAAAGCTCCTTGAAGTGGACTCCATGCGGGCAGAATCGAGAGCACTCCACGCACAGGTGCTTGAAGCCCTTGGCGAGCACGAGCAGGCAGCTGATGCGTATGCTGCGCTGGCCACCCTGCATCAGGATGCGGGTCAGGTTGATGCAGCCGTAACGGCGCTGGCCACCACTCTCAAGCTCTCCCCGGATCGCTTGCACGAACGTCTGCGCTATGCAAACCTCCTGCATCAGGCTAATCAGTTCGTTGACGCGGTGGAGCAATACCTCCAGCTCGCTCAGCAATACGAAGAGCTTGGGCAACTTGCCGATGCTGCAAGCTGTTGTCAGAATGTCCTTGAAATCGAGTCGGACAACCTCACAGCTCACCAGCACCTTGCCCGTCTCTATAGCCAGACAGGATGCGCCGACCGTGCCAAAGAGGAATTGGAATGGCTGGGTGAGTATTCTGCTAACAAGGAGGAATACGAGCGAGCGGAACAATACCTTCTCGAGGCCTTACAGCTCAAGATCGGCGAGTGGTCGTTGCGGGAAAAACTTGCCACCCTTTACAGTAAACAGGAGAAGAAAGAGGATGCCATCGAGCAATTCCTTAAAATCACTGAATTGGCGATTCTGGAGGACAATCTAGAAAATGCCCTTTCGGCCCTGGAGCGCGCCCGCGATCTCTCCGGCACCAATACCGAGATTCGCAAGCATCTGGCCGAAATCTATGGCATTCGCGGCGAAAACGAAAAGGCTAAGGCCGAGATTATCTACATCATTGATAGCTACCTCGAACACGGGCTAGTTGAAGAAGCACAGACACTGAGCAAGTCTCTTCTGAATAAGGAGCCGGACAACTGGCCGCTACGCGAACAGGTCGCCGGGCTCTTTGAACAGCACAGCATTCCAGAACTGGCTGCTGCCCACTACATCGAAATTGCCAGATTCCATATGGCTCGCGAATCCTTCACCCAGGTTATCCACTATGCAAAAAAGGCACTTTCATTGACCCCCAACGATTTCGCTGTCCGAGAACTCCTCATCAAGACCCTGATTCAAACCGGCCAACAGGCAGAGGCCTACGAGCAGCTTACCCACCTCAGCGAACAGTACGCAGGCCAAGGCGCCTACGAAAAGGCAATCGAAACCCTGAATGCGATGTGCGACATTGACCCCCGAAATCCATACCCACACGAAAAACTTGCCACCTTCTACTCTCTGAGCAATCAGGAAGACAAGGCACGCATGGAACTCAACCTGCTAGCCGACATCTATCTTGCTGATCAGCAGCCCGAAGAAGCACTACGCACGCTGAAAGCTCTTTTGGGCAAGCAACCCGACGACGTGAATATTTGGCGAAAATATATTGACACCAGCACACAGCTAAAATGCGAGACCGAATTGCTCGGCGATTATATGAAATTGGCTGACGTCCTCATTGCCAAAGGTGCGGTTCTGGAAGCAACACAAACGTTTGAAACTATGCTCAGAATCGCCCCGCAGGATGCCGAGCTCCTGGACAAGTTCGTCAATTTCCTCATTGACCAGGGCCAATCCACGCGGGCAATCAGGGAAGTCTTTGGCCTGGCAGATCTTTACAATGCCAACGGACAGCATAAGCAGGCCGCCCGGATGCTTATTAAGGTGCAAGAACTTGCCCGCGAAGACCCTGACATACATTGTAAATTGGGCGAGACCTACCTCTTTCTGAATGCAAAAGGCATGGCCATCGAACATTTTCTCGAAGCCGTTTCTCTCTATAAGGTGGCCAATGAAAAACCGCCACAGATTGATCTCCTCAAACGAATCATCGAGATAGATCCCAACAATGTGAATGTGCGCAACCAGCTGATAGAGATCTTCCTCTCTACCGATCAGGTGGAAGAAGCAGTAGAACAATCCATGCAAATTGCGGATCTCTACGTCCAACGCGATTTGCTGGATCTGGCGGAGAAAGAGTATCGAAGAATCATTTCGATTGATCCGGAAAACCTCACGGCGCTTAATTCTCTTGCAGCCACGCATCTCCAGATCGGTATGGATGAAGACGTAGCGCGGGATTATATCATGCTGGCGGAGCTCTATCTGAAGAAGGGAGCTTTGCAGGATGCGATTAAGTGTTTCAAGAAAGGCTTGTCACTCGATCCACAGAATATCAAAGCGCACCGCGCCTACATTGATGCCTACTTACAGTTCGGGGTGGAGAAAGATCTTATTGAAGACTATCTTGTGTTAGCTGATCTCCTTCTGGATCAACATAACCTCGACGGCGCGAGAAGAATCTATATGCAGATTCTTGCTCTGGATCCAGAACACGCCATTGCTAAAGCAAAGTTACACGAAACTGACAAGCTCCTTACCCCACAGGAGGAAGATCTCGATTACATTACGCCTCGTCCCGTCACGCCGCAGGAAAAGCCAGTATCGCCTGATAAAGAAGCAATCCCCTCTGCTCAGGCTCAACCCGCTCTGGAAGAAACCATTGACACGTATCAGAATATTCTCCAGATGAATCCGGCAAACGCCCAGATTCGCATCAAACTGGCGGATCTTTATGAACAAATCGGACGCGAGAAGGATGCATGCAGAGAATTAGATCAGGCTAGTGAAATTCTGATCAATAAGGGTGAATTGGATAAGGCTATTTCGACTTGTGAGCGCCTTATAGCACTTCGACCTGCTGATGGAAACGTGCGTAACCGACTGGCAAGGGCAATCTTGCAGCGCGACTCGTTCAAAGCTATCGAGAGCGCCATTGGTGCGTACGAGACTGACCACCCGGATCGCAAAAAACCGCCTAAAGCCTCCGAGTCCGAGCAAACGCACGGCTAGGGCTTTACACAAACCCACTTCCGTTTCTCCTGCTTGCTCAATTATGCGGTAATTGTGCCATAATTCTTCCGGTCAAAATTCAATACTTATAAAAGCTGTAAATAGAATCTAAAACAACACACCGAACTAAACAGATGAACACGAATGACACGAATGGACGAATTGCACGAATATTTTAGTTTACTATTCGTCTGTATATTACCTTCTTGCTGCCAAAGTTTACCAGTATTCCTAGCTTCATTCCAGCAGCTTTTAAATAAGAAAGTAGCTGTGCCTCAAATATGTTGCTTAGCTCCGATACTGCCTTAAGTTCTAAAATAATTCTGTTTTCCAAAACCAGATCCAACCTGTATTCCCCTATCTTTTCACCCTTATAGTAAATCTCCACCAATTTCTGTCTTTCATACCCTATACCTCTATTCCTCAACTCCTTTGATACAGCCTCCTCATATATCTTTTCTGAATATCCTGGGCCTAAAATATTGTGAACCTCAAAACATGCTTCAATTATCTTGAAGGACAACTCTTTATATACCACCTTCTCTTCATTCGTGCCATTCGTATATTCGTGTAATTCGTGTTCCACTTTTCACCTAGTGTATTAGCTGAAGAGTCAAGATTTACAATGTTTGATTTAATCTTGAAATTGTGTTCAATAAAAATACGTAGCTCAAAGTGTATGCCCTAATGGAAAAGAACTGGTGCCATGGCAGGAAGGATCCCTCATTTTTGCCCCAATATCTTACCGTATTGAAAAAGATTGCCCGCCTGGTAGATATCCATTTGCACCTCGCTGAATGGCCGCGCTTGAATCGAGCGCTCCTCCTCACCGAGAACGCGAATCCCACCCGATGCTACATCGGCTTCAATCTGATTGCCACTCTTCAGGTTTGTCTCAGCCAGGCCCTCACACTCAAGTATGGGAAACCCCGAATTAATTGCATTGCGCTTATAAATGGCACCGAATGACTCACCAATCAGCAAGACAATCCCCAATGAAACAAAACAATCCACAGCCTGCTGGCGTGATGACCCTGCCCCGAAGTTCTTTCCCACCATCACAATATCACCCGGCTGGGTCTTTGAGGAAAAATCCTCCCACCCGCGCAGATTTCCGAAGGCGAATTTCCCCATTTCTCGAATATCAGTAACCGCCAGATGTGCATTATGGTAAATTTGATCCGTATCAATATCGTCAACCAATCGCCCTTGCTTATCCACAATCATCCAGATACGTCCCTGTATTTGTGTGGCTCGTCCCATCGCATCTCCTCTTCCATTCGGTTGTCGGTTAGTCGGTTAGATTATCAGGCTATTACAATTCCTCCGGGCTTACGATTTCGCCAGCAATGGCGGATGCTATGGCGGTGAGTGGGCTGACTAAATACGTGTCGCCTGCCCCCTGCTTGCCGGGGAAGTTTCGATTGGAGGTACTGAGCTGTACCTCATTCTTTCCGGTCATCCCGATCTGGCCTGAGGCACATCCACCACACCCAGGATGACTAACGATAACTCCTGCATCAAAGAGCCGCTGAACCAGGCCTTGCGCCAGCAATTGCCCATACACTTCCCGCGTTGCCGGCACAATCTTTGCCATGACTGTGGATTTAATCTTCCGCTTCCCCAGAAATTCGGCCGCTTGTGCAAAGTCCTCATAGCGTCCATTAGTACACGAGCCAAGAAAAACCGAATCCACCGGCTTACCCCGATACTCAGACACCGGGGCAACGGCTGAGGGTTTTGGTGGAGCAGCCAGCTGCGGTGGAAGCCCCGAGACGTCCAGCTCCATCACCTGGCAATAATGCGCATCAGGATCCACCGACATAGGGCTCACATGTCCCCCAGGGCGCTGGCGCTCCTGGCAGTAATCCAAAATCTCTTCAGTTGGAGTAAGCAACGCCGTGATGGCGCCCATCTCCGTGGCCATGCTGGCAAGGGTCAGACGCTCCGCGAGATTCAGGCGCTCAATCTGCTCGCCGTAAAATTCCACGGCTTTCCCCAGCGCTCCTTTAGCTCCGAGCTTGCCGACGACAAACAGCGTCAGATCCTTCGCTGCTGTTGGATACTGATACAGTCCCTTAATAACAATTTTGATCGTCTCAGGAACCTCGAACCACGTCCTGCCGGTCTTGAAGGCAAAAGCAATATCCTGATCACCCATACCTTGTCCAAATGCCCCGACAGCGCCGAGGATATTGAGATGGCTATCAGTGCCAACCACCGTCACACCTGGATATACATATCCGTGCTCAAGCATCACATGCGAGCCGATGCCAGCGTCTACGTCAAATACCCGAATGCCCTGCTCGCGTGCAAATTCGCGGCACACCTGCTGATTATTAGCATACGGAATGGTAACTGCTGGCGCTACGCAATCGAACGTGAACAGGGTCTTTGCCCGATCCGCAACCGCAGACGTGCCATACTCGCGCTGAAAATGCTGAACCACGTTAGCCCCGCCAAAATCACGCGCGGATCGAATATCCAGATCCATCCAGACCACCTGACCTGGCACTACTTCTTCTCCCACGTGACGAGCGATGATCTTTTCAATAATTGTCATCCCCATTCATGCTGCCTCTTGCCATGGTTTGCTATAAGCCTGACTTCTCCGGATAACCTTAATCGCGTCGAGTCCAATGTCAATAGATTTATCCTCTCTTGGGTCGCGATCGCCTGGATTGCCACCTATTAGTTCCCGCTTTTAATGTAATATATCTCACAGAGGATTGCTCGAATACCCTATCTGATATTATCCACTTTAATTTTGTTCAACCAGCTGTGCTCCTAGTTTTCTGTTCGACAAACAAAATGGTATTTTTTGGTGCACAAGAACGATGCGCACTGCACCAAAATGGGTCAACTTTGTGAATGCACCTACACGTAAGTCATTCTTGCAGTCGCAAAATTCAGCAAAGCCTGTCTAGGCCTTTCCTTTGAATAAAAAGCTAAGAAAGTTAACAACCGTAAAATCAATATTATAGCCACCAATCGGAAGATGTCTCCTGAGATTTGGAGAAATTTTCAATTTGTTCAACTACTGGTCTGATTATTGCTCTCCTTATAGAATATACACGGAGCGGATTATACGTTCCACAAGTTAGAAACCAATTGAGCCTTTTTGGTAGTTGGGATGACCTCAAAGCGTATCGTCAAATTCTCCTGAGACAGGGGACGTATGTCAGTACTCCAAGTCATAAAAGGCCACAATATAGGAACAAAGTACGAGCTGGACAATACCAACACCATCGGCCGCGATATCTCCAGTTCCATCCAGCTGCTTGACCCAAGTGTTTCCCGTTCCCACGCCCTCATTGTTAAAAACAATCAAGGCTATATTATTCACGACAAGAAGAGCCTGAATGGCGTTCTTGTCAATGGTAGTCGCGTCAAAGAGCGAATTCTCGAGCAGAATGACGAAATACAGTTGGGAAAAACATATCTCTTGTTTGACTCGGACATTGACATCAAGAATACCCTGTTCGGGTCGAAATCAGTCATCCTGAGCTCCCCGGACAGCGAGACATCTTCTCTTCCCCTCGTTGATCAGGAACTAGCCAAAGCTTCCTACACCGACAAGATTCCGGCGGAGTTGATTTTTACAGTATGTGATCTCGCCTCGGCCTCTCCGACCACAATTAGCGACGAGCTCAATCACATTATGCAGAGTCTGATCAAGCTCTTCCACGGCGATAGCGGCCTGATCATGCTCTGGGACCCAGTGAACAAAGATCTGGAGCCCATGGTGGCTATCTGTGAGGAAGAGGAGCTCTCGATCAACCGCAATATCATCGTCAGCGCCTTTATGCAAAAAAAGTCGGTTCTGAGTGTCAAAGATAAGTCCCCTTCGCAGAAAGAAGATGGCAAACGGCGCACCAAGAAAACCAGCAAGCGCTCAATTATGGTGGTGCCGATTCTCAAGCGTTCAGAGGCCATGGGGGTTATTTATCTCGATAAGAAGCAGAGCGATGCATACAGCCTGAAGGATCTGGCCCTGCTGCAGGCGATTAGTAAAATCGTGGCCACGAACATCGAGTTTGTCCGCGCCCAAGAGTCGCTCAAGTACATCGAGGAGAAACATGTTCCAGCCATCATTATCGGCAAAAGCGACAAGATCAAGGAGATCCTCGCTCTGGTGGAAAAAGTGGCACAGACCACGACTACGGTCTTAGTCCTGGGAGAAACTGGAACTGGGAAAGAGCTCTTTGCGCGTGAAATTCACCAGCGAAGTGGCCGTCGGGCCTATCCCTTCATTGCGCTAAATTGCGCCTCCATTCCACATGAGCTCGCCGATGGCGAACTATTTGGCTACGAAAAGGGAGCATTCACGGGCGCAACAACCATGAAACGGGGCAAACTGGAGCTGGCGCATGGTGGCACTCTCCTTCTCGACGAAATCAGCGAGTTGGCCCCACAGGTTCAGCCCAAACTCCTCCGATTCCTTCAGGAAAAATGCTTCTATCGGCTGGGGGGCAATAAATCCATCCGCGTAGACGTGCGGATTATCGCTGCAAGCAATAAAGACCTGGCACAAGAAGTCACGGAGAGCCGTTTTCGCTACGACCTCCTTTCGCGGCTCAACGTTATTCAGCTCACCCTCCCGCCGCTACGTGAGCGGCGGGAGGACATCAAACTCCTGCTGGATCATATCATCAAGCTCTACGCAGCCGAGTTCGCCAAGCCAGTTACCGGCGTGACACCGGAAGCCCTCCAAATGCTGGAAGGCTATTCCTGGCCTGGCAATATCCGCGAATTGCAGAATTGCCTGGAACGAGCAGTGCTGCTGACCGAATCGCACATGATTACCCCGGAGGACCTGAATATTGGCTTTGAAATGCAGCCAGAGGCAGCAGAAAAGGAACCGATGCCGGAAAGCCGCGCGGACACCCAGATTGCCACGCCTACGACCGTCGTCTCTCTCGATGAGCTTGAGAAAGAATATATTCAGCAAACACTCGATTTGTGTAACTGGAACCAACTCAAAACGGCCAAACTTCTTGGTCTCCATCGCAACACCCTCCGCCGTAAAATCACCGAATATGCTCTGAGCCCGAAAACCTCTTAGCACGTCCCAACGCTGCCCCGCGTCCGCCTGTGCACTGTACTGCGACCCAGAGCGTAACCTGGGTCGCAGTATGCTGTGCTCGCAAGCAAAGTCTGCATAACGTTTTTGGCCCTCCTGGAGTCCTCATAAAATACACTCCCACACATCTGATTTGAAAAATGGAAGATTCCTTTTACAGGTGTTTTCCTTGATTTAACCGCTGCTCTGATGTATTGGATCATGTGTTTATAATCGTAGGGGCAGGTTTCAAATCTGCCCTTACGATCTCATTGTTGCGACATAACCATATTGTCCAAGGAGGAAAATGATGAAATTTCTGACAGAATACCTCTGGTTCAACACGAAAAAGCATCGGGAATACGTAAATATTACTCCGCAGGTGGAGAAGTGCGTGGCCAAAAGTGCCATAAGAGAAGGGATGGTGCTGGTCTCTGCAATGCACATTACGGCATCGATATACGTAAACGATGCAGAGTCGGGTTTGATCAGGGATATTGACGAGTGGCTGCAACGGCTCGCGCCCGAGGGCCCGGACTACCAGCACCATCGCACTGGTGAACGCAACGGCGATGCGCATTTGAAAAACCTCCTCATGCATCACCAGGTGATCTTGCCTATCACAGACGGCAGCCTGGACCTTGGCCCCTGGCAACAGGTCTACTACGCTGAGTTTGACGGACAGCGCCGCAAGCGCGTCGTTGTTAAGGTGATGGGCGAGTAAGTGACTATTCTTCTGATTCTTTGTATTGACACTGAGGCCGTGGAGAGTAGAATAAGGCTCTAGAAGTTTAGAGATAGAGAAAATCTCGGGGAGTAACGAAAGCATGAAACGACGAAGGATTACTGTTTTCTTTCCCGCGCTCGCGCTGGTACTGTTCGCGCTGGGAACGTGCACGGCACAGGAGAAAATTCACCCATGTGCTGGAGCAGGACGATGGTTCCTCGGTACGCAACAGGCACTCACGAAGCAGATTGCTGATTGTATGCGTGCGGCCCCTGACGTCAAAATCACCAGCCTCGTCGTAGCTCTGATATCTCCACACGCAGGTTACCCCTATGCCGGTACAGTCATGGCAGCAGGCTACAAGACCATAAAGGGGAAATCTTTTCAGCGGGTCATTATTCTTGGTATCAGCCACACCTATGGATTTTCCGGCGCATCTATTCCGAAATACGATGCGTACAATACCCCGCTGGGCCTAGTTCCGCTGGATACCGGGGTGCGCGATGCGCTTCTCAAGCACCCTGACGTCATCTCGCATCCAGAGTCGCACGTAATGGAGCACTCAATCGAAAACGAGCTCCCCTTTCTACAAACCGTACTGAAGCCCGGGTTCCGCATAGTGCCGATTCAGGTGGGCGAGATGTCCGCGCGCCAGCGTGTGGCCCTCGCCGATGCCCTTCGCCCTTATTGCGACGAGCAGACACTGCTGGTTGTAAGCTCCGACTTTTCGCACGTCGGCGGGCGGTATGGATACATGCCGTTCCGTGAAAACTTGAAGGAGAACATTTACAAGCTCGATCAAGGAGCAATTGACCAGATTCTGGCACTTGATGTGGCAGGATTCACCAATTATATTGCCAAAACTCGTACAACCATTTGTGGTCGCAATCCCATCAAATTGCTGCTTACCCTGCTGGACAAAAAAACTACCAAAGCCGACCTGGTTATGTATCAGAACTCAGGCGACCGGTCTGGCGACTATACCAACCTTGCGGTCGGATACACATCCATCGTATTTACAAGGCACATCTCGCCAGCGAGCACCAGAGAGGGGGAGAAAATGAAACCAAAAAAGGAACAGCAGCCAGGATCACCTGATGAACGACAGCAAAGAGAAACCTCAGAGGGCAAAAAAAAGACCATGAGCAAGGGAGATCTTAGTCCGGCTGAACAACAAACCCTGCTCAAACTCGCTCGTGATACCCTGGAAACCTCACTGCAACAAAAAGCCGGGACAGGACCCGACCTCGCGCGCTATGAGCTGACACCACGGTTGCGAGAAAAGGCCGGGGTGTTTGTGACGTTAAAAAAGCACGGCCAGCTGCGCGGCTGTATCGGTTACATCGAAGGCATCAAGCCGATTTACCAGACAGTAATTGATAATGCGAAAAATGCAGCGTTTAACGATCCGCGATTTCCAAAGGTGCGTGCTGAGGAGCTTAAGGACATCACGATTGAAATCTCCGTGATGACGCCTCTGCGCCGCATTCAGTCGGTGGACGAGATCGTAGTTGGCAAGCATGGCCTGACAATTGAAAAAGGCTATCACCATGGCCTCCTGCTTCCGCAGGTGCCGGGGGAGTGGGGATGGGATCGCGACACCTTTCTCGTGCATATCTGCCGCAAGGCCGGCCTTCCCGACGATGCCTGGAAAGAAGGAGCCACCCTCAAAGTCTTCAGCGCCCAGGTGTTCGGAGAAGAAGAGTAGCACTACCCTCTTCATATGCCTGCGCATTTCCATGGTTGCTCGAACATCTGCTGCCGTGGCCTTGTTTACTCATGATCCACTGTGCGCTGATGATGCAGACCCTGAAACTTTCCCCATGATATACCGGTTATATATTCCTAAGCCACGCATCATATATTATTGAGGTGAAAGCAATGTCTATTGGAAACAGAGCATTACCATTGCTTGCATCAGTTATATTAGCTGCCTTTGTTCACACGCCGTGTCTGGCTGGCCAGCAAATGTGTTTCGATGCGGACAGGGTGTGCACCGAGGTAAAGACCCTTAATGCAACTGGCCGCACCAGCGAAGCTATCTCACTGTGCAAAGCGTTCCTGAAGCAGAATCCAGAACATGCCACAATATCTGTATATTTAGCCATCAGCTATTATGAGGCGCATCAGTACGACCAGGCAATACGCTATGCTCAGCAGGTGATAGATAACGACAGAGAAAATATTTATGCATTAATGGTACTGGGAGCGGCGTATCTCAAGAAAGGCAACTTGGATACTTCCCTCAAGATGTACCAGGAGGCACAGAAGACTGATCCTTCTCTGCCAGAAGTGTATGTTACCATTGGGCGGATTTATACACACAAACGGGATTTCCCAGAAGCTGCAGCATATTACCGCAAATGCATTGAGGTCGACCCCGAATTCGCCGATGCATATCGTGGCCTGGCCGTCGTACATCGACAAATGGGACAAATGGAGGAGGCGTTGCGTTTCGCTGAAGAGGCCCTTCATCGATATAAGAAGGAGCTTGAGATGAATCCAAACTCTGCGGAAGCATACGTCAACATGGGCGACGTTTTAAAATTCCGGCGAAACGATCCCGAATCAGTGACCTATTTTCTTAAGGCCCTTGAAATTAATCCGAATCATCAACTTACACATGCAATGCTTGGGGATACTTATTTAGAAATGGGCAGATACGATGAGAGCATTACTGAGTTCGAGAAGGCTTTGGCTCTGAACCCTGGGGACCCGATCAGCCTCTCTCACATTGGGTATGCTTACTACTATAAAGGAGATGTTAAGAAGGCTCTTCCATACATGGAGAAGGCGGGACAAATTCAGCATGCCGATTTGCCCAATGTATATGGACATTTGGCTGCGGCGTATGCTGACCTGGGTGAGAAATCGAAGGCTGTAGCAACGGCTGACACGGCATTGAGGATTGGCCCGGATTCTTATCGTGCACATTTCTGGGCCGGCCGCGCATATTGGAAATTGGGGCGAACAGACGAGGCCCTAAGTATATATAAGAAGGCGGTAGAGCTAAACCCAAAGTCCGCGACGTTGTGCATGAATATAGGCAGTATTTTGAAATCGAAAGGTAATTTTCCCCAGGCCGTCGGCTATTATCGCAAGGCACTTGAAATCGATCCGAACGATGAAAACGTGTATAAAATGCTTGGCGATACTTATTTACGTATGAACAAATTGGACGATAGTATTGCTAAGTTTGAGAACGCCTTGGCTCTGGACCCTGAGGATGCGGACAGCCTCTTTCACATTGGCTATGCTTACATTGCGAAAAGTGAATACAAAAAGGCTGTTCCGTATTTGCGAAAGGCAGCAGAAGTACCATATGATGATTTGCCTAGGGTATACGGTCAGTTAGGAATAGCCTATGCACGCCTGGGGAAGAAATCGGAATCTCTGGCAATGATTGACACGGCGTTGGGATGTGTACCAGAGAGTGCTGATTCGTATTACTGGGCCGGCCATGTCTTTTTGACACTTGAGATGTATGACAAAGCGGAAAATATGTTCTCCGAGAGCCTGGACAAGAATCCCCGAATGCAGACGGCGCACTATTATCTTGGGGGTATATACGAGCGCAGAGGTAAACTCTCGCTGGCAGAGGAGCATTACCTTAAGAATCTCGAAATATCTCCAGACTGCACTGCGACCAGCATTGCCCTGAATAATTTCAGAGCCAAAATCGCGAAAAGAAATAAATTCATATCAGACATTAAACGCCTGTTCGGGAGAAGCGGGAGGGACGAATAATCAAGCTGGAACACCCAGACAATAATACCACTCAGTATCCGTCGTGTCATTCTGAGTCGGCCTAAGGCGGGGAAGAATCTCACGTAAATTTAAGAGAGACCCTTTTCCTCTTTCACTATATTCAGGGTCTTCTAGCCCCCCCCAGCGTGGCACCGCCCCTTATGTCATGTTGAGCGAAGCGAAACATCTCGGATAGAAAAGTGAAAAAATGAAACAATACTACGTCTATATCATGACCAATAAATCACGCACTCTTTATACCGGCGTTACGAATAATCTCGAGCGGCGAGTCTATGAACACAAACACAAGCTTGTGCCGGGGTTTACAAAAAGGTACAATATCACCCGGCTGCTCTATTTCGAAGCCACAGCAGACATTCGCACTGCAATTGCCCGTGAAAAACAGATCAAAGGATGGCTGCGGGCTAAGAAAATCGCCTTGATTGAGTCTGTAAACGCAAAATGGGAAGACTTGAGCGCTCATTGGTACGATTAGCATGGAAGCTAACACTGCTTGGGGTGTGTATTCTCTTTAAGATGATGACGAAGGTTTCTTGTACGAGATTCTTCGTCCGCCTGCGGCGACTCAGAATGACAGTGGGGGTTACTCCAAGCAGACACCGGGTGTTCCTCTGAACAGAGAGCGCTTGTCACTCTAAACACACAACGGCTGTCAGTCTGACCCGCCCCAGCGGGGAAGACTCTCAATAATATTAGCACTAAAACACGCCACCATAATTCAGCATTAGAGCAATTAGAAAAAGGGAGTAGGTATGAGTCGCTTAGACGCGTACATTGAAAGCGCAATGTCGCGCATGGGGCTGGAAGAGCCGCAGCGCGCGGAGATCGAAAAGGAACTGCGCGCACCTCTTGAACGGGCTGTAGAGGCGGGCATCGCAAAAGGCCTCACCCGAGAACAGGCGGAAGATCAAGTCATACGTGCCGCAAATCAGTCATCCTTCCTCTTTAAACACTTTGGTATCCCACCAGACCAAGCATGGGCCTACTCTGAATACATCGCAGTCCTTCTCCTTTTCTCCATCAATATTCTATGGCTATGCTATATAATCATAAAGCCCGTTGAAGATGTGAGAAGTTATGCCTTTCTCTCTCCACCTCAAGGTTTTTTCTTCCTTTCGTTATTTATATCGATCGCCGTCTGGATATTTTTATTCCTCCAGATGTTCAAACGTGTCGAAATCCGCGCCGGGCTGGAAGTACGCAGATTCTTAAGGTCACCGCGTCGCATACTGTTCGACAGGATTACACGGATTCGGTTTGGCATTATCCCGTTTCTTCGCCCGAGAAGAATTGTCATAAAGACTGTCGACAGGCCTGTAGTTTTGGATCGAATGTTTAATGGATTGAGCGTTGCAGCGGCTGCTTTGAATGCGTTTGCTCCAGATAAAATAGACAAAGAGGTGCAGCAGTACCTTAAAAAAATTAAGAGAAGGGTAAAGGTCCGGCCTGAATCCGCATCTGTGCGCGTTATCCTCACTTTCCTTATGTGCTTCATACTGTTGGGGTTCTTTGTTTTTGTACGGCCCCTGTGGGAAGGTTTTGGATGTGGTCTGCCATTGGTGGTAGTCCTGTTTGCGGCCATTATATTGATTTTGTTTCAACTACGTTTTCATAATGATAAAGCCAAAAGAGGGCTCTCTATATTACTATTCATTATTGCTTTTATTGCATCCAACAGGATCGTGGGTTCTCCCATTTTTGGAGATATCTCACAGGCGCGATGGTTATCAACCTGGATTCCTCCAGCGTTAATCGGCGCTGTGCTTCTTCTCTGGTGGCGCTGGTCTCGTGTCTTCATGGTCGGATTATTTGCTTTTTGTGCCGTCCTTGTTTACTCATCATGCTATTTCTTACCTTCCCTTTACAGTAAAGAGCTCAAACCTCTTGTATTTAAAGCAACGCCATATCCTTTATTTGACATGCAAATTCTAGGTTCCGAAGGGCCGGTTGTATGGATTGATAGCTATAAGCAAAATGACTCTGAGAACAGGATCCAAGAATTTAAAATCGCTTATTTGAATGGAGATATCCGTTCAATGAAGATAGAAAAACCTGGATGGTGGGATCTAATATCGCCAACTCCTTTTCAAGAGCCTTGTTTGCTGGGAACAATTTCACACGAAACGACATCAACTTATGAAGTGCATATTTATAATCAAGACGTATCCGAAGTCAAAAAGGTAATACCTCTTCCGCCAGAGACGAACCTGTACGGTCTGGATTCTCCGATGTACCCCGTCTGGTCTCCTGATGGAAAGTATCTTATTACGCGGACAGTAGAACATAACGAAACCTACGAGTATAAAATGCAGGCAGTGAATATACAAAATGGTAGTACTACTGAATTTCAAAGCATCTGGAGCCCTTTTCGATGGGTTGATAACAGAACCATAGAAGGCAGGCTCACTTCCAAAGATAAAACGGATGATGAAGCTGCAAGCAAAAGGCCAAAGAGCATAGATATTTGGCACATTGACGTGGAGAAAGGATCTCGAGAACTCATTTTGCAGCGAGAACTCAGCGAGAAAGAGAAGTACAAGGCCGTCTTTCCAGGCCTGAAATATGCCTTCATCACCTATTATGAAACTCCTCTCTCCCCTGATGCTCTGTCTGAACAACCACCGGATAGTTGCTATATTATGAACATTGAAACAAGTGATACTCTCAGCGTTCCCTTGCCAAAAGAATGGAAACATCTCTATTTTTTAGTCTCAATGGGGTGGAGTGAGGAAAACAGCACCCTCGCTTACATTGCGAATCCGGAGAATCAAGATGAAGGAGAGCGAATAATTGTTGTAGATTTGAAATCGAGAAGCATCACGGCTCGCAAATTTCCACCCAATGTACATATCGAAAATATCGCGCTGTCTCCTGACGGGAAAAAGATACTTTTCATTCGTTCACTGGAAAACGATCCTCTTTTGAAGCTGTTCTCAAGATTGGATCTATGGGATCTGGAAAAGGACGAAATCGTACCGGTTCGTTCGCTGGGAATATTTGAGGTTTTCTTGCAATCTCGCTCATATCCAGTCTGGTCGCCTGATAGCACATGGTTCGCTTATCCTTTTATTCAAGAAAGAATCAGGGGAGTTTGCCACACGGTCGAAGTGGTAAAAGTTCCCTAACTATAATAAGAGCAGTTGCCTGAACTCAGAGGTATGCTAGGAAAGGCAATAAACCTTGAAAAACCAGCTACCGTCTCCAGAATTTTGCTCAGATTGTGCAACAAATGATGTCAGGGCAGGCTTGAAACCTGCCCCTACAAAATCTGCGTGCATCTGCGGTTACAATAAAAACTCATGCTTAAACCACGGATGAACACAGATGAACACAGATAAAAACTTAAGGCTTTTTACTTTAATGTTCCTGTTTATTTGCTGCGTACAGAAGTCTATAATGAGCCAGTATTTTTTAACCACAACGACACTACGAACACAACGACGACCAGAAGGAGTTCGATGATTATTGTGCCCGTCGTGCCGTCGTGGTTCCATATTGCTTTTTTCTCTATGTGCTTTTAGAAAAAAGAGGCGAGACGTGAGCCGACTGGACGAGTACATCGAAACGGCAATGTCGCGCATGGGATTGGAAGAGCCGCAGCGCGCGCAGATCGAAAAGGAGCTGCGCGCTCCTCTCGAACGGGCTGTTGAGGCTGCTCTGGGAAAAGGCCTCACCAGAAAACAGGCGGAAGATCAAGCCATACGTGCCGCAAATCAGTCATCCTTCCTCTTTAAACACTTCGGCATTGTGAAGGGCCAACGCTGGGCCTACTTTGACTACATCGCATCACTTCTCTGCAGGGGCCTTCTTTTGTGGCCTCTATTGCTATGCATTTTCATAACACAATCTTATGAACACATGCGAGATTATCAACATTTCTTTTTGCTTCGAAATTTCCTCTTTTTCTTAGTGTTCGTAGTAATCATCAGTGGGATATCTACATTTCTGAAAATGTTCAAGCGCGTGGAGATCAGAGAAGGGCTCGACGTTCGCAAATTCTTAAGGAAACCTCGCCTCATACCTTTCGACAAGATCAAACGCGTTCGATTTCACCATCTGCCGTTTCTCCGTATCAATAGAATTGTTGTAGAGACTGCGCACGACTCTGTTGTTTTAGCTCCAGAGTTTAACGGATTTCCCGCTGCAGCGCTTGCCCTGAACGCCTTTGCTTTGGATAGAATGGACAAAGAGGTACAGCAGTATCTTGCGCGCAGCACAAGAAAAATAAAGGTTCGGCGAGAATCTCCTTCCCTGCGTCTTATCCTCACGTCTCTTTGGGCTCTGATTGTGATATGTCTCTTCATTTTTATGCGGCCACTATGGAATGGATTTGGAGTTAGCTTACCATTTGTCGGGGCCCTGCTTGCGGGCGGCATCTTTATTTCCCTTCAAGGATATTTTCATAAAGAGAGTGTCAAAAGAGGGCTCTGTGAGTTACTATGCCTTGCTTTCCTATTGTGCGTAGGCATTGTGGTGTACTCAGCCATCGGAGATTTTTCCATGGCGCGATGGTTATCAGCCTGGGTTCTTGCCATGTTTATCGGCGCAATGCTTCTTCTCTGGTGGCGCTGGTCACGTGCCTTTCTCGTTGGAGTATTCGCCTGTGGCGCAGTTGCGATTTTTTCATCGCTGTACCTCTTCCCGTCATTCTATTGCAAAGAGCTTGAACCTCTTGTATTGGCAACAACATGGAAGTCGTCAGACTTTCAAATTCTAGGTTCTGAAGGGCCCATTGTATGGCTTGATGGTACGCTCAAAGCAGCATATCTGAATGGAGAGATTCGCTCAATTAAGCTGGAAAAACCCGGTCACTGGGAGCTCATGTCTCCAACTCCTCTTCAAGAACCCTGTGTGCTTCGAAAGATTCCTCATTACCCGTACCCGATTCGCGAACTACATATCATTGATCAACAGGTATCCAAAGTGAAAAAGATAGTGACCCTTCCCCCCGGGAACGAGCCGTACTATTATCGTTTCTCGTTTTTTCCAATATGGTCTCCTGGGGCCACCTATCTTATGACACATACTGAAGACTATAAAAGGGAAGCAGTAAACGTAGAAGATGGCAGCGTTACTCGGTTTGAAGATGACTTTTCCCCAATTCAATGGCTTGATAACAAAACCCTAATAGGGCAGATCATTCCCAAGTGGAAACCGCAGGATCCCAACCATGACACTTCAGAAGATAGGCCGGAATGCATCGAGCTATGGGCTTTTGACGTAGAGAAGGGCACCAAAGAACCCTTCTTGAGGCGGGAATTATCTGAGAAGGAGAAGTGCGAGATAATCTTTCACGGCTTGAAATATGCCTTTATCGCTTATTATGAGATCCCTGCTGCTGATACGTCGCACGTTCCACCACCAGACTCTTGTTACATTATGAATATCGAGACAGGCGATCGCATCTCCGTTCCCATACCACATGAGTCGCAGGGTATCTATTTATTCCTGTTTGGAGGGTGGAATGAGAAAAAGGAGACACTTGCCTATGTTGCGAACCCGGAGGAGCAAGGGGAAGGGCCACGAATAGTGGTGGTGGATTTGAAAGCGAAAAACACAAAGGAACGTAAATTTTCGGTGAACGAAGGCATTGCAAATATCAGGTTATCTCCCAATGCAAAAAGGATATTTTTTGTTCGCATATTGAAAAATGATCCCCTGCTGAAATGGTTTCCAAGATGGGATCTATGGGATCTTGAAAAGGATGAGATTGTACCTGTTCGCTCAGCGGGATTCATCAACTCCTTTTTGCTGATTCACTCATATCCGATCTGGTCGCCTGATAGCACATGGTTCGCCTATCCTTTCATGCAGCCAAAAATAAAGGGACTTTGCCACACGGTCGAAGTGGTAAAAGTTCCCTAAGTATAAGGAATTCCTTCCAATGAACCGGAAGTATGAAACGAGAATATTACTTCTTCTTTATCATTTATTTTGGGCCGCACCGGGAATCAATGGATCTTTACACGCCGCTTTTACTCGGGCACCTATTCCCATTGGCTGGCTCATCTTGGGAATTCCTTCTTTACTTGCGTCGTTGGGATTCCTTTTCAAATTTACCAATAAGATACTCCTATATACGCTATCCTTGCTCCTTAATATCTTTTACCTCATTATCTTAGTCAGGACGCAGATTATGGATCCTGGTCTTCTGGGATATCCCGGTTGGCTTATGGCTATATTTACTGCAATCCTGCTTATAATAATTATTAAAATAATCTTAAAATCCACTCTTAGTATGAACGAATCAGCAGTAAATAAGTAAAGCACGGGAACGCTCATTGAATCATTTCTAGGGCGCGATAAAGGACAGGTTAAAGGATGCGAGC
Organism: uncultured Candidatus Sumerlaeota bacterium; assembly: GCA_964454265.1. GTDB lineage: Bacteria > Sumerlaeota > Sumerlaeia > MWCT01 > JAUWMI01 > JAUWMI01. The sequence continues at coordinate 1,461 of CAYVXD010000017.1, read as the reverse complement.
TCGAACAATAGTATTTGCCGCAGGGATTGGTATAGTTCTTGGTCTGCTAGTTCTCGCTTTTCTCCCTGCATGGCAACTGATTCTGCCATTTACTCGTACAAGTAAGCTTATAAGAGAGCAATGGCGAACAATGGATCAAAGCGATGCTCTCAATATATTTGATACAACCAGTACTCCCACAGCGGGTCAGCTTTATAAGTACTATTTGCTCCAGATAGAGCAGGAACAAAGGTCTCGCGAGATACTTCAGTCACTGGATGAGCCGATTGATGGAATGGAACAAGCAATTCAAGAGTCCAAGGAGAGAGAACGCGTATTTAGAGCAAAGATGGACAAAATTAGAAAATGATGCCATGCCAACTCAAGTGTAAGGAACCGAAAAAGGCCTTGACAGGAAACCCTTTTTTTTGATCCTTGTAAACAAGGTCGTGCGCGGTAATAAATTTGCTCTCGCTCTTTTTCCATGCTGGTTATCTTCACCTGTCCTTATCCGTCTCTGCCGCACGTCTCCCGTGCAGCGAATTCTCATGCATGCACGACACAACCAATTTCCCAAAGGAGGAATGTATGCTCGTTAAATCTCGCCTCAATGGTCACTCTGCCAAATGGCTGGCCAGCGCACTTCTCTCATGCCTGCTGCTACTTGTCTGCTCCGCTGCCCTGGCCGACGAAATTCAGTGGGAAACCGATTTCAACACCGCACTCAAGAAAGCCGCAGCCCAGAAAAAACCTGTAATGGTGGATATGTACACCGACTGGTGCGGCCCGTGCAAATGGCTCGACGAAAAGACTTACTCTGACCCAGGAGTCATCGAACAGGCGAAGAACTTCATCAACGTCAAGGTAGACGGCGATAAAAACCGCGACGTCACCACCAAATACAACATCCGCGGCTATCCAACCATCCTCTTTCTCGACCATACAGGTAAGGAGACCTACCGCATCCTTGGCTTTCGGCCAGCTGAGGACTTTCTGCCCATCATGAAAGACCTTGCCCAGAATAAAGACCCCGAAGAAGAAATAAAAAAACTTATCGCTTCCAAGCCCTCAGACTGGGAATCTCTCCTTCGCATTGCCAATTATTATATGGAAAAGCAAGACCTAGACCAGGCCCTTGACTTCTTTGAAAAGGCGCTGGATAAAATTCCTGCAGAAAAGCAGGAACAACGCGAAAATACCATATTATCTATTGTGCGCCTCTACCTGCACAAAGAAAGGGTTGATGACGCCGAGAAACTGCTCCTCGAGCTTGAAAAACAGCCAAACCTTAAGGACGCAAAAATGCTTCAGCAATCTTTAGTCACAGTCTACCTTTTTAAGGCTGATAAACCGAAAGTGCTCGAGCACCTTAAAAAATTCCGCGCCCTCATCACTGATCCTGAGGAGCTCAAACAGCTTGATGCGTTCGAATCCAACATTGACCAGATTATTGCCCAGGTCAAAGCATCACAGCCTGCTCCT
>CAYVXD010000016.1:0-44685 GCA_964454265.1 uncultured Candidatus Sumerlaeota bacterium | reverse complement strand
TGCAAAGAAACTCCGTAGCCGCCCTGGCTTTGGGCTATTCAAGAATGTCCAGGCAGCTGACGAGGAGAACAAACCAGTAAAGGTAAAACTAAAAATTAAGCACAAGAGATGAGATTCTCGGTTAGGTAATGAGCATCGTTCGGCCACCCTTAAGGACTATTGTAATTATGTCGAATTTCACGGCAGGCCAGCGGCTGAGAAGCTCTTATTAGCCTGGGATGTTTATGATACAGAACTCGGGGTGAGCAGGGTGGATTTACCGTAGCAGCAGCAAATTAAGTCAAGGATAGAGCAGGTAAGGGATAGTTTGAGACAGTATCCTTTACCTGCTTTTCTGTTTCCAGGATGGCAATTGATACTCTAAGAAGGACATTTTTTTGATGGTATCCATTCGCCGTGCAAGAAAAGAAGGTGGGGAGGGATTGAAAGCGGGATTAGAAGTCGCGGCGCGTGACGGTTTTTAACCCCGCCGCAATTCTTATGACCAGCTGATAAGTAGTGGAACGCCGCAGCGTGCCCCTACGTGCATAACCTGTCCGTCCGCCTAAGGCGGATCAGGGCAAATCTGGAGGTAATAGAGTCTCGATTATTGCTCGGTCGAGGATGAGCGAGGCGTCGGCTGCGTCGTCGGGTGAAAAGTTGAGTATGTCGAAGGAGATAAGCAAGCTTTCACCGACGCAGTTCGCTGGGGGCAAGAAGTAGAGCCGGTCGTATGTCGTGTTTGTTGTGCCGGGGGAATTTGTTCCGTCACCTGCGCTCAGGATGCCCAGCGTGTGCGATGCTTGCAGATTCCCCGTGTTAAATCGTAGGCGCATCTCTGGAACCAGCGCAGGGTTGGTCACGTCTGTGCGCACCTCAAATGATCCGCGATATAGGCGATCCGCCTCTATTATCATATCTGCCGGATGACTCACCCAGTAACCAAACGTATTCGTATTGGTTGTTGCGCCCAGCTCAAGCGCCCCAGCGGAATATATATAGTCCGGCGGACTGAACGCTATCGGTGCGCCTCCGGTTGTCCAGCCATCCGTGTCCAGGTTGAAATTATAGTCCCGAACAATTGTCGCAGTTGAGAGTGAATCCAGAGCAAACCGATCAACAGTAACCGTATCCAGCGAAAGTTCTGCCACCGCCGCATCCTCGGAATTGAAGTTAAGAAGGTCAAACGCAAGCATTACGGCGGTATCATTCGCTGGTGGGACGAAGTAAAGGTCGTAATCCGTGCCCGCCGCGGCGGGAGATGCACCGCCGTCACCCGCACTTTCGATCGAAAGGACATCATACTGCTGCAGGTTTAACGAGTTTGCCCGAAGCCGCATTTGCGGAACAAGCAACTTATCCGTTATATTGGTCGAAACCCTGAAGCGTGCGCGATATAGATAGTCCGCCCCGGCAGGAACTGCATCCTGCGCACTCTGCCAGTAGCCGAACGTATTCGTATTCGTTGATGAGATCATCGTCAGGTAGTCAGGCTCCCACACGAAAGCGGGAGTCCTAAAGACAACTGGCGCGGTACCGATGCTCCAATCCTCCGGATCCGCGGTAAAGTCAAACACAATCGGCCAGGATACGGGACTAATGAGGAGCGATAAAATATTCCGCGCCAACTGTGCATTGCTGTCACGCCCAATATCTGCCTCGGCAATTGTCGGATGGTTGAAGAACGTCTGCTCGTCTGAGTAGGCAACCACTTTGCCTGGTCCAATATAAGCGCCCGCAAGTACTGGATTATCGCCTGAAAATGCCAGCGCTGTTGCTGGTGCGCTTACAGACAGGATGTTCCCGCCGCCGAATGATACTCGGGATAGCCCCTCCGTGAGAAGATGCTCAACGAACGTATCGGCTGTTCCCGTAATTGAACCGAAGAAGGTCACACCGAACTGTTCGAAAATACTTGAGGCAAAGGCCGCCCCAGGATTATTACCCTCACCCGATATGAACAACCCACCTCCAGAGTTGACAAATTCGGCAACTGCTTGCTGTTCTGCCGCTGACAATGTTCGGTCGGTTCCTTCGGATGTAATAATCAGTACGTCATAATCAGATAACAGAGTGGATGTAAGCTCAACTGATGTCTCCATTTCGGTATTCGTATAGTTGAACTCATTCGCAGCGATATCTGCGAACTGCGAATACCCGGCATTACCCGTTTTGAAAATGGAATTGTTGAATGTTGGCCCCGACTGCACTGTGAGCCAGAGTGCGTTTGCAGATGGCATGGGAGGTGGGTAAATTTGAGTCCTTTCCACTTGAGCTTGGGTGTTGAAGTGCTCGCCGCCTATTGCATAAAGCCTACCAGTCGTGTCGAATGCTGCTGCGAAGTTATTAATTGACCGGTTCATGGTGGAGTGAATTTGCCAACTATCGGCTGCAAAATCGTAAGCCTCTACGGATGACAGGTGGGGCCCGCCTCCACCAGCCCAGCCGCCAAGCACGTAAATCCTGCCGTCATGGGCGGTTGCGTATGCGCCAACGTCGCGTTTCTGATTCAGGCTTGGAGCATACACCCATCCCGCTGATGGATTTGACGGATCAAATCGTTCTACTGTAACTGTTTCGCCAACGCCAAACGGGTCGGTATCTCCAGCGATGGCATAGATGCGTCCCAGTTGATCAGTCCCGGATCCAAGGCCGCTCCTTGGTTCGTTGAGATCGTGGCCCAGAATCTGCCATCCCGAACCCGGATTTGCAGGATCAAACACCTCCACAGATCCAAGATAGCTACCATCGGCAGCGGTCCCGCTTATGGCATAGATCTTCCCACTGTGATCAGCAGTCACCCCAAAATACTTCCGCGGAACATTCAGCGTATACGGGGAGAGAGTCCAGGTGTCGAGCGTGACGTCATAGGTCTCCATTGTTCCCAGAGTATTAATCCCGTCGGACCCGCCAATCGCATAGATGAGTCCCCCAATATTGATTACCCCGTGGCCATACCTGGGAGTGTTCATCGGCGAAACGAGTGTCCAATCATCGGTCACCGGGTCATACCGTTCCACGGACGAGAGCGCGGTTTCTTCTGGCCAAACGAACCCCCCGACGGCGTAGATGAAACCATCATCCCCCAGTGCCGCACCGAGCTGCTGCCGAGCCACTTTCATTGATGATACGAACTCCCAAGTCGGCGTCACCGTAGGAGTGGGAGTAGGTGTAGGAGTCGGTGTGGGGGTGGGCTGGATTAGAGAGAAGTGAGCGTTGCTCCAGTCCTCACCGATACCCGCCATCCGCGCTACATTGAGCCAATAGTTGGAACGAGGCTCATAGAGCCCGGGATCAATGTACCAATTATAGGAAGTTGCTGAAGGAGAAATCCAGTCATACGTGGTTATACGTGTGGAATTAATAAAGTCGGCAACTGGGCCGTAAAATACCTGGATCTTTATGTCGCTAGTGTTCGTTTCGTTACTCGTCCATTGAATGGTTTGCGTTGACCCAATCATCCACGACTCTCCACCATTCGGAGATATAACTGTGAAGGGGCTTGCTGTCGGCGTGGGTGTAGGCGTGGCTGTAGGAGTTGGACTGGGCGTCGGAGTGGGTCCAGGGAAGAAACGAACAACACCATTATCTGGATCTCCATTGACAATGACGTACATTTCGCTGCCATCCGAGCTGAATTGCCCTTTCCCATCCCAGTCAAGGCCGCTGGGGAGCGGCAGGCTGAACGAGGGCTGGAAAATCGCAAGGTCCCAGACTTGAAGAGAGGTGGCATGCTTATCCGTCATCACCACTCGATTCGCATCAGCGGGACTGAAAAAGGCTCTGATTCCGGAATAATAATAAGGAAGCGGGCCGCGATACTGCAGCGTGTCACCAACGATGCTCACGACGTGAGTGAGCATTATGAATTGGCTGTTTACCGCATCGAAGCCATGCATCGTCTCGCTGCCCAGAAAAGAGCCCGTAAAATGCCCGTCTAAGGCGGTAACCGTGCTGGTGCTCCGGTCAATTCTCTTGAGCGAGACTCCGCCCTGTGAAAAGCCCCACGAGGCTATGATAAACTTATCCGTGGGCGGAAAGCCCTGGAGGAAATTCTGAGCGCCCTCCTCCACTGACAACTGAACAAGAACAACCTGCTGCGTATCGCCGTGCCAAACGTTCAGCCGACCTCCCAGGGGTGGGCTCCCGAAACTATCGGGACGAGTCACAAAGAGAAGGTCAGACGTGCCGATCGGTGTTACGCGAAAAACTTTGTCGAAATTTCCGGAGTTGAAGATGCCTAGCTTGGTGTTGTTTTCCAGATTAATTACCGTGATATAGAAATTTCCGCGCGATCCAACGCCGAGGTACTTCTGGTCGTACGTGATGGCGAAGGATTCAGGCTCGAGGCCGGTAGTGAATGAGAACAGCTGATCCCCGGTCACTGCGTCGTAAGCTTCGACACGGCTTGTATCTTTGCGCAGGATCCAAAATCGGTCTCGGGTATTGTCGAGAATAATGTCCTGGAGCTGTCCGCCAACGGCGAAGAATTGAACTCCATTGTATTCTTCCGGCCCAGCCCACGCCTTATTGGCAATCGCAGCTGACAGCACGAGAGATAATATGAGGACAACAACCTGAATACGACACAAAGCCATAATCATAAGGGCGCCCGGACTCTTTAAGAGTTTACTTTCATCTCGCGTCCAATATTTATCTACCACAAGTTTCTTCGTCTTCATTTCTAACTCCCCCCTTGAAATCTTATACGAGCCCTATGCCCCTTCGATATTCCACTGCCTTTCGCAGATCTCTACCGGATTCACATCTAGTTTGTCTAACACCGACTTTCAATTGATTCTACAAATTTGGACGACTGTTACGCAAGTAAATAATATAGAATGAAGACAAGGGCAAAAAAAGGGCAAATCTTTCGATTTTTTCCTTGACAGGCCTAAGACAAGTGTAATAGCGTCGCTACATGGTTGTTAAGATAACAAAATGGAGACTGCTACGATGACCAAGAAACTTCCTGAACCTTCCAAAACCGAGTGGTTGCTAATGAAAATCTGTTGGGTACAAGGCAAGTCCACGGCTCGTCAAATCTTTGAAGAGACCCTGAAGAAAAAAGATTGGGGTTACCAGACGGTGAAAACAATGCTCGACCGACTAGTGAATAAGGGGTATCTGCATCGCGAGAAGTTAGGTCCCCTCTGTCTTTACGAGCCAGATGTCTCCCGTTCCAAGGCAGTCACGAAAGCCATCGAAATTTTTACTGACACGGTTCTCGACAACACATTTGCACCGCTTTTCGCCCACCTTGCCAGGGGGAAAAAGCTGAGTGATGAGGAGATTGCCTCACTCGAGAAACTAATCGAAGAACATAAGGAGGGGGAAAGTGATGAGCGCTCTAACTAACATCCTTTCTCAGTCTGCCAATACCCTATGGTCGGTCAGCTGGCAGGTTTCAGTTCTGGCGGGCCTGATATGGCTGGTTTCCCTGTTGAGCCGCAAGGCTCCGCCAAATTTCCGCTACTGGCTATGGTGTATTGTCCTGCTTCGCTTGTGCCTGCCAATGAACCTAACCTTGCCAATTGGCTTGGAGCAGCATTTTCGACATTTTGCGGAACGCTTAGCATTGGCTTTCATGGAAAGACCGATGTCTCCGAGAATGACTGAGAATGTCCAGCCGATAATAGCGCTACCGGCTGAAAATCTGGAGCCGATCAGTTATGCGTCAGAGATCGAACCGTTCAGTGCTGCATCAACCGCGGAGACGCAAGCGAGCGATCCCGGTATGACAACTATTGATACTATTGCCATGAGTTGGTTTGTGCTGGTTATTCTGTTTGGTGGATCGATTGTGTGGAGGACGTTGCGCATCAACAACCGGCTAAAAAAATGCCCTGCTATAGAGAGGTCAGACCTTGTAGCGCTCTGCAATCGGCTCTGCATTGACCTCGGGATAAAACAGCAGGTTCAGCTGCGCTATATGAATATAGAGAACGCAGATAGCCCCGCTGCAATCGGTATCTTTCGGCCCAAGGTATTCCTGCCCCGCCGCATTGTTGAACAATGGTCATTGAAAGAAATTGAGCCGATTCTCTTACACGAGCTGGCTCATATTAAGCGTTATGATCTTGTGGTGAACTGGCTTCAAATGATCGTGCAGGTCGTATACTTTTTCCATCCATTGGTCTGGCTAGCGAACTGGAAAATTCGCCAGTTGAGGGAAGAGATTTGCGATGATGTTGCAATCCAGCATATCGGAACAGAGCGAAAGCGCTATGGGAAGAGCATACTCCGCGTTATGGAAGAAACACGCCATGAGCCAGCCTTTGGCTTTGCCGGCATTGGTTTTGTAGAGAGAAAAAGTTCTCTGGCAAGGAGGATCGTAAGAATCATGAGCGACAAATATCGGCTTCACCCCAGGATGACGGTTTCTTCGATACTGACGCTGATAGCTGTTGGCCTCGTCTGTATCTCTCTTGCAAGTGGGAAAAAATCGCAGATAGAGGGAAAGACTGAGAAAGCTGTTGGGGGAGGAAATGCAGAAACACGCATTATTCATTTCCCCAAGGATCGTTCCTTGGGTATACTCCGAGTGCGCGATTGGGGAACCCCGGGCTGGGAAGGCTGGGAGGAATTAGGGCCGGCTCGGGGGAGGGTAACTGTTCCTGCTGGAAAAGAGCTGTCACTTAAGGTTACTAAGGAGGGGGCACGGGGCCTCTCACCTCTCGCGAAATTGAGACCAGACGATCTTCAAGGGTTGCTAATAATGACAACTCTATTGAGGGATGAAGACCTGGTTCACCTTGCTGGTCTGACCGCCTTGCGATGGCTTTCCATTAGTAGCGAGCATGCGGGGCAGATATCCCCGATCACGGGAGCAGGCCTCGTACACCTTCAGGGTATGAAGTCCCTTCAGGAGATTGACTTCGCATTCACGCGGATCAACGATACGGGTCTGGCGCATCTTAAGAAATTCCCCTCGCTTGAGTGGCTCTTTCTCTGGGATTGCAAGGAGATCAGTGACGAAGGATTGGCGCATCTGAAGGATTTGAGGTTGCTACGGAAGATCTCTTTTTGCGGATCGCCGATTGGCGATGCGGGCGTGGCGCACCTAAAGGAGATGACGCAGCTTGAGTATCTTGATCTTATGTCTACCAAGGTCACCGATGCGGGGTTGGCCCAGCTTGGGGGATTGACGCAGCTCAAGACGCTCATTCTGCCGCCAAAGACCAGCGACGCTGGACTCGCCCATTTCAAAGGGCTTAATTCCCTTGAGGAGTTGCTTCTTACTGGTACTCAGGTGACCGACGCAGGGCTCACGCATCTCAAGGGTCTGGCCTCGCTAAAGAAGCTGCGGCTTGATGGGACAAAGGTAAGCGACGCAGGTCTGATTTACCTGAAGAATCTTCCCTCGCTTAATTTTCTAAATCTCCAGCGTACGAAGATCAGCGAAGCAGGGCTAATGGAGCTGAGACAAGCACTTCCGGATTGTGAAATACTGTATTCCATCCTGTCCGCACCTGCAGGAAAGCCAGCGGCAAAGAAAGTTGGCTATGTGGGTCGACTCGAGTTTGATAAGCGGATTTCCCTCAACGTGAAGGGTGGCAGGCCTGAGGAGCCGACCGTAATCGATGTTAGATGGATCGAATTCACAAGGAAGAAGGATTTGGTCAGCGCGACCCTATGCGTAAAGACCAGGAATATGCTCGATGCGTTCTGGCTTGTCACTGTGGAGATGTTGGATGCAGAAGGTAATGTTTTGCGAGACGGAAAGCTTGTTCTGCAGACGATGAAAGCACCGCCGCCAGGTATACCTGTGGCCGGAGAGACGTTTGGGCGCCTCTGCAAGGGCCCATGGAATGAGGTCTCTGAGGCTACCAGATTCACCGTCAGTATTGAAGAAGTGTCGGTCAACGAGCTCAGAGCCATGGAAGAAAAAGGAAAAGGAGATTCGCTATCAGCGGGTCTGCACTCCTCGGACGCCGAGCCCAGTGAGGTGCAGGCACCCACGGTTCGCGTCCCGAAGAATAGGCCCGGCGGTGCAAATGTGGATATAACAAATCCTCGAGCTGTTTGGGAGAGAGTGCTTGCGGTTAACCGTGTTTGGCTCGATCCGCATCCTCAGCACCTGAGCTACACGCTTTATATGGGCGAGCCGGCTCCCGGGAATGAAAAACAGTATATTAATAAAGTTTGGGTTGAGGGTGACGACAATCTGCGGTGGGAAATGACCAGCCATGTTGATAAACCCAGAGGCGGGAAGGTGCCTGAGAACTATCGTTTAGTCGGTTCTGGCGGCAAGGAGTTATATCTCGAACCTGCAGATCTTCGCAGATGGGGTTTACTCCCTTTGGAAGATGTACACAGTTTCGGCCAGGGAATTACCTTGCAGACCGGCATTCACTATGTAGTTCGAAATGGATTGCCTGACAACGCCCGAATTGTGGAAATCCGAGAAACTGGCTCAGGCAAGGTTGTCGCGCTTGAGTTTGACGCAAGGGAAATTCCATACTCCGTGGCGCTTGGTCTCAGGGGATCGCATCTCGCCGGTGGTCTTTTCGGTCGTGGAGATTTTCGTATTCGTCTTCATATCCAAGTCCCAGAATTTTTGCCAATTCGTGCAGAGGGATTTGTAAGTGACGATGAGAAATTATATGAAATAGAGTTCGGCCCTGAGTTCTTCCACTTCGATACAGAGCGGGCTCCAAAAACGCTGCGGCATCGTTGCACCGTTTCAATGTTCAAAGAGGATCAAAGCGTTATCGAAGCTCATTTCCAGAGAGTTGGCAACATCTGGCTGTTGAAGGAAGCGAGCAGTTTGAAAGACGGAAAAATAATAGCAATGATGCGCACCGCGGACATTTCCACCGAGTCCATCGCCCCAACTCTCTTCGAATTCCCGAAAGATCTCTCGGAAGAAGAATTAGATTATCAACGCAATGGAGAAGTCCGTTCGGGTTATGAGAGCACGAAGTCTGATTTGTTCAATATCGAAATGGCGCTGGAAAGCTACTTTAAAGAGAAAAAGCGCTACCCCGCTGCACTTTCTGCTCTGATCACTCACCTGCCCTATTTCTTCACTGAGAGCCCCATCGACCGCTTTGATAAAGAGCAGAGTCCTTTGCGGCTGAAGGTGAATAAAAAGGGGAAGAAATATAAGGCATACAGCATTGGGCCAGATCATACAGACAACCAGGGTCTAATACTCTATGACCCCACCAACGGCATTATCTCACGCGGGGATATTATTAAGACAGGCCCATCTTCAAATGACTTTGCCTGGAAAAATTGAGAACACATGGGAAATGTAAATATTTGTGCAACCTTTTGGGTACTTTTAGCGTCTATGAATGTAGAATAAGGAATAAAGGATGCAACCGTGGGGTGCATTCATAATATTTTACTTTGCAGGTTTTTCCGCATACCATCGGGACGCCCTGACACAATTGTAGTGTTAATTTTCTACCCGCCTAATCCTAAAGAAGAATGAAGGAGGGAGAACTATGAAGAAGATCATAATAGCAATTGTAGCGATTGGAGTTTTAGCAGTAGGGCATTTTATTCATCGGGAATTCTTCGCGCACCAACAGGGGTATTATTCCATTCTGTCAGAATCTCAAGCAACTGAACTATCATCACAGACTGGCCAATATTCCAAATGGGTTGGAGATTGGGCGCCCGAAAAAGGATTAGTACTTCGTGAGCCTTACTATTTACATGTTGAATTGGATTCTTCCGGTCTCCCCACGTACGAAGTGAAGTTCTTAGCAGGTCGCTACCGATGGCGAGCTGTCACCTTAACAAAATTCATGGAAATGCTTGATCTTTCCTCGCTGGAAGAGAAATGTACTGAGGGACGAATACCCGCTGAGATTAACTTTGAGATGGTGCTCACGTACAATGCCGAATCTGACAAGATGGAGTGGATCGGAACCGCATATGGAAATGATCAGGTAATTGGCGAGAACAAAGTAGTGCTCATCAGGAGGGAACAAAGCGACCTGGCAGCAGACAGTATTCCGTATAAGGTTGGGCGCGTTAAAGCTGATATGCGCTCGATGGCAACAGGACTCGAATCCTACTATGTTGACTGCTCTTTCTATCCGGCTTGGGTGCCTGGTAGCGATCCACTTGCCTTTAACAAAGCGCCTGCGACACGAAATATGCCGTCTTTGCGATTAGGAGTGAATATACACGGAGCAATAGTTCCTATAACCTTAACCACACCCATAGCCTATCTCACCAGGTATTTTGAAGATCCCTTTCAACTCGCTCCAACAGACCCTCAGCCCACTTTTGTCTACTATGCTGATATTAATGGCTGGGTTCTGATAAGCCCTGGGCCAGACGGCGATTATGATATTGATCCAGAGCTGGATTACCGGTCAGACATTACTCAGCCCTCTGAGGACATATTATTGAAGGGATACGACCCGACCAACGGCCTCATGAGCAACGGGGACATCTTCCGCGTGAAACAGTAGATTCTTGTCTTAACTGCCGTTGGATATAGAGAAGTAAATGAAAGCGACTAACAGGAAATATGCAGATACTGTAATTGGCGGATGTTGTGCATTAGTTTTTGCCTGTACCTGAAATTTTTGTGCAACAAAATAGCCTTAGATGCTACTAATAATGCGGAGGGTATAATTCTGTAAGAGCCTTTTGGAGGTAATGAGGTAATGTCTTTTAAGGAGAAAAAAACGAAAAAGGCCTTTACGCTTATTGAATTGCTGATAGTCGTTGCCATCATTGCCATACTCGCTGCTATTGCTATTCCCCATTTGCTCGAGGCGCAGATGCGATCAAAGGTCTCACGCGCCAAGGCCGATTTGCGCACAGTAATTTTGGCCATCGAGTCATACCGTGTGGATTTTAACGGCTATCCCACGTATCATTACTCCGATGTCGACGACCCCTACAACGACTTTCACATCGGGGGCAGGGTGCCGGCATGGGGCGTGCCCGACCCTGACTGGGACGGCCGCAATCCGCTCACTACCCCTATTGCCTATATAACCAAAATGCCTGAAGATCCCTTTGAGACACGCCGCGGTGGCGATCCTAAGGAGGTGCGCGAATACCTCTACGTCAACTGGCGTTATGCGATTAAGCAGGTTACGTCGTCGGTGTGGCAGCCAATATTTCGCTATTCTCTGGAGCGCGATGGGGCCTATCGACTCCACAGCCGTGGCCCTGACTGTTTCGGGCCCGACCCAGGCACACCCTATGATCCTACCAATGGTACCCGAAGCCGTGGCGATATTATCTATACTCCCAAAATCGGCTATGACCAGTTCGTCCCATTCCCCTTCCCATAATGAAATGGAGCTTGCCGAAAACCATTTCCTGGCACGCCCCAACTAAGCCCTCTGACCAGGCAGAAGAATCGTGCTGTTGCTTATTAGCCTTCCTTTTTCAGAGATTGGTGAAAATCCGTTAGACCTGGGTAATCCCAATCGTCCGGGAATTTTGCAGGTGCCCTTCTATCGAGAGCAGTATCTGTGATTAATGCAAGTCCGGCCTTTTGGCTTCTAAATTCTGTGAAAAGTATTAAGCCTTGAGGAACATGCTTCATCAGCTGGTGTTTCATGTCGGGGCAAGCTACGAAACCCTACGGACTGAATGATCCGCCGCCCGCTTTGGCCAAGCCTAATTACAAGCTACACCTGACTTTTGAAGATTCTGATTGACATTACCCGGCAATCGGGGTACTCGTACTATTGTCTAGGTAAGGCCTATTTTTACGCCTTGCAAATACCCAGAGAAATGAAAGGAGGATTGTATGAACAGGCCAGTAATATTTATCTGTGTAGGGATTTTGGTGTTTTTGTTTCTTGTCATAGCTGCCCAGGCATTAACCTGGAACGCAACATCCTCATTACCTGAAGGCCGCCGCGGAATGTCTCTTGTATATTACAACGGCTACGTTTACTGCATTGGCGGCCGACCAGCAGATGAAGGCTCGACGAGCATTCACGCGGTGGACACAGTGTACTACGCTGCGGTTAACTCGGACGGAAGTATTGGGAGCTGGGCCGTCGGGTCTTTATTGCCAGCGGCTCGTGCCAATGGTGGGGCTGCCGCCTATGATGGTCGCCTTTACTATTGGGGTGGTTGGGGAACAGATTATACAACGCATAATGATTGCTACTACGCAACGATCAATCCCAATGGGTCGCTGGGTACCTGGGTCACATCCTCTGTCACCATTCCAGATTCGGCTGCCCCAAATGCCCAGATGGATGCTTTTGGAGCGGGGCGGATGATCTTCGGCAAGTATCTTTACATTGTTAATGGCGAGGATAACAGCGGAACGAATCAAACCTCTGTGTACGTCAGTGAGATCCAGTCAGGTGGCGATTTTGGCCCCTGGACAAGCACTACTGCAACCGCCGACTCCTTCTGGTTCCACGGCGTTATCACCTACCAAGGGACCTCCAGTAATTACATCTACAGGGTGGCAGGAAATGCGCGGGGAACAACTGAGAACGGAATCATCTATGCGACGATTAATCCTAACGGAACTATTGGGACATGGAATACTGCAACCGCGACTCTGCCCGCGGGTCGCTACGAATTCGCCTGCGCCATCGCTGATGGAAAGATCTACGTTATCGGCGGGATAAGCGGAGCCACTCCCCAAGATGAAGTGTTTTACGGTGCCATTGATCCGGCAACAGGCGACATTGCAACCTTCGATCAAGACGTTGATATGTATCCAGCTGAGCGGTGTCGCTTTGCAGCTACAGATTACGTTGCAGGAAGCGGATGGTATATCCTCGCAGTTGGTGGGGGAGGCTATTCCGCCACTGATCCGGTATCTGCCGAGTGCTACTACACGCAGATCGGCGCTGCCCCAGGGCCAACTCCAACACCAACCCCGGTGCCGCTCGGCGTGCAAACCGATTGGCAACTGTACCGCTAATTCTACAGGTGGACACCTTGGCGCTTTCCTCTCTTCAGGATCTTGACCCTGAAGGGAAATTTTTTTGGAAAAGCTAGAGAATTACCGAGATGGATTTTTCTGTTCGTCCCATTATACTCATAACGAGCCAAAGAAACCCCCGGAATTCTTTTAACTGCAAACTTAAGAAGATAAAGACACATCCTCAAGTAAAAGACTAGCAAAAGGAAAATATATCATTTTTTTTCTTGCATTAACAATGAGACAATGCTACTCATAGCGTGATTTCTGTATAGGTCTCACAAATTTAGCCAAAGGAAAGGAGGTAAAGAAAGTATGCGAAAAATTATTTTCTTATCGCTATTGGTCGTGTGTTTGGCTGTTCCGGCTGTAATGGCGCTTCCGGTGACAGAATATTTCTCCGGTCCCACAATTGAGAATACATATGATCAGTTCTGGACTACTGATGCAACCTTGGAGTCAGTTTCGGGTGGAACGGATGGTATACCTGACGCCCCAGGTGGGAACGGGTATATCGGCAGGTCGACCTGTGAGGCCCTCGGCTACGCATCTAATGGCCATATTACTGGCGAGTATACAGATGCAAGTTATACCATACAAGCCTACGTCTGGACACCCGTGGTCAACACAGCGGCAGAGCCTGATGATTTCTGGTATCATCAGTTAATATTCTATCGTATTACCGACGCTGAAGATGCCACATATTATGGATATGGCCGTCTGCATACTCAGTTCAATCTGGACACAGCTGTGATTACTGCGCCACGGATAAGGCTTCAGATTACCAATCCGGCCTTTGTGCACACAACTGCGTGGGCAAGTCCCACTGATTTCACCCATAGTGAAGGCTGGCATAAGTTGAAAATCGAGATCACTGGCACTACAGCAAATTCTTACTATGATGACTCTCTATTAGGCGCATCAGATTGGACCAGTGATGGCCCTGAAAGAAATGCAGGCAAGTTCGGTTTTGGTCAGTACATTGATGGTGCCGGAACCCGCTCTCTCTACATTGACAACTTCAAAGCGTGGAGCACCGGTTCTGCCGAGCCTGCTGATCCAACTCCTACGCCGGTTCCGCTCAGCGCACAGAACTGGACCTACTATGAGTGAGCCTGTGGTAGAATGAGAAGATTTATGCTTACCTTTTGGGCCGGAATCATCTGGATTCCGGCCCTTTTATTATGTTCAGAGAGTTCTGCCTCTGTCCGCAACGAGACAGCTTCCACAGCCACACTGGCCCATATCAGCCACGCCGTCTGGGCAGAATCCAGACATTATGATGATTTGCCCGAAGCCAACCGTTTGCGCGTGATTGCCGAAGACGTAGCCTTCGACGCCTGGGTCGCGGAAAAAGCCCGCGCTGAGGGATTCGAACTCACTCAGCCGGAGAAAGAAGTAATCTCCCAGACGAAGAAGCAACTCGAATACGGAGCTGTCAAAGATGCCCTGGTCTCGCAAATCAAGGTGACAGACCAGGAAGCAGAACAACTCGCACGCGAGCGGGGATGGACCTCTCCCCTTCCGCCACGCTGGGAAGTACTCTACATATTCGTTGATACCACTGCGGCCAGGACCGAAGCCGAAAAGGAGGCGCTCCACAAGCGCGCTCTGTGGCTACGAGAGCAGCTGACACCCGACAATTTCAGGGAACTTGCCAGACTCTGGAGTGACGCACCAAGCAGCTCAGATGGCGGCTACCTGGGTGCTCTGACGCTGGAAGACCTGGGGCCAACGTTTACCTCGCAGATTAAAAAAACACCTTCCGGTAATATAGGCGGGCCATATAAGACCCGATCGGGTTGGAACATATTCTACATTCGGTCCTACTCGCCACCGGTTGAAAGAAAGTTCTCTCCTGAAAAGCTGCGTCAAATGACTGCACGAGTTAAGGCCGATGCCCAGGCAATGCAAACCATGAAATCTCCAGAGGCCTGGAAATCGCTCATGAGTGCGCTGGGCGTCACGAAAAATCCTAGCATAAAGGAGGAACTTGCCGCCTTACATAATTTCCTATTAGCCGAGCGGTTTATCAAGAGCAAGGCTCTTGCGGCTGCGCCCTCGGAGAAAGAGATCCGCGCGATTTACAGGGAGAAAGCAAAAACATTCGTATATCCTCCTTGTCGGAAAGCACGCGAGATTCTGTTGACTGCGGAAGATTGGACACGTGAAACAAGCCGTGAGGGTTGGATCAAACGCCGGGCGGTTCGCGACCGTGCTCGCGGGCTCCGCGAGCGCATTCTAAAAGGTGAGGATTTTGCCGAATTGGCGCGCCGGCTTTCGGCTTCAAGCACAGCTTCTCAGGGCGGCGATCTTGGCTGGATTCAGGCACCTTCCTCTCCCCTCTTTGATACCGCCCTTGCTTCACTGGAAGTAGGAAAGATCAGCCCCCCAATTGCTACCGACAAGGGGTACTTGTTGCTGCAGTTACAGGATGTTCGACTGAATCAACCAATATCCTTTGAAGAAGCCCGCAAGAAGTGCGAAGAGATATGGAACTACCGCCAATTGAAGCGGATTAAAGAAGAACTTCGCGCTCAATTCATAGCCCCCTCACCCCTTCCCTCTCCCCACTGGGGAGAGGAGTAAGGTGAGGGGGTATCTCTCCCAAAATGGTAACTCATTTGAGAAAGAGCCAAACAATCTTTCCCCACAAAAAATTAACTAAGTAGGGGCGAGGTCTTCTCGCCCTAGGACGGGGAAACCCCGTCCCTATCTTCCTCGCTTACGTCATGTCGTAGTGGTTTATGCGCCTTATGAGCATTACAATTTCATCTTGATGGGGACTTTAAGTCTTTCAAATGCAACAATCCAAGATCATGTTAAGTCTCAACCTGAATACCAATAAGTCCCCATATGCTTCCAAAAAGTGGAATCAGAAATACCCAAGTATTTTTAGTTTTTCATTGACAAAGTATGTTCATATGAGTTGCATTAAACAAGAGTATAGTGTCAGAGGACTTACCGAGTTTATTTCAAGGCGGGTGCATCTGGCGGAAAAGGAGGTGGTGTCCTTTTATCGTTCCATTCTGTACGTGGCTAAATAAAATCACCTGAAAAAGGAGAAGCGTTATGAAAAAATTAATATTGATTTTTTGTATGTTAGGATTAGTTGCATTTGTCGGGACGAGCTACGGCCTCACTACTCATTATTACCTTTTTTACGCTGGCGGCGCAATAGCAGATACAGGAGATGCAATCGCTGAAGATGGAACACTATCAACTGACAATGCGGTTCTAAGCGTTTTGGTCGCCGATGTGGAGGTGGATCTCGGACCACCGATTACACTAACTATTAGCAACTGGCGTGCTGCAGGGCAATTGCCAACTACACATCCTACCTCGTCAAATCCATTAAGCTGGATGTACATGGGGACCGCCGTTAACTTTTACAACGGATATCTATATGTTGGTCCCGGCGATTGGAATGGTGACGTCACTCGCGACACGGCTGATTTTGTTGCCTATGCCCCGGTTGACTGGGATGGTTCGCTCGGAACTTTTCAACTTTCTGCCGAGTTTCCCACCGGACCCGCAGATCAGGCGATCTGTGCGAGTGTCATTGTCGATTTTGGCGGCGGTAATGCCTATCTCTACGTAATGGGTGGAACCAATGCTTATACAACCCGTGTTCTGAAGTCCAAAATCCAACCGGATGGCTCCCTGGGTGCATGGAGCACAGATACAGCTCTTACAACTGGAATGTGGTTCAATAGGGCTGTGGTGAGCGGAACCACGATTATCCATGGGTATGGACATCCTGACACACTCGACCGCCGGATTATCACCGCAGCACCCAGTTCAAGCGATGGGTCTATCTCAGCCTGGACTGATCAGGGGCTTTATGATTCGACTTCCGGTGGGCGCTGGGACTACGCTATGACGATAGTCGAAGGCATGGGAATGGCTGCCCCTGTAACATACCTTGTTATAGCTGGAGGGAATTCAAGTGGTGGTTTAAGCAATGACGTGCGCGTTGCTACAGTGACAGGCGGCGTGCCTGGCACATGGAGCTCAGGTGGAACTATTCCAACAGCTGCCCGTGCCCTGACAGGTACTTCAATAGGAAATTTTGTCATTATCCCCGGAGGCTCAACAAGCAGTGGTGCTGGTGGTACCTTCAGTGATATCTATATAGGTGAATTCGATATGATTGGCAATCTCACCTGGTCAACTTCTTCTACACCTATGCTTCGAGAGCAGGGCTTTGGCGGTGCTACCGCTGTTTGGGTTAACGATTTGCCAGCACCTCCAACCCCTACGCCGATTCCGCTTAACGTTATAAACTGGACCATCTATGAGTGAGCCTGTTCTGGAATGAAATGGTTTGTGCTTACCTATTGGGCCGGAATCATCTGAATTCCGGCCCTTTTATTTTGCCTGCATTCAGAAATCTTCTTCCTACCTCTCAATCCCTGATGAATCGTATTGATCCTGTAAATCTTGTAAATCATGTCCAAAAAGAATTGAAAAGAAGTACAAAAAAAATTATTAGACAGGATTAACAAGATTAACACGATAAAAAAATCTAAAGAATCCCCTCAATCCCTGATAAATCCCGAGCAGTCCCTAAGGCGCCCAATGGCGACAATATCGTTGTCCGAACTGCGGTGAATATCGCGGACCCTTCGGGAGTGGAGGCCATTAACGCCTATCTGGACGGCGTCTCTCTTCCTGAGCGACACAAATGTTCACAATAATCTACACCGTAGTGGTAGCCTGGACATTCGGAGTAGGTGGGCAAATATAAAGAATTGGTGCCGGGAGCGGGATTTGAACCCGCACGGGTCTCCCCATACGCCCCTCAAGCGTACGTGTCTACCAGATTCCACCACCCCGGCACAAGCAGAAGCCTATTGCGGTCTCAATGAGCGGAAAAATCAAGCGATTTTATACGCCAGATCAGCCACGTTTTGCAAGCAAAATCTCTCGGCATTTACTCAGCGCCGACATTACTCCGCCAGAGCGATTCACCTCTATCAAAATTCTCTTCCTCACTCTCCGGATATCGCTGTTACCGTGGCTTCGAAGCTTCCACGCGCTACTACGATGTGCAGTGGGTCATGCTCGTGCACCTGCGCGGAATCCTTGACAATCTCGCGGGTTGGCTTGCGATAAACGATGCTGTAGCCGCGCCCGAGCACAGCCTGCGGATTTAACACCTCGATTTTCGACTGTAACAGGTGAAGGCGCTGTTGCGCCTGCTCGAGCACACAACGGAAATGGATTGCCAGGCGCTGGCCAAGCTCATCCACTCGCTGCTGAAACTGCCACACCCGCTCAAGCGGACGCGCCAGCGCGTAGCTGCGTGCAAGCCCCTCGATCTTCATACGGTACATCTCCAGCATGTTCTGCAGAGCATTGCTCAGGCGCAGTGAGAGTCCCTGGGTGCGCTGCACCAACTCTTCCTGGTTCTGCACAACCAACTCTGCTGCAGCCGACGGCGTAGGCGCTCGCAAATCAGCCACGAAGTCCGCAATCGTAAAGTCAATCTCATGTCCAACCGCGGAAATAATTGGAATCTGCGACGCAAAGATTGCCCGCGCCATGATTTCTTCGTTAAACGCCCAGAGATCCTCGATTGATCCTCCGCCACGTCCAACAATAATTACATCAACTAGCCGCAGCTCGTTCAGTAGGCGGATTGCGTGTACAATCTCCCCCGGCGCCTCCTTGCCCTGCACTCGCACAGGGAAGATCATCACCTGCACGTTCGCAAAGCGGCGACTGATGATATTCAAAATGTCGCGAATCGCCGCCCCAGTTGGAGACGTCACCACACCAATCTTCTGCGGCAAAAACGGCAATGGCTTCTTGTGCTTGGGATCAAATAGCCCCTCTTTCTGCAACTTCTCCTTTAATTGCAGAAATGCCTGATACAGCGCCCCGAGCCCTGCTTCTCGCATTCCTTCTACAATGATCTGATATTGTCCACGCGCTTCGTAGACACTCACGCGGCCGCGCACCTCTGCCTGCTGCCCATCTTTTGGCTCGAACGCCACGGCGGCCAGCACGCCGCGAAACATCACGCAGTTAATCGCCGCGCCTTTGTCCTTCAGCACAAAGTAAGCATGGCCAGATGATGCTACGCGAAAATTCGATATCTCACCCTCGACCAGGACGCTGCCAATCGTCTCCTCCAGCGTGGCTTTAATCATTTGCGTGAGCCGGGTGACGCTCAGCAGTCGCGGCCGCTCCTCCTTTGTCGTTCCCAATTCCTCATTCATACTACTAACTCCCCATTCTGATTTATCTTTTCGTCACAACGGTAAGATTCGGGTAAAGTAGTAACTATTCAAATGGCAAGAGTCAATGAGAGACTCTGCTCGCTATGAGTTTGTGGAAAGCACCTGTTGGCCTGAAATATAAAAAGCCTGGAGCGAGGTCAGATAATTGCGCTTCAGGCTATTTCGACGACTCTCTGGCACTTGTCCAATTATTTCGCCATCACCGACTTCTTATCAAAGATCACTTTATCGAGAATTCCATATTCTCTGGCCTCCTCAGCGCTCATAAAGAAATCCCGGTCAGAGTCCTTTTCCACCTTTTCCAGTTTCTGACCGCTGTGTTTAGCCATGATCTTGTTAAGATCGCTTTTCATCCGCAGTATCTCTTTTGCCTGAATATCAATGTCGCTTGCCTGGCCTTGAATACCTCCCATTGGCTGGTGGATCATAATGCGCGAATGCGGCAGCGCATAGCGTTTCCCCTTGGTGCCTGCGGCAAGCAGCACGGCACCCATCGAGGTCGCCTGTCCAACACATGTAGTGCAGATGTCAGGCCTGATGAACTTCATGGTATCGTAAATCGCCAAGCCCGCGGTAATCATACCACCACGACTATTAATGTACAGATTGATATCTTTATCCGGATCTTCAGATTCGAGAAAAAGCATCTGGGCAATGACCACGTTGGCCACATGATCATCAATGTCCGACCCGATAAAGATAATCCGATCCTTGAGCAGGCGCGAATAGATATCGTAAGCGCGCTCGCCACGCTCGCCCTGCTCGATGACATAGGGGATATAGACTGTCATGAGATTGTCTCCCTTGGATTATGTTAAGCCGCCGTGTAGTTCACGTTTGCATTACTGAAGAGAACTTGTGCGACTTTTTCGTTCAGCAGATCGTCTTTCAACATATCGAGACGTTTCTCAGCCTCCAGACGTGCTCGAATTGCCAAAGGCTTGCGATTGGCCAGTGCGGCCATCCGTTCGATTTCCTTGTCCACGTCCTCGTCAGTGACCTCGATCTTCTCAAGTCTGGCAATCTCGCCAAGGAGAAGTAGCGTTTTTACCAGCCGAATCGAATCCCCGGCTTTGCGCTCAAGGTATTCTTTGGTCTCCTCACCCAAATCGCTTAGTTTGAGTCCCATACGGGCCAGGCGCTCGGAATCTTCACGAATCATACCTAGCTGGTATGCTGCAACCAGCGACGCTGGTGCGTCAAAGGGAACCTTCGTAATCAAGTGCTCGTAAATTTTGCTCAAGGACTCGCTGCGCTGCCGTTCTACCTCTTGCTTTTCAAGATCGCTTTTGATGTGTGCACGCAATTCCGTCAGATTCTGAAAATCACCGACGTCCTTGGCAAATTCGTCGTCCAGCGTTGGTAATTGCATGACCTTTATTTCTTTCAGCGCGAGGCTGTAAGTGTCATGACGACTGACAATTTCGCCTTTTGGAGTTTTGCGCTCCCGCTCGACTTTTGCCTCCGTCTTGTCTCCTTTTTTCATGTCCAGCAGTGCCTCGCACACTGGCTTGGGAAGCGACCGGCTGGGCTCTTTGAAAAACACGTCCGTTTGGATCAGCTCGGAAATCTCGCGTCCGTGCTCGTCCCTGACCCGAATGTCAAGCACCACGGCGTCGCCCTCTTTCACCTTGCCGCGTTTCTTGACATCATAGGCCGCATTGGCACGCCGAATCTGCTCCAGCTGCTGATCCACCGTCTCATCAGTGATCTTGCGCTGCTCCACGTTGACCGCAACTGCTTTGTAATCCTGCTCCGTGAGCTTTATCTTTGGCCTGATTTCCATCGAGATGGTAAGCTCAATGGGCTTGCCTTCTTCCACCTGCGATGATTTCAGGGTAGGGTCTTTAATCGGAATCAGCTCTTGCTCTTTGACCAGCTGATTCACACAAAGAGGAAAAACCCTGTCCAGAGCATCACGCCTCGCGTCTTTCCCATAGCGAATCTTGACCAACTTTAGCGGCGCTTTCCCTCGCCGAAATCCTTCTATAATGACCGACTTGCGCAAATCTTCAAAAATATCCGACAGCCGCTTGTCATACTCCTCATACACAATGCGGAGCTTGTAGTCCACGACCGATCCCGGTTGATTAGTGGTCTCAACAATCTCAAATGGGATTTTCTCTTCCTCTTCTTTCGCCTCTTCTGCAGCCTCGGGTGCTTCCTCAGCAGGTGCCGCTGTATCTTCCGACGCTTCTTCCGCTCGTTGTTCTTGCTCGCCGGCTATTTGCTCTTTCTCCTCAGTGCTTGACTCTTGCTCCTGGTCCTTTGGTCTATCTTCTGCCAACGCTCTTCCTCCTCTCCTTCCTTACGTAAGCCGCTTTAGCCGTAGATCGCGAAGCCTGGCAAAACACGCGGTTTTTTTGTCCTCTCTCCCCTTCCGCCAGACTCAAAAATGCCAAATTACATACCAAAGCCAAGAATATCAAGGAAAAACATTGCGGCAGTCGCACTGGCTGGCGATTCTCAAGCCAAATGGAGGCTCTCGCCATCATTCACACTCTCTATTGCTCTGTTGAAAACCTCCAGGTGCACGAATTCCAATATGCTTCGCCCTTCAGGGTGAACCCTTTCAGGGCTGGTGTAGTGGGGGAGAATTTCATTGTCCCAGGGCGGCGCCCTGGGCTTCTATATGATGCCCTTCAGGGTGAACCCTTTCAGGGCGCGACATAATCTTGGTCCAGCGCCATGGGCGCGGAAGATAACAGCCCAGGGCAACGCCCTGGGTAAAGGATGATACACAATTAACGATAAGCCCTGAAAGGGTTCACCCTGAAGGATTCACCATGAAGGGCGCGATAAAATCTTAGGCGGGCTAAAATGCCCATTGTCATGCAGGTATATGTAGGTTTTCAACGGAGCAACTCTCTATCTGTCCCGCTCCATAGGGCGAATAACACTGGTGGCGTGCCTATTCTGCCACAGCAATTTACCAGGCCCGGGCAAGAATAATAGAGTTGTATTTCAGCCACGGACTTGATAGGAGACTTGATGCGTACTTCCTCAGATTGCCAGAAACAAACTTTTCTAATAAGCCATTGGGGTGCTATACGCGTATTTAGCAGGAACGCCTCGGATTTCCGAGGGCACTATCCCGCATGTGATATATAAGCTGAGATGAAAACCATTGTTCATTCCGGGACGCCTGACGAACAGACATGGCACATGCGGCAGGATAAAGGAGCATGTCCCGTTAGCCCTTCTGGAACGAACAAACCTCTGAGATTACCTTCGGTTGCGCACAGAATATTAGATCGAACTACTGCCACTTTAGAGGGCCAAATCAGTAGCGAAGATCTTGCATGAAGCGAATTTTGAAAATTTCACTCGGTATTCTGCTAATCCTGCTAGGCTTAATAGGACTATTTCTGCCGATTCTGCAGGGTATTCTGTTTCTGCTGCTCGGCACTCTGATTCTATCCTCCGAGAGCAAACGCGTGCGGCGTCTGATGGCCGTACTCCGCTTGCGCTACCCTAAGCAGTACGAGAAGGCCCGCCAATTGGGCAACAAAATCCGCCGCTTCTTCAAGATAAGACCAAAACCCTCACAATCCAACCCAAAAAAGTAATACTCTCACTCGTTCCGTTTCGTGAACTTGCACGTTTACCGCGATTACCCTGTTAATCCGCTCTTCTCTGGACTGCGCAACAGCTTACTGCATCTCATACGGAGACCAATGTGTGCCACGCTATTCGCCAGCACTCCTGTCTATTCTACTCTCCACGCCACACTTCTAAAGACCACTGGTGAATTCATCTTGAACTTGCAATCAGGTCTGGCACTGGATTTTTAAAACACGCCATGTTCGGCGCTTAATAATTTGTCACCAGACCTATCTGAGGAGGCGTATTCTTCACTAAATACCGCCTAAAACCTACTTGATTTTCCAAGACAGGTCATGTCCCTTCGCCATTTTGCGGTGGTATCTTACGTGCGACTACCAGAAACATTCCGTTGGGCACGAATAGAGTTATTTTGGAACTTAATTTACACCTTTCCAAAGAATTAAAAATCCAACTAAAAAATGGTAAGGCTTTGCCCAGCCTTTGCAGAACCAAATCTGCTGGAGATAACTGGAAATCCGGTCGGAAAAACACAACTGAAAGACCGGCAGCGTTAAGTAGTTTGATCATGGAGGACCTGTTGAAGTAAATCGCATGTTCCGGTATTTTAAAGGAAACCCATCCTTTTCCGCTCAATCGCCTAAGCCAGGAATCTATATCAGGCGTGGCAATTGCCGTGACACCTCCAGGTCGTAGAAGATTTGCTATCTTTTTCATAAATGGAACTGGTTCATATACATGCTCGATTGTATCAAAGCAGAGTATTAAATCAAAGGTCTCGTTCTCCCAGGGACAGGACAATATGTCCCCGCAATATCCTTGGTGTCCCTTTCTCACTACTTCAGAAATTGCGTCAGAAGATAAGTCCAAGCCAAAGCGATTTTTGAATTCTCCCTTAAGTACATCAAGTGAATAGCCAAATGCACAACCAATATCCAGGACGTTTTCTCCTGTAACTAACGGTTTAATCCATCTATATCTTCTCATGATGGTTCTTTTAATTGCGGGGGCAAGTTTAATATAGTCAGCGTATCCGCAAGATTGTCCATCATTGCTGCTAAAGTATTCTTCCTGATAAAATGTTTTTGCTACTTCAGACTTGAGTCGAGGTGACAGATAACCCAGGTCACATTCATTACAACGCACCACTCTGAATGGGACAAAGTCATAAAGCAAATTTCCACTCATATTTCCACAGAGAGGACAGGAGACAGTTTCGAGGTCTTCCTTAGAGAATGCTGCGAGAGGCCAACTTTTACTCACTATCTATCTCCTTAGTGCTCTGATTCGTAATTACGGTGACGTATTTTAATTCGAATGCTCTTGAGACTCTTCTCCGCCGCCATCAGATATGCCACAGGTTTTTGGTAAACTCCAGCATGGGACGGGTTTGCTTGCCTCCTCCGATCGGCTTCTACCTACGAAAGAGATTCGGCGGACAAGTCAGCATTTCACAATCACGCAAAACCTTAACTGATGCTGGCCAGATAATCCAGGGGCAAGGTACGTTAAAAAACGGGCTTACAAGATATCTCAAAAGCCCGTTCGCAACTGCATAAACAGGAGTTTAAAATAGTTGGTGCGAGAGGGGGGAGTTGAACCCCCACGGCTTGAGGCCACTAGATCCTAAATCTAGCGCGTCTGCCAGTTCCGCCACTCTCGCTCCCAACTCACGACTTTCCGCTGAATCTTCATGTGATCAAGCGAAAAATAAAGCGCGTTCGCTAACCTATTTCCCTCAGACCACAAAACCGGAGAAAATAATACCACACCACGGCCTTTCTCTGTCAACTGTCAATGTATCCGTATTGTTTCACAGTGAAGACGCTACTTGCGCGAAGCATTCTGGCACACATAATTGTTTTTAAGCCAGGCTCTGCTGCACAAGAATCATGGTTCTAATACCTGGCGTTTATTACCAAATTAACTTTCGGTTGCAAAATATTCTGCGAATCTACATTATATGGGTCCATATAAATGACGAGCCGGAACAATTATTTGCTTTTCAATCCAGCTCATATTGGAAAAAGAGGTGAGCAATTATGAAGAGAGGCATGACGTTGTTTATTTGTCTTGCTGCTTTGGCTGTCTCATTGTGCACACAAGCGGAAAGCAAGCAGGAGAAAGAGAAGGAGTCAATTGAGCTGTTTTTCGTTATCCAGAATGGCAAGTGGGGCTATATCGACAAGACAGGAGAGGGTGTCATTGAACCCCAGTTCGATCAGGCTTATCCTTTTTCCGAAGGGCTGGCGTCTGTAAAAATGGGAGAAAAGTGGGGCTATATAAACAAGAGCGGGAAGATTGTAATCCAGCCGCAGTTT
Source organism: uncultured Candidatus Sumerlaeota bacterium (assembly GCA_964454265.1). Lineage (GTDB taxonomy): Bacteria > Sumerlaeota > Sumerlaeia > MWCT01 > JAUWMI01 > JAUWMI01. The sequence continues at coordinate 19,693 of CAYVXD010000016.1, read as the reverse complement.
GATTTGGCTTGGAACTTCTCCGAGGGGCTGGCCAATGTGAAAATTGGCAATACGTGGGGCTATATCGATAAGATGGGAAAAACGGTAATCGAGCCGCAGTTTGTTCTTGCTAATAGATTCACTGAAGGACTGGCAAGTGTAAGGGTTGGTGAGAAGTGGGGATTTATCGATAGAACCGGTAAGTTTGTCATTGAGCCTCAATTCAATTATGGTTATAGCTTCACCGAAGGGCTTGCCAGTGTACAAATCGAGGGGAAAAACGGTTATATCGACAAGGAAGGTAAGATAGTAATTAAGCCCCGGTTCGATCATGCTTATTGGTTTTCTGAAGGCCTGGCGCGTGTTTACCTTTATCACAAATGGGGCTATATTGACACGACAGGAAAAATCGTAATCGAACCTCAATTTGATGAAGCCGGTGTCTTTTCCGAAGGTTTGGCACGCGTGGGTGTAAGAATTAAAGACAAATGGGAATATGGCTATATCAACAAGACGGGGAAGTACGTAATTGCGCCAGAATTTACTAAAGCCGGTGGTTTTTCTGAAGGGTTAGCGCCAGTAAAATTCGTGCTCAAAATTGCCTCTATAAAAATTAGAGAAAAGTGGGGTTTTATCGATAAAACCGGGACAACAGCCATAAGACCAAGGTTCGACTCGGTCGGAAAATTTTCCAACGGGCTGGCACAGGTACAAGTTGGCAAAAAGATGGGCTACATTGACAAAACAGGAAAGTACGTTTGGAAGCCTACAAATTAAGTGATTGCACGCCAGCAGAAAGTTATGGCATATCGCCCGGCAGGTCGGTGAAATAAGGGCTCATGAAAATATGACGATCATTTAAGCACCCTGGCTTTTTAAATGAGGATGAAAGGAGATAGCCCATGGCAAAGTCTCACAGACTCGTCCAGGTTGAAGACTATGAGCAGTTCGTCGGCACGGAAGCAGTCGAGCGCGTTCGAGAAAAAGCCAGGCCGCTTCAGGGCCTCCATGTGACCCATGTGAATTCCACCTACTATGGCGGCGGTGTGGCAGAGTTGTTGTCGCCGTTGACGCTTTTGATGAACAGCGTAGGCATTAAAACAGGATGGAGGGTGATTCAAGGATCGCCGGATTTCTTTAGCATTACCAAGAAGGTGCACAATGCCTTGCAAGGGGGAAAGATCAATCTTTCCGATCGGAAGATGCTAATTTATGAAGAGATTGTCTATGAGAATGTAGTTCGGAACCATCTGGATCACGACATGGTAATTATGCATGATCCACAACCCCTTGCAATGGTCAATCACTACAAGAAAAAAGGGCCCTGGATTTGGCGATGTCACATTGATCTTTCAAGCCCGAATAAGCAACTCTGGAGATACCTTGTTCCGTTCGTAGAGAGGTATGATGCGGTGATCCTCACGCTCAAAGAATATGCCCAAGAACTTACGACGCCGCAGTTGTTCTTCATGCCGGCGATCAGTCCCTTCTCTCTCAAGAACCGGGAGCTGAGTGAAGACGAAATAGACGAACGTCTGAATCGCTATGATATCCCGACGGATTTGCCGCTGGTGGTGCAGATTTCCCGCTTTGACCGCTGGAAAGATCCGGAAGGTGTAATCAAGGCATTCAAACTGGCGAGAAAGGAAGTAGATTCAACTCTTGTGTTGCTCGGTAACGTCGCCACAGACGACCCGGAAGGCGAACAAGTATATGAATCCCTCCTGGACTGCCGTGAGGAACGCATAATCATTCTCAGCCGTCAAGATTCGGCATTGGTGAATGCCCTCCAACGCCGGGCAGCCGTCGTGATGCAGAAGTCTATTCGCGAAGGCTTCGGCCTCACCGTTGCCGAGGCCATGTGGAAAGAAACACCGGTTATCGGTGGAAATGTGGGTGGAATACGATACCAGATTGAGGATGGAGTAAATGGGTTCCTTGTATCCTCCGTCGAGGAAGCCGCGGCCAGACTCGTACAGTTGCTCAAGGACAAGAAGCTCAGGGAGCAAATGGGCCAAAAGGGAAAGGAAACTGTGAGGGAACAGTTTCTGATGATCCGCCTCTTGGAGCAATATCTTGAGTTGTTCAATTCTTTTGAAACAGTATATCAACTAAGCAATGCTAATGAGGTTTATGAATGAGTTGCGGAAGATGCATCCATATCGGCACGTTCGATTGGCATTACGAACATCCAAAATAACCCTTTTATCCCGAAGATGTTTCCAAGGAGACCTATTTTAAATACTGTACTGATTGTCTCATACCACTGACCCGTGCCTTTCAACAAATAATACAAGGTGGGAAATTAGAATCTGGCAAAAAGCTAACAGTTTACCTATACTGCTTTAACAACTCTCTATACACCTTTCACTAAATAGAAAACCAGATATAGATTTCAGTTGAAAGGATAAGAGAGGTCAGTGTGTCAGAGACGATCAGGTCGATGCTCTGCATCTGAAAGTAATAAAAGATAAGGTAAAAATTATGGGGGTAATCTGCGATGGCAACCAGGATAGCATTGTTCTGGCCAGGGGATTATAGGAAGAGGCCAAATGAATTAGCCTTGCCGAATATGCAGGCGGCTACGGAGCAATTGGAGAAAGCCTTGAAAGCCCTGGGGCGCAAGAGCTATAGGATTGAGGGATTCATCACCAAGCCGAACGAAGCGATTGAGAAGCTAAGGCCGATAGATGACCCGGTGATAGGCGTCTGTGTACACTGGATATACGGCCCCCACACTACGGATGGAGTAATAGGAAAAGAAAATCCGTTGCTTCTGTGCAGTAACTTCTCGGGCACATGGCCCGGACTTGTAGGTCTATTAAATACCGGCGCATGTCTTGAGAGTCTGGGGAGGAAATTCTCACGGCTCTGGACGAGTGCTGATGACTGGACGAAGGACGAAAAATTTATGGCCAGGCTGGAGCAGTGGTGCAACACAGGCCAGATAGTCTACGGTGAAGAGGAAATACATTATAGCGTGCCTGTATCTACGGATGCGGTGAATACAGCCAGGAAGGTGTTTGATGGAATCAGGAAGCGCATGATACTTGCGCTTATGCTTGGGGACACCTCGATGGGCATGATTAATGGCTACCTTGGCCATCGTTTGCTCAACAAGGTAGGGTTTACCGAACACAAAGTAGATCAGGCGTGGATTATTGCTCGAGGTAGAGAAATTGACCAGAAGAGGATAGCCAATGCCTACAATTTTGTGAAGGAAAAGGGAGTAGCTTTTCACTACAGGGAAAGAGACGCCGAAGATTTTGATGAGGAGGCAACAAAAGAACAGCTGCGGGACTATCTTACGGTTTTAGACCTTATCAGTGAATTCAAGGCGGACTGTTTAGGTTGGCAATATCAGCTGGGTTTGATTTCGCTCCGCCCACCCTCGGATTTCGCTGAAGGGTTGTTGAATTCAGTCTGTAGACCTGAGTCGAATGGAAATCCAATAGTCACTTCTACAGAGGCGGATCAAGGTAATCTTATTCCAATGGAGTTAATGAAGCGACTGCTGATGGCTAAAGGATTACATCCGGCGGTGATGTTCCACGATGTGCGCTGGGGAGGAGAACATGAGGGTAGGTTCATATGGGTTCTGGAAAACAGCGGATCTTGCAGTGCCTATGCATTCAATCACAACCCGGATACGCTGAAAGGCGTGCATTCCTATCGGCAGCCCAGGGAATATTTCCCAATACCCGGGGGGACTTTTGCCGGGGAGAGCTTGCCGGGCGAGGTGACCTGGAGCCGGGCCTACATTAAGGATGAAGCATTGTGGATGGACATCGGTAAAGGAGAAGTAGTGACGCTGCCGCCTGAAAAGCGGGACGCCTGGTGGGAAGGAACGACCCGGCAGTGGCCTTTCATGGCAACATATTTGGGAATCCGGCAGGAGACTCTTATGGCTCACTACCTGAGCAACCACATAGCGGTGGCGTATGGGGATATCTTCGAAGAGATGGTCTCGCTCAGCCAGATGTTAGGATTTAAAGTGAGGGTTTTAAAAAGCACCAAATAATGTAGAACGTCAGTTAAACAATTGTACAAGCATTGCGAATGCCGCAAGGACTTGGGTGAACCAATCTTTTTAATTCCCCTCTCTTGCCTTATCGCGAAAACACGCTCTTTATGCTGCTCTGACCCGGCCAATTCCCAGATTCTGACTCCACCTGACAGCATGATGACATTGGAAGGACTGGCCCACCACGCAGCTCACGGTTTGCGGTTGTCATAGGCGCGTAGTGCCTTGCCCGCACGTTTTTTCGTCAGCTTACCTTCCTTTAAAACGGACTGGCCGTTCATGAAGACCCACTTCATGCCCTTGGGCAAAGCAGCCTGATCGCGGTAATCCACCCCGGGATCCAGCGTGTCAGGGTCGAAAAGCACCAGATCGGCGTATGCCCCAGGTTTGATCACGCTGCGGTCTTTTAGTTTCATTCTTTTGGCCGGAAGACCGGTGCATTTGTAGACACCAAGCTCCCACGAACAGATGCCTCTGTCCCGCACGTATTTAGCGAAAAACTCTGGATATGTCCTGAACTTTCTCGGGTGATCATTCCGGAGTTTGCCACTTTCGATGTCCTCGAGTGAAGCCAGAGACGAATCGGTGCAGACCATGACGAAGTCTTCCTTCATCGGCCGGCACACGTCTTCATCACCCAGGCAAAGATAAGTTGCGTAGATCTTGGAGTCTTCGGTCAGGTTAAGATCGGCGATGAGTTCTTCCGGAGTCATGTTTTCCCCTTTCAGGAGTTCGGGTAAGGGCCGGCCCGAATACTTCTTGTACTTGCCCGGCATGTCTTTCAAAAGAACGACTTCCGGAGATTCTCCTTTAATCACCTCGCGGACCATGAGCCTGTGCAAGGTGTAATGGGCGGCAGGGCCGGAGGCGCGCCAGGGGTACTGGTCTCCCGTGACGTCCAGGCCGCGCGCCCGGGCACCCTTCATGATTTCAAGATACTTCTCCATATCACCCCAGTTGCGTTTGTTGATCACTTTCATATGAGAAATCTGAACGGGCACTTCGGCGATTTCCCCGATATAGATGCCCTCCCGGATGGCGTCCAGGACTTCGTCCGTCTCACCACGGACGTGAGAAGCGTAAAACCCGCCATAGGGCTTTATTTGTTTGGACATTTCCGCCAGTTCCCACGCGAAAGCCTCTTCGCTGATCGAGTAAATCAGACCGGTGGACATGCCGAACGCGCCTTCTTCCATTGCCAGGTCAACCAGCTCTTTTTCGCGATAGAGGTCAGCGTAGCTGAACATCCCCTTTCGTCGGCCCAAGACTTTTTCGCGTATGGGCCGGTTGCCCACAAGCATGCCGATGTTAACGGCCGCGCCCTTTTTATCCAACTCCGCCAGAAATGCACCGATCCCAAGGGGCGAAGAAGAACAATTCCCACCAAGCACTGTGGTGATACCCTGGCGAATGTGGGACGGCGCATAAGAGACCCGCAGGATGTTCTGGTCGACATGGCTGTGGATGTCTATGAAACCGGGGGTGAGAAAAAGTCCTTTGCCATCTATCGTAACGTCCCGGGCCGCGTTTTTCAAGTCCCCCACAGCGATGATTCTTTCCCCTGCAATTCCCACGTCCGCGACAAAACGCGGGTTATCCTTCGATCCGTCAAATACCGTTGCCCCCTCAATCACATAGTCCAACGTCTTGACCTGAGGCACCTCGGGCCGGGGCTCTTCATATCTGTCTTCCAGTGGGGTGTATTTTTCGAACTTACCCGGCACGGTACGCACGATTCCCTTCAGCGAAGAGGTAACAAAAGAGCCTTCATCCACCTCATACCAGAAGTCCTTTTCATCCTTTGTCGTGTCGATAAACTTCAATGAATAAGGGGCAAGACGCTCCAGACCAGCAATGGAGTAAAGCCCTGAGGCGAAAGGTTTCACCACCTGGATAGGTTCAGAGATCTCTTCTTCTCGTTTCTTTTTTTCTTCTCCCGTATATTCCTTATCTGGATAGAGGTATTTGAAAACGCGGATTTCAATATCTTTTGGCCGGGCATGCCTTTGTACTTTGTCAAAAAGCAGGCCAATGACGGAATTGCCCTCGTCGCCATAGAAGGCGGTGGCGGCGCCGTATATTTTTCCCGCCAGCTGCTGGGCTTGCTTTGGAGTGAGTGGATTAGCGGTGTTACAAATGATCCGCACGGTTTTCTTCAGGATTTCGCGAGGGAGATAAGAGTTGGCAGTTGAGGCGAGTTGCATTTCGACATCGGAAAAAGAAAGCGCATCGCTGCCCGACACCTCCGAGAGTGATTCATGGAAACAGATGGCCAACAGCGCGGAGTCCGATCCAAACTTAAACGAATATTCGGGGCTTTTTACGTGTTCTTTTGCTATGGGAGCAAAGGAATAATGGTACACCTCAATAACGGCACGCGTAACATTCCCCTGCGCCTCTTCAAAACTTATCTCAATGATGCCGCCCAGGCTTTCCAATTTCTCGGCAGGGAGGGAAAGAATTTGTTCGGCAAGCGCCTTTGATTCAAGGCCATCTATAGCAACCATCTCCAATCCGGCTTTATCCGTGGAGAAGAGATTCTCCAGTTCTTTTTCCAGCGCTGATGTTGTTTCCGCCAGCAGGGCAGAATCAGAGATCACTATAAAGACATTGCCTTTGGCATCCTTGTTAGAATATTCGGAACGTTGGGCAAAAACGCCTTGTGGGACAGACAACGTCAAGATGATGAGGTAAACTAAGAATCCTGCGAAACATTTGTACTTCATTTTCATGCCTCCAACAAGAGATTAAATGAAATTCTTTATGAACAACCTATCCAATTTATAAAGGAGACCTTATATTATATGCCACTTAACATGACAAGATTTTTTGCCTCCGGGAAAAGGGTGTGCAAGTAAAAAGAGAGGGGGCGAGCTTCCCTTCCGTTAAGAATGAAATCCCAGTGCAATTTCAGTACGAATTGTAGCGCCCATTAAAGCGGGAGAAAACTGGGCGAAAAGCAGGAGATCGCATTTAGCCAATTACGGCAAATCTCCTTGAGAACATGAGAAGAGCGGATAATAAGCGGCAAAAGAGACAGTGGCCGTGGAGGAATCGAGTCTCCAACCTTCTGATTAAGAGTAAGAGTTAACCGGTTTACGGAAAATTGAAATGAATATACTGGCAAATACTTGAAAGATTTTATCCTAAGCAAATGGTCTCTTTTCACAAAACTTCTGCACCGGACGCTCAACTGAGATTTCACATTAGTCATAGTAAATTGGCTTCTTACGGTTAAGAATGATGGCAATAATGCCCAGGATAATTGACCCAGCCAAGAAACATAGCATGTATGGCGAATAGATTGAGGTTTTGCCTTGTCCCTGGAACATAGCGAACACACAGAAGAAAATCACCGGGAAGAGGAGTGTGCTTATTGCATTAAATAACAATCGCAATACGTCATTTTTCGGTATCGGTTTATTAGCAGCACGCGCCTTTAGAATTCTTCCAATGTAATGAAAAGCGGAACAATAAAACAGGATGAGCATCGCCAATAGGAGCACGGCTGCTGAAATGAAAAAGAGATTCTTGCCGGAAGCACTTCTTGGCAGCTTTCCGGTCTCTATACGACTGATTGACGGATGTTTTATGGAATAGCGGATGGGAATGGTGTAGCCATCCCGATATTCAGCCTCACTTTTCTTGTCAAGATAGCCATATCTCTTGAACTGCTTACCTTCTGCTTCAAAGGAGTATTGAACTAAACGTGAGTTTTCTTTTCGCTCCACAATTTTGCCTTGGGTGACTCGTGAGTTCTCCTCTAAATTCACGCCTTCCCAATACTCCGGGAATGAAAATGTTACTATGGCAGTCGCAACAAATATCGCCATAATCATAAAGGGGGCAATACCTTTAGCCACTTTATCCGCAGTCGTATCATCATAGGGTACATCAAGATTACTTTGCGTGGATAACCTGAAATTCTTATACGCCATCCGGTTCAACTTTTCATAAACATCTTCTCCATCGGATGCCATTATACTTCCTTCAACACGTTTACCATACTTGTCCGTCCCAACGTAGTAATAGGTGCGTTGCTTAACAGGGGGTTTAGTTGACGTGATCTGCAGAGGGGTATAGCCCATTTCTTCTAACATTTCGATGAGACGTGATTTGCTTTCGGCTTCAATAACCCCCTTGATCTTTTTGCCCTGGTTATTCTGTGCCTCATATTCGAAATGTACCATAACAGCGAGTCTCCTTGATTCTAAGTATGGTAAGGTGGCAAAGTTTGGTTATACTAATTTAAAAAATTGCTTTCCTTTTAGCTCTGCTCCCATCCCAGGAATAGAATACATTTCTTTGAAGCAGTATAATTAAGAAAGGCCTTCGTCGTCAGTATGCCTACGTTTCTTTGCACGCTTGTACATTCTGTAGAATTCTTCAGAAGATAAGATAGCGACCCTATCCCATTTGACAAACGTATGATACAGAAGCCTGTATAGCATAATCAGCCCTACGCCCCCAAAGAACACCAAAATTCCCGTTCCCGGGGTGGCAGCTTGTCCGCCTTCCATTTGCCCACTAATATCCCCAATTATCATTCCCGAACTGAAGACACTCCAGCCAATGAGCAATAGCGTCCAGAAAACTATTCTTTCAGGTCGACGCAGCCTCTTTTCTGGGAAATTTTTTACCCAAGTCCGCATACCAATACCAAAGGCTAACGCGCCAGATAACCACACGATGCCGCCTAGACCACCTCTAGCAAATTTGATGCTCCGGATGTCTCTACTTAACACCGCCTGGTCCGGATGTTCCGGATTGACATAACATATAGCTGTGGAGCCAGCTGGATACTTCTTGATCTTTTTCTCAACGGAATTATGCCTTCTCATTGGAGTTCCATATGCCACATACTTCTCACCGACATATTCCCGACTCCCAAAGAGATATCGATATTGCACACTCACATCATATTCCTCCGCGTCTTCCTTCCATACCTCTATCACTTCGCTGGAGAGAATCTCGCATGGAATAGGTTCCCAGCTTCGCATATCCATCCATGTCATTGCGGGTGGAATCAAACCGGTGATTATCATCCAACCTGCCACGACCAGCTGCACTACCCCACCCCAGAATGAAATCGGTGGTACTATAGGAGGAAGCTCGTTCTTTTGAATATCATAATCCAACGACAGTCGCAGAAAACCTAATAGAACAGCTAACTCGAGTATGAGAGGTATGAAAAAATTTCTGATGCCAACGCCAATGAACGGTGTCAGAAATAGCAAGACAATTATGGTGGGAAACGCTCCCTCTAATAAGCTGCTAAGCGCCGTGATGTAGAAACAACCCACAATTCCATTCCAAAAAAGACCAAACAGGATCAGCTGCACAATTCTTCCCAAGCGTTTAGTTTCTCCTGCACGCAGCTTGATTGTGTGTTTTAACATGTTTTTTGCCCCGTCATTTCACGGTTTTGACCGTATCTTGATCACCCTCGGGCAAACCGCAAAAGAACTCTCATAAAAAATTGAAGGGGATTCAGTGCTCCGGACAAAGAAATGACCGCAACTACTCTCCTCCCCACGCCGGCCTAACGGATAAACTGACTAACTGTCCTGACGGACGGGAAGGTGCACGAGTCCTCCCTGGAAATTGCTCAGGCGGGTTTAGGGAGCCTGTCGTGAGTGATAGCGGGGTGCTACGGCGCAGGGCGGGCTGCCGCCTCCTCCGGCACCAAGGGTCCCATGACGATAATGATTCGGGTACCCTCGGCCTCCTTCTCAATCTTAATGTTTATCCCAATCCTCTTGCCGTCAGGTTGAGTCTTCTCGCCAGCCAGCGTTGTATACTCCGTCCTATCGTCCTCGGAGCCACGGAAGCCGGTAGATTCACGGAAGTCCCGCCACTTACCTTTCATCTCATTTCTATAAAACTCCAAGACGTCGGTCATGCTGTCCGGCGTAGTGCCTTGAACGCAGCTCAGAACTTGCTCATCGACCCCGAAGAGCGGCCCGCTACCCATACCCCATTGAGTTTTCGTCTCGGTGAATCGCGTCCCTGGGTACATTTGAATATGTTGGACAAACGCTTCCGTCGGGATTTTGTCCTCGATGCTTCCACTAGCCTCGCTGGGGGCCATGGAGAAACTGAAGCTCTCCACTTCTCCCTCAGCCAGCTTCCACTTCCCGTCGTATTTCCTGTATACGTTTCGACTTGTCGCACGGCCGCTACCCGTCTTCCCTTTCGATGCTGCAACGACCCGCACCGTTACCTTATTAGCGGTCCGCTCGAGTAACTTGATCTCTTCGATTGTAGAAGTGGTTTGCGAGGCCTTAACCGCTTCAATCTGCTCTTTTGTATTAACGTCCCAGTAGGATTGCTTTCTTCCTCTAAAGATGAACTGACAATCCTCAGCTACAAGCTCCTTGAGTGCCTCAAGATCCCCACGGCTCGTTGCGTCAGTGAGTTGCTCAATCGTTGCGTATAATGGATCACTTTTGTCAAGGGTGCCTATGGCCGGCATTACGGTTTCTGGAGCCTCTTTGGGCTTTTGGGCTCTTTCGCCACCGCCGCAACCTGCTGTAAAAACGATACCAATGACAACTACTAAGACTGTCAATGTCTTGCACATGCCTCTTTCCTCCCCGTTTCCTGAACCTCGCTCACCATAACGACCGACTCCCTATGCCGAGCTATTGCAGCCATTTCGAAGCATGGAGACCCGACCCGTGTTTCGAGTAACCGCAAGGATCAGATGCTCATACCGATTTCCTTGTTGAGCGGCTTGATGAGCGAGGTCCGAAACACTGAGATTTCCTGTTTGATGCAATGAATCATCTCGATTTATCTAAATCATTCATATGGAATTTTGCACCCTACGGTATTGAAATCAAGGATTTTGTCTTTGATTTGGCCAAAGCGGCACTCTTAATAATCACTGGGTTAAGTTTGGCGATTCCTGCGGTTTTGTGAAACAGATAAATGAGGCGGATTGAGAACAGAACTCGTAGTGACCAGGATCCTTACCTTCCTCATCTTATTCTTTTGACCAGATGATTGCAGGCCAAGTAAATAGCGGGGCACAATCAGCGCGAGTCTTGAGGTGAGAGACTCTCGATGATTGCCCAGCCCAAGACAAGCGAGGCCTAAGATGCGTCGTCTGGTGAGAAGCTGAGCAAGTCAAATCATAAGACAAGCACTTGGCCGACACAGTTTACTGATGGCAAGAATTAGACACCATCGCATGTCCTATTTGTGATGCTGTGACAATCGGCTGTAGAATTGATATTAAGGGAGCTAAATAGTGGGCCGTGGAGGAACCGAACCTCCAATCTTCTGATTAAGAGTCACGGCAGGTAGGATGCGGAAACCATTGATAATGTTAAAAATACAGAGGATAACGAGCGAAGCTATTAACTAACTTGCTACATTTTTTGGCAAAACACCATGGACAAAAGCGTGGACAGATTTTCCAACTATTTCCACTGAGCAAAACACCCTGTAGCCCCTTTATTCAGGAGAGTCATTTTCGTTTACGAATCTCCGCGGTTACTGTCCGCAAATTCTCAGGCATCGAACCCAACACTTTACTTAAACCATAAAATATTGTTCCAATCGTTCACTGTGTTGGATGGTTCAAAAGAGCACCCAATATTCCTGCAGTAATAATGATAAAAGCAGGATGAATTTTTGTATGGAAAAAAAGAAAGAACGAAACAATAACCAGCAATACGCTCCTTAAGTGAAGCACTTGATGCATATTGATCAACTTGCAAGCCACAGCAACTATCATTGCAAATACAGCAAGTTGAATCGTATCAAATGCTCCCTTAACAGCGCTTAAATTCTTGTATCGAGTGTAGAGGATGCAGGCAAAGATTACCAAAACTGCGGGGCCCAGGAAATTTCCCAGATTTGCTACTAGTAAGCCAGGAATTCCTGCTGTTTTGTAGCCAGTATAGGTAGCAAATTTAATAGAGATGGCACCGGGAAGAACGTTGACTGCTCCCAGAATATCGAGAAACTCTTCATTTGTCAGCCAGTGATGTCTCTCCACAACCTCTCTTTCTACAAGAGGCAAGAAAGAATAAGCTCCTCCTATAGCAAATAATCCAATTTTTAAAAATGCCAAAAACAATTTTAGCAAAATCATCTCAATGCTCCTTTCCTGCAATCATATCCAAGCCATGGGCTAAAACATCGAGAATTACCTCCAGGGATTCTTTAGCACCTTTAGAGCTACCAGGTAGATTCACAATCAAAGTACGACCTCTGATTCCAGCAATGCTTCGGGATAACATTGCTCGTGGGCTAAAATTCAAGCATTCTACTCGCATCGCTTCGGGTATCCCCGGAACCTCCCTTTCGATCACTTCCTTTGTCGCCTCAGGAGTAAAATCCCTGGGAGTAAAACCTGTCCCTCCTGTTGTTAAAACCAGAGACACCTTTAGATTGTCGCAATAATCAACAAGCCTTTCCTTAATCATACTTGGTTCATCAGGTATCACTTCGTATTTTATAACTTCAAAAGGATGCTTCTTCAAAAGTTCCATAACAATCTTTCCACTCTCGTCTTCCCTTTCTTCCTTGGAACACTTATCGCTTATGGTTAAAACTGCAACCTTGTACGTCATTTTTCTTCCTCACTCAACCCAGCTCGCAGGCCTCAAGTAATTCAAGGAGCATTAGCACTGAATAACAATATCGTCTCCTGGCTTTATTGTTCCTGATTGCAGAACCCGCGCAAATATTCCTTCCCGGGGCATAATGCAGTCGCCAGCCTGATAATAGATACTGCATCTCTCGTGACAATCTTTACCGATCTGGGTGATTTCTAAAACTACATCTTTTCCAATTTTCAATCTTATCCCCGGAGTTAATTTCGACAAGTCAATACCTTGTGTTGTGATATTTTCTGCAAAATCGCCCGGTTTTACATTCAGACCTTTTTCTTTCATCTTCTCTATGGATTCAAGAGCCAGGAGGCTTACCTGTCTCTCGCTGCCAGAGTGGGCGTCTCCTACTATTCCGTGTTCTTCTTCAAGCAGGGCACGTCTAACATTTTTCTTCGGTACCCCCTTCTTCTCGGAAATGGAAATTGCAGTTATTTCTCCTTTATTTTTCATCTCTACTATAGGCTCCGCTCTTTCTTTCCCTCTTTTCTATTAACTTAATTGCGGAAACGGATTATCGAGGGCTTCACATAGACTTTCCCTTTGGCTCAGCTATTAATCATTCTTATTTTGTTTATCCGCCCCATTTTTCATTGGCCCATCTGTGGGTTCTTTTATGGTGTTTCTGCACTCTTTCATTCCCTGTCCAAGGGATCGTGCCAGTTCAGGAATCCTCTTTGCCCCGAATAATATGGAAAGAATAAGCAATATAACCAGTATTTCCTGCGAGCCAAGACCAAACATAATTTTATCCTCCTATTTTACTTATATATATCTTATTGGCTTCCCACTTCTTGTATGTAACATCGCTCTTCATCAAAACCCTCGCTTTTATTATATTCATTATTTGTTCATCATTGAGCCCCTCATTCAAAAGATGCTTCAGAGCAAGACCAGAGTTTTCAAAGAGGCAGATTTTCAACTCCCCTGTGCACGTAAGTCTCAATCTGCCACATCTCTTACAGTTCTCCTCATCGGTTTTGATAAAGCCCAGTCGCCCTTCCCCCCTATCTACCTCGAAGTATTTGGCTGGACCGAAACCATTGTTCTCAATTTCTTGCAATCTGAATCTCTTTTCACAAATCCTCTTCACCTCTTCTATAGGTATAAGATAATCGCTTCTCCAGGGCGGCGTAATCTTCATGAACTCTATGAACCTTAAGATTAAGCCCTTTGTAAGGGCAAAGCGCACAAAGTCTATTATTTCATCATCGTTTACTCCTTTCATCACTACTACATTCAGTTTTACCGGCTGAAATCCCACTTCTATTGCCTTATCAATTCCCTCCATGACCTGATAAAATGCATTCGTCTTTGTAATGCTTCTGAATTTTTCTTGTTTCAAGGAGTCAAGGCTAATGTTTACTCTCTTAAGCCCTGCTCTTTTAAGTCTTTCAGCACATGTGGGTAAAAGAGAGCCATTTGTAGTAAGTGATATATCTTCTATATCGTCTATTTTGGCTATGAGACCTATAAGTCTGTTCAGTCCTTTTCTCACCAAAGGCTCGCCACCTGTTATTCGCAGCTGTTTTATCCCTAAAGCCGCAAAGATTCTAACCAGTCTTGTTATCTCTTCAAAGCTCAGGACTTCGTCTCGTGGTATTCGCGGTATGCCTGCCTCTGGCATACAATAGAAGCAGCGGAAGTTACACCTGTCTGTTATTGAAAGTCTAAGATATCTAGTCCTGTTCATCAGAGCATATCCGCTGTTTTCTCAAGTTCATCTTTAGTATTTATATTAAAAAAAAGTCGTTCAGGTTGTCCATAGTTTTTCACTTCTTTCTCTTCTATAATATTGGCACTAAGCTCATTATTTTTTATAAGCACAAGTAAAGAGAGTTGGCTTTTTTCTATCTTGTCCTCTATATAAGGAAGACATCTATCTAAATACACTCCTACTCGCGGTTGAAGCCTGCCTTTTACCCCACATATTGTTATGTCAGAACCTATGCTTTTCTCTAAAAGACAATAGAGAAATTCTGAGGTTAAGAAAGGCATATCGCAAGGAAAAATGAGGGAGCTACTATTTCTTAAAATTTGGCACAACATGCCGTGTCCCATGCAGAGTTACGGATTATTTGTGCTTCAGGTTCTTATTCCGCTGAGAAGGCTTTGACGATGTCGTCCAAAATCATATAGAGGGAGGGGACGAGAAAGAGCGTCAGGACAGTGGCAAATAGCAGGCCGAAAGTGATACTGACTACCATTGGCTTGAGAAACTGTGCCTGGAAACTTGTCTCCATCAAAATCGGAAAGAGTCCTGCGAAGGTTGTCACGGTGGTTAAAACGACGGGGCGAAATCTCTTCTGTCCTGCTTCGTAGGCTGACCGGAGAACGGGCATATTTTTCCCGCGCACTGACTGGTTAATGAAATCAGTCAGCACGAGCGAATCGTTGACCACAATACCTGCCAGCGCAACAATCCCGAACAGACTCATTAAGGTAAGCGGCAGGCCAAAAATGAGGTGTCCCACAACTGCGCCGATCATGCCAAAGGGGATAGCGGTCATTACGATGATAGGCTGAATATAAGATCGGAACTGCGTTGCAAGAAGGCAAAAAATCGCCAGCATAGCTAGCACGAATCCTCTCTTGAGGCTACTGATTGTTTCTTGCCAGGTTTCTTCCTGTCCGCCAAATGAATAGTTGAGGTCGGGGTATCTCTTTACGAAATCTGGTAAGAACTGAGCTTGTAAATCCTCAATGATTTTCTTAGCATTAGCAACCGCTTCATCAACATCAGCGCTGGTGGTAATGGTGCGCAAGCGGTCGGTTCTATGGATAGTAGAGTAGCCACGTCCCTGCTCGACTTCGGCCACCGTAAAGAAAGGGACCTCATCGCCTGCGGGCGTACGGATACGCATATTCTCCACGCTTCCCAGATTGTGACGTTCTTGCTCCGTGTAGCGAATCATAACCTTGACGTCGTCTCTACCGCGCTGGATCCGTAGTGCCTCATCACCGTAGAATCCCTGGCGCACTTGTCGCGCAAGGTCAGCTAACGTAATACCGAGCACTCGTGCGTCTGGTTTTGTTTTAAGCTTGAGTTCTGGCTTACCGGGTTGGAAGTCATCGCTGATATCAAACGTCCCCGGGTAGGTAGCGATTTGTTTCCCTAGTTCATCAGCGGCGACCTGGAGCTCATCAAAATCAGTGCCGGTGAGCTTTATTTCGATTGGAGCACCTCCGGGACCATGAACAGGCGAGACAAAAACGACTTTCTCGACGCCAGGGACTTCGCCACTCAGGTCACGCCATCGGTTCATGATTTCCGTATAGTGGATTCTGCGTTTTTCCGAGGGAAGTAATTCGAGCCATATCTCGCCGACGTGAGAGCCGTATTCGCCCTCCGTGAAGCCTTCGCGCATTATTTCTCCCACCAATGTAAAAACTTGCCGAATGACTTTATCATTATTCCTGCCTTTTATTTTTGCGGCGTATTCGTAGTTAACCTTTTGTGCTGCTTTTTCTATGCGTTCAATGGCAGCTTCAGTAACCTTAAGAGAGGTGCCATACGGGAAGTGAACTTTTGCAACAATCCAGTCGCTGTCTGTTTTTGGAAATAGAACAAACGGCACTCGCCCACTAACTACTATGCCGATAGCGATAATTAAGACAGCGAGGGCAGTGGCAAATATAGTATAGCGGTGTCGAAGAACCCGCTCAAGTGCTGGAGCATAATAGCGCTCTATCACTTTTTCCACCAAGCCCTCTCTAAACTTTCCAACTCGGCTGAGGCCGTTCTTAATTTCTTTTCTCTGTGCGCGCAGCTCTTGGTGCTCAAGGTTATGGGCCAAATGCGCTGGTAGGATGAACAAAGCCTCAAAAAGCGAAAAAAGCAATGTGGCTATGACCACCACAGGCAAAACCATGATAAACTTGCCCATAATCCCAGCAATGAAGAGCAATGGCATAAATGCAACTACCGTGGTAAGGATGGTCATAATAACGGGCCAGCCAACTTGTGCGGTTCCCTCAATGCAGGCTTCAACGGGAGAAAGACCTTTGCGGAATCTTCTAAAAATATTTTCCCCGATGATTATTGCATCGTCTACCACCAGCCCCAACACCATAATAAAGGCAAATAGGGAAATCATGTTGATTGAGTCGCCGCGAATTCCAAGAATCCAGAAACCACCCATAAAAGAAATAGGAATTCCCATAGCTACCCAGAATGAGAGGCGGAATTGCAAAAACAGAGCCAGCGAGATGAAGACTAGAAGCAGTCCCTGCGCGCCATTGCGAACAAGCAAGTTGATACGGCTGCGAACTAACTCGGATTGGTCGAAGAATACCGACATCTCAATTCCGGAGGGAAGCTTATCTTTGTTATCCGCCACGTATTTATGAACCGTGTCAGCAATTTCTAGAATGTCCTGTTCAGGAGTTTTTAGAATATTAACTATTGCGGCAGGCTTGCCATTGAAGCGGATTTTTTTGTCCGTATCTTCAAAACCATCTATGATGTTTGCTATTTGCCCGAGCGTGAGGATAGTGCCATCAGGAAGTGTAATCAGAGGGATTGTTTCAAATTCGCGTCCTGTGTACCGTTGCCCTTTTGCGCGAAGAGACAGTTCGCCAGATGGGGTCCTGATCTCGCCGCCAGGTAGGTCGAGGCTGCCACGTTTCACAGCCTGCGTGACATCGTCAAAGGTGAGACTATAACGGCGCAGGTCGGCTTCGGAAACCTCAATGGCGATCTCATAGTTGCGAACTCCTGCAAGCGCTGCCTGAGTGATCGCACGGGTAGCGGTCAGGTCATCTCTGATCCTCTCTGCAATTTTCCGCAAGGTAAGTTCTGGCGCATTCCCATATACAGCGACGTACATAACAGGCTCACGCATCGTAAGTTCTTGAATAACCGGCTCTTTTGCCTCTTCGGGAAATGTCTCTATGCGGTCTACTTCAGTCTCTATTTCATCAAGCACCTTACGCGGATCAGCGTTGGATTCCAGCTCGGCAACGACAGATCCGAAGCCTTCCATAGCCGTGGAAGTTAATTTTTTTATTCCCTCTACCCCTTTAATTGCCTCTTCAATCTTTACGCAGATGCCTTCTTCAATTTCTTCAGGGCTGGCGCCGGGATAAGCAACTGACACTAAAATCATGTCGAGGGAGAACTCGGGAAACGTCTCTCTTTTTAATCGCAAAAGTGATAGCGCACCTGCGGCAAGGATTAGTATCATCAAAATGTTGACGGTGACCCGGTTCTTCACCGACCAGCCGGCAATGGCATTAATCATTACAAGCTACCTTTTTTACTTCTTAACATTTGCAGTAATTGATAAAGGCTGGCGCGTTATTAAATAAACCCCGCTATTTTAAAGAGCATGAGCAATATTACTATTCCTCCAGGCAGTCTGCTCAACTGCTCTTGAAAATATTTTATCGCCCGTTCGTCCATAACAGTGCGGATTTTCATTCCTTCCGTTACGGCAGAGAGAGGGGATGTGATTATCGGTTCACCAGGTTGAATGCCCTTGTTGACGTAAGCTTTGTTCTCCACGGTGTGCGATATTTGCACTGGGCGAATTCTCAATAGTCCATTTTCAGCGATATAGACAGTATTATCAGGACGAATTGCGCTACGGGAAAGTTCAAAAACATTGTCAATTCTTTTACCAAAAATTTTTACCCTGACGAAAGTTCCAGGCACAAGAGGGGGTCTTTGATCAGTCTCTGTTGATGCCCACGGTTCCGGAAAAACAACAACTACTGCGACGGTGCGCGTAGCTTTATCCAGAACGCCACCAACGCGAGAAACAGAACCTTTCCAGGTAGATTCATTCTCTCCAGTATCGAGATATGCAATAGCTGCGGGAAGACTTTCGATTGAAATGTCGTCGCGGTTTAAGGCTTCTTTCTGAGCTTTTAAGGGCGCTAGTAAGCCAATCAAGGTCACATCTTCGAGAGGAAGCTGAACAGTTACCTCGACGGCGGAAGTATCGTAGATTTGCACCAATGGGGTTCCGACACTTACAAATTGTCCTTCTTCAACCAATTTTTTTGCCGTGCGACCGTCGAAGATTGCAAATATGCGGGTTTTGGAGAGGTTGAGTTTGGCATCTTCGAGCTCGACGCGTGCAATGCTCAACTGTGCCTCTGCCGCCGCTTTTTGATGCACCAAAACTGCAAGAGCATTTTCAATAGCTTGTTTCTGAGTTTTGCTCTGGAGATATTTTCTCTCAACAGACTCAACAACGGCTTCGGAAGCGACCTTTGTGGCTTCGAGGTTTTTATATCGCTTCCATTCTTTCGCAGCGAGTTCAAGCTCCTCGGAAGCAAGTTCTAAATCACTCTCCTTATTCTTTTTCTCCTGCTCAATTCGCAGAAGATCCGCTTCCAGCTGTTGAATCCGTGCCTGGGTTCGCTTTACCGCCAATGCATATGAACGGGGATCTATTTCCAACAACAAGTCGCCCTTTTTGAAAAACATGCCCTCTTCGAGCTTAGGTGACATCAGGGTGATTCTGCCAGAGACCTCGGCGATCTCCGTAACTTCCGTTTTTGCCTGCACTGTTCCAAAGCCTTCAACAGTTATCGTTGTAGGCGAAAGCCAGGCTGGCATGACTGTAACCAGTGGGCCTAGGTCAGTATGGGTCTGTTGCTCAGGTCGTTGGCGAGTAAGATAGAGAACAGCCGCTATGGCACAGCCCACAAAAAGGATCAGAATTATTCGGACAACAGTAGTGGTTCTGCGCATTACTTATACCTTTGCTAATGTATTTAAAGGATATGTTAATATGTTCTTGGGTGTGGACTAAATTTAATATAATAGCAAGAAAAGACAGCCTGTCAAGGCATAGTAATGCATCCAACAAGGAAGGGCAATGCGTTTGCCTGTATTTGTGGAGCCTCTGTCAAGAGGTGTGAAAAAGGAATCAGGCAGCATCTGGAGACGTTGCGGTCAAGCGTCCTCACTATCGCAGCAATTCTTGTGGCACGCCAATTGCAAATTTACACTCGGGATTTCCTGCGTCCCTCGCTAGTACACAATCACAGGAAATGTAGGGGCTCATCCGCCGCGGCGGATGAGCCCCTACGTAGTAGCTGACAGGACTAAATC
>CAYVXD010000015.1:0-46179 GCA_964454265.1 uncultured Candidatus Sumerlaeota bacterium | reverse complement strand
TATTCTTCTTTCAAGATTTCAGAAGCTGTAGGGGCTCAAAATTTTGAGCCCCTACGTAGTAGCTCTGAGCTTGTCGAAGGGCATATCCATCAAAGATTGTGTGATGATATACTAAAATACTCGCTCTTTTGCAATTTTCTTCTGAAGTTGGATGATGCCGTGAATCAACGCTTCAGGACGTGGGGGACAGCCCGGCACATAGATGTCAACCGGAATAATTTCGTCAACCCCTTGCAAGACGCTATAGACGTTATACATGCCGCCACACGAGGCACAGGCGCCCATGGCGATAACCCACTTCGGCTCGGTCATCTGGTCATAAATGCGCCGCACAACCGGCGCCATTTTCTTTGTCACTGTGCCGGCGACAATCATCAGGTCAGCCTGTCGTGGTGATGCCCGAAAGACTTCTGAGCCAAACCGCGCCAGGTCGTAGCGTGAGGCAGCGGTTCCCATCATTTCAATAGCACAGCACGAGAGGCCCATCGTAACCGGCCAGAGCGAATTCTTCCGGCACCAATTGATGACTTCTTCGAAATTTCTTACCAGCTCTGGAGCACTATGTGGAAGCTTTAGCGCCATTTCAATGCCCCTTTTCTCCAGACGTATGCATAGCCGACCACTAAAATCCCGATAAATATGACCATTTCAATCAGCGCAAATACCTGAATTGATGTGTCGTGGAAGACCACTGCCCATGTCAGGATGAATATGGTTTCCATGTCGAAAAGCAGAAAGAGAAGCGCGATAAGGTAGAATTTTACGAAGAATTGAATCCGCGCGGTACCAATCGGCTTGATACCACATTCATATGGTGAGAGCTTGACCGGTGTGGGCTTCTTTTTGCCAATGAGATGCGAGAGTAGCATGGTGAAGACAGCAAAGCCCACGCCAAACAGAATCAATAGAAAAACAGGGAAATAGGCCTGGAGCATGATTAATGTGCGCGAATCCTCTTGGGTATTGCTTTCCTTGGCTTCAAGTTTCTAGAAGTTTATTTAAGCAAATCCGATTTTGTCAATCCCAATTTGTTGATTTTTGCACAAGCATACTGTTGCGGTGTGGCCCGTCTCTGAATCGCTCTTGGCGTGAATTGCTACGTGTGACCAAATTCGGAGGATTGGCTAACTCCTAGAGCAAACGTTTGTTTCCCAGATAGGCAAGCAATTGTTTGCGCAAAGAGGCATTCTGGCTAGCCAGATCGAGATTGGCTTTGATGAGGCCCATAGGATTTCCAATATCATAGCGGGTGCCTTGGAATCTGTAGGCGAGTAGTCCTTTGCTATTTGCCAGTTGCTGGAGCGCGGAAATCATCAGCAATTCTCCCTCGACGCGATCGTGCAGTGCTCGGAGATGGCTAAAGATCGCGGGGGTGAGGACGTAGCGACTGGCGATTGCCAAGCGTGATGGTGCGACTGCAGGAGATGGCTTTTCGACGATTTTCTCAACCCGATAAAGGTCTTTTGCGATTTTTCGTCCTGCAATGATTCCATAGTTGTCCACCTGCGCAGCCGGGACTTCCTCAACAGCCAGTACGCTCTTTCGGCGTTGGCGGTAGATTTTTATGAGCTGTGCGATGCAGGGCGGTGTTGCGCGGGTTGCGGTATCGCCGAGCAACATGGCAACGGGGCGATTTCCTACAAATCGGCTCGCACAGAGCAGGGCGTCGCCCAGCCCTCGAGGCACTTTCTGCGTGAGAAATTGCGGCCGGGGCAGGCGATCAATGGCCCGTAGCTTCTCCAGCGCTGCGGTGTCGTGCTTTCGCTTAGCTGCCTGGCGCAACGCACGGTTTGGAGCAAAGTATCGCTTCAGAATTCCTTTTCCAGGGCTGATGACAATTGCGATCTGCTTGAGCCCTGCCTCCTGTGCCTCAGCCATCACCAGGTGGATGACCGGTGTATCAAGTATTGGAAGCAATTCCTTTGGGACCGATTTCGTGACGGGCATGAACCGTGTACCATAGCCTGCAGCTGGAATAACGGTCTTAATGATCATAGGTGATCCTCAGGTAATGATAGGCTTCAGGGTGATAGCACCGATGCGGGCCAATGCTGTGGATAGCGCCTGAAACGCAGGTTCGTCCGGATACAAACCCACAATTGCCCCACCAGACCCCGTAAACTTGGCGCTTGCACCTGCAGCGCGTGCTGTGGCGATAAGCTCGTGATTACCGGCACTTATCGGGTAGACTCGCGACCGCAGATCGAAATTCTCGTTGATCAGCTCATTGAGACGATCCCACTGCTGTGTCAGCAAGCACGCTTTTCCTTCTTCGGCAATGGCGGCAAAGCGCTGCATAGCGGCAATCGTATCTCGATCTCCGCGGTCGTATGCGGCACGCAGCTGTCGAAGCGGGATTGCTGAGTCTTCCTGCAAGCGCGGATTATATGCGACGTAGATATTGGGCAGAGTAGGGAGGTACAACTGCTCGTAGTAGCCGTGGCCATGTTCCTTGAAATGCCGAGCATCAAAATCCATATATACGATACCCTCATATACTTGGGCCACACTGTCTTGTAATCCCGCGGGAATGTCGAGAAACTCCGTCTCAACCTGCACATTCAACATTGGCTGCACTGGCAACGGAATCGAAACGTCAAAGAATCGCATAAGTACCCTGAGGGTTGCGGTCACGAGTGCACTGGAGCCTGCTAGCCCTACCTGCCGGGGAATGGTAGTCTGAAAGCGCAAATCGAAATTGCGGGGAATGAAGGCAATCTGGTGACGCTGGCAGTAAGCCAGGAAATGGCGAATAGTTCCGCCAATCGAGCGAATTGAAGGGTAGGCCGGATGGGAGTGGCCCTCCTGGACAAACCGGTCCAGTGAGGGGAAAAGAATAGGATCGCCGCCAGGAGGATGAATAGCGAACTCCGTGGATGTCCGAAGGGTCACGGTGGCTGCGAAGTTCTTAAACGTGAATGAAATCGTCTTTCCATGATAAGCATCAGAAGGATTACCCAGGAGCCCAGCCCTGGCGTATGCGCAAGCAGTAATCTCCATAGTTGAAAGAGCCTCGGGTGAAGGCAATGTGTAGCTCGGGGCGCGGCTTCAAGCTCAGGCGTATTGTATGGGGAAGCGCCCTTTTCAGACAAGTACACCGTTATATAGAGGGATGGTCTGGGGCTGTCAAACAAAGAAAAGGTCGGTCTGGTGGATTCTGAGCCAACAAAACGCATTATTGATACGCTGTGCTGTAACAGATCTATTGTAAGGCAAAATTCTTACTTGACTCTCCAGGGGTGAGCCTTGTGAAAGGATTATGGACATGAGGAGGTATGTTATTTCAAGGGCAGGGATTAAGAGTGATACCAGGAGAAGGCATCTGGAATAGACTTCAGCGGTTATGCGGTCTACGGCAAAGGATGGGAATCAAGAGCCTTGCTCAACGATTTTTTGCAACACTGTTTGAGTCCCGGGCTCCACTTTTTCGAAATATGCCATCAGGTCGAGGAGTTGCTCTTTTTCTTTAAACTCCATCGAAACAATCTTGCCAATAACCTTGAGCTTGCGTTCACTTTCGGGAGTTGAAAAGATCAGTTTTACGTAGCGATTCGGACGCAGCAGCTTTTGGAAAACGTCTTTAAGTAGGCTGGAAATACGCACTCTTGCTCCACGCATACTCAAGTTTATAATACAGCCATGAGCGCGACGGGGTTGAAAGGTTTCATCAGGCATTAGCAGTTGCACTTCACAAGGCAACTCAACGTTAACACGAGGCCATTTTCTGCGCTCCTTGGTCACTCGAACCTTGTCTAAATCAAACCCCTGCTCGGCAAGAATCTTTGTGCAGGCATTTACTACCGCAGAATCATAAAGGATGCCTTTATTCTTTGAGATTTCGTCTAAAGCCTTATCTATGCCAAGAGCCGGTCGGTAAGGTCGGTGAGAAGCCATAGCCTCGACAACATCAGCTATGGCCAAGATTCTCGCTTCCAGGAGAATGTCCTCACCTGACAGACCATGAGGATACCCGGAACCATCCATCCTTTCGTGGTGTTGAAGCACGATATGAGCAACCGGCCATGGAAATTCTATGTCCTTCAATATGTCAAAACTTACCTGGGGGTGAGTCTTTATCAGATTCATTTCCATTTCGCTCAGTCTCGATGGCTTTAGGAGAATATCTGCTGGGACAGATATCTTGCCGATATCATGAATAAGACCGGCCATATAAATCGCCTCGATCTGGTCATCTGGAAGATCCGTTTCTCTGGCTACGGCGCAAGCCAGCTGAGCCACTCTTCGTTGATGACCAGCAGTATAGGAATCCCTCATTTCAACCGCTGATGCGAGAGCGTTGACCGTTTCCTCCAGGGTTGTTCGTATTTTCTCTAAACCTTGTTTCCGTTCTTCTTCTGCCTGCTTTCGCTCCGTGATATCGCTAAAAGTGGCAACAAATCCTGGCTCTGTCTCATGAGGATCAATATGCGCGATTGAGATCTCATAGGAGTGCTGCGTTCCATCCGCCCATCTAAGTTCCAATTCGCGTACGTCAATGCCGGTCGTTCGTACTGAGTGCAGAGCTGCCTTTCGGTAATCATTGAAATTCTTCTCATTCGTAAATAGTGCCCTGAACGGGGTTCTCAGCCGCTGTGTTTTATCAGGCTCTAAACCCAAAATCTTGGCCATCGCAGAGTTGGCCCAGATGATTGTCCAATCTGAAGTTACCGTACACAATCCGTGAGGTGTGCTGCGCAACACCGCTTGATGCTGCAGTTGCGCCTTTTGCAGTTTATCTCGGCTTTTGCGCAGTGCTTCCTCCGCCTGCTTCCGCTCGTTTTCCACCGCAATGTAATAAAGCGCGTAGCCGATATCTTCTCCCACTTCTTGGAACAAACTCTGTTCTGCCTTATCCACGGATATCCCGGTGAGTACGCGCACATTTAGAACACCGTAAACTTTGCCCTCATGCGCCAGAGAAACAACCATTGCGCTCCCGGTGGCTTCACTTTGGGCTAGCGGGCAACCGGGACAATCCTCTACGGGATTCTCTTTCAAAACGACACCGGGTTGTTTAAGTGCTTCCATGACGCATGGCGGCTGTTTGCCCACTTTCAGCCGATCAAGCATGTGATGGAACTCCTCTCGCCAACCAGCTTCGGCGGTGGTGAGGAAGTTGCCCGACTCGTCCCAGAGAGAGACCCACGCTTTGGCGTAGCCTCTGATATCAACGAGAATCTTACAGATATTCGCCACCAATAGGTCGCGGTTTTTCTCATGAATAATGAGCTGATTAACGCTGCGAATTGCCAGGAGTACAATGTTAAGATGAGCCAGGCGCTCGTCTGCCTGCTTCTTTTCCTCTCTTACCTTTTTATTTTCCAGTGCTGCTTTTACCGCAGAGGCGATTCGGACAAGATGATCCTTAAGAACATAGTCTTGCGCTCCTGCTTTCATGCACTCGACGGCCGTCTCTTCGTTTATTGAACCCGTAACTATGACTACAGGGATAGAAGTAGCAAGTTCTTTCACCAACTGAAGGGCTTCCATTCCAGTGAACTGTGGAAGCATGTAGTCCGCAAGGATAAGATCCGGCGCGAAGTCTTTGAGTTCCTTAAGAAAGCCTTCGCGTGTCTCCACGCATTTTGCCACGAAGTCTTTTTCGGCCTTTCGCAGTTCCCGTTCGATTAACACGGCATCGGTGGGAACATCCTCCAGTATCAGGATGCGAAGCTTTCTGTTCATTGTTTCACTCTAAATAGCAAAGTTTTCTACGAATCGTCCGTTTCGTAATAGGACGCTTTCGCGATGACTTGCGACTCAAGGCTTACAATAAACTTCCTTTAATACGGCAGTTTATTCAGCAATAGCCAATAGAGCCCCAGTTCGGCGACTGCCTGGGCAAAGTTTTTAAAATCCACGGGCTTGGTGACGAAACTATTCGCGCCGAGTTTATAACTCTCCACAATGTCCCGTTCTTCTTGTGAACAGGTAACAACTACCACCGGGATATATTTTGTCCGCTCGTCTGACCTGATTCGCCGGAGGACTTCTAATCCATCCACTTTAGGAAGCTTCAGATCAAGGAGAATTACTTTCGGAGTGTTCTCAATCTTCCTATTGGCGTAGGCGCCGGTGGCAAAAACAAAGTCTAACGCTTCAGCTCCATCCTTGATGACATGCAGCTTGTTGGCAAGGTTGTGCTTCTTCAGTGCCCGGACCGTAAGTTCAATGTCGCGGGGATTGTCTTCGACCAGAAGGACTTCAACCTCATTTTGCTTCTTCATGTCTTCCTCCTTGTTTTGGCAGTGTAAAGTAAAACGTTGCTCCTCCGTTGACCTTTCCTTCGGCCCAGACCCGTCCACCATGCCGTTTGATGATCCGCTGGGCTATGGCAAGCCCTACACCGGTTCCTTCAAACTCCTCTTCACTATGGAGCCGTTGAAATACACCGAAGAGTTTTTTTACATACTTCATATCAAACCCAATACCATTGTCTCTGATGTAATAGATATTTTCATTTTCTTCGACTTTTCCTGCAACTTCAATAACTGTGACCTCTTCGGTTTTTGTAAACTTGATGGCATTGGAAAGGAGATTGGCAAAGACCTGGCGAATCATCGAGGTATCGCCACGGGCAGGAGGAAGTATGTCAATCTTAAATTGCAGATTTCGATTGGGAGCAGTGGCTTTGAGTTCATTGAATACAGATTCTGCAAGTTCCCTCATATCGATAGATGATGATCTTATCCCTTTGCGACCCATGCGAGACAAGGTGAGAAGGTCGTCAATCAGGCATCCCATCCTCTGGGCTTCGTTTCGAATAACATTGAGGAGCCGTTTGCCTTCGTCATCAAGTCTATCATGGTAGTCTTCAAACAATGCGCCGGAGAAGCCATCAATGGCGCGAAGCGGTGCGCGCAGGTCGTGCGAAACGGAATAGGAAAATGCCTCGAGTTCATTATTTGCCGCGATCAATTGCTGGGTCGTGGACTCGAGACTTGTATTAGTAATTCGCAGATCCTCTGACAAATTCACCATCGCGTCGTTGAGTTGTTCCACTTCGGAAACGCGTTTTTCGAGTTCGGCGGTGCGATCCCGGACCATTTCTTCCAAATGCTCACGGTGTTTCTGCAATTCCTCCTCGGCCCGCTTGCGCTCGGTGATATCTTGTAATATACCTAGCGAAAATATAACTTTACCCGTTTTTTTATCAAAAATAGGCAGAGAACAGTCGCTTATCCATTTTTCTTCGCCTCTCGGTGTGACAATTTTAAAATCGGCTCTATATCTTTTTACCTCACCCCTTTGAAATGCCTTAGTATATTCAAATGGATCAGATGGCGCTTCTGGATCCAGTATGATGCGTTTTTTTACAATCTCTCTGAATTTTTGATATGTTAGCTTTGTTACTTCATTAGAATGGATCCCAATAAGCTCTTCACAGTCTTTGCCGAAGAATTCAAAAGTACTATCATCATAATTAAAACGATAAGGAATACCCTGTGCATTTTCAATTACTTCCCTATAAACTTGATGCACATGTTTTAATTCTTCCTCCGCGCGCTTGTGCTCGGTTTCTGATGCTTCCAACTCAGCAATTCGTTTGCGTAACCTCTTCAATTCTTTAACAGGTTGCTTGTTTGTCTTACTGTCATGTTTCATCTTTTGCGCCTCGCAAAATAAATTGGAAAGCCTCTATACCCATCCAAACAAGTAGACTTTCACTTCATCTTTATAGTTTTCGTCTTTGTACTTTATAGTTTTTATACTTTTCTTTGGCAAATAAAATTGCATCCTTCGCTGAGAAGAATGCACTTACGACGTCAGGCCTAAAATAGCTTCTTCTGGCATCTGCACGAATCGCCATCTCAAATATCTATTATATTGTCTAAGCGCTATTTAAGCTTATCCAAGCTTTCATTTTTAAGTATAAGTACGTGTTTAATCCAGCACGATTCTCAATAACCCCGGAAACATAGGTACAAAGAATTCTAAAATAGTTTCTTTGGTGTTGCTCAATCAAACAGGCTTTTTCGCCGGCGCAGAAAAGCCGGTGTCTCCAGATCCCTCTCGCGCTTAGCGTCTGGCTGTTTTGCCATAGCAGAAAGGTCATGATCGCCACCGCCATGTGTGTCAGAAGACGTCTGGTCGGTCTGCGATGCAGAGGTAAAGTCTTGGCGCAGGGGATTGTCGGGCCTGTTGAATTCCAGGACGTTCTGCTGTGGCGTTTTTGCAGATTTGGGATTAGCCAGGGCAGCGGTCGGCTCGACAGTGGCTTTTCGCATTCCATGTTCGTCGCTGGCACGTGCCGGTTCTACCTTCTGCCGCCGGTCGGGATCGCCTGACACCATGATCTGGAGCTTCTCTTTCAGACTCACCGGTGCGGTGGGAGACGAGGGGATCCTTTTTTCTTCAATTAACGGTTGGATTTGTCTTGCCTCATCAAAGAATCCCGTTGCGATGATCGTCACCTTGAGTTCATCTTTCAAATTGGGATCAGTTACTGCGCCAAAGATAATATTGGCATCAGGATCAGCAGCTTCGTAGACCAAGGTGGTCGCCTCGTTGATTTCATTGAGTCGCATGTCATTGCCGCCGGCAATGCAGATGAGAATTCCTTTGGCGCCATCAATGACAATCTTATCGAGAAGTGGGTTGGAACAGGCTTTGCGAACTGCTTCGCTGGCGCGATTTTCGCCCTTTCCAACTCCGACGCCCATTACGGCGCCACCGGTCTCGCCCATAACTGCCTTGAGGTCGGCAAAGTCAACGTTAATTAGGCCTGGAACCGAGATCAGATCAGAGATGCTGCGGACACCTTGCGCCAGTACGTTATTGGCCATCTTGAATGCATCCACCAGCGTAGCCGTAGGGCCAACGACCTCGAGCAGGCGCTCATTTGAAATGACAATGACTGTATCCGAAACCTCTCGCAGTCGCTCGATTCCCTGCTCGGCCTTGCGTATGCGTTGTGGGCCTTCGAAGCGAAACGGCCGGGTTACGACCGCCATTGTCAGAGCCCCCATTTCCTTGGCGATTTCGGCCACTACGGGTGAGGAGCCCGTGCCGGTACCGCCTCCCATGCCAGCTGTGATGAACAGCATGTCAGTGTCCTTAAGAATGTCAGCAATGATCTCTTTTGCGCTGAGAGCGGCTTTTTCGCCAATGACCGGATCGCCGCCTGTACCCAGACCAGCCGTGATGTCTTCACCGATCTGGATTTTGTTAGGACACTTGGCCATTTGCAAAGCCTGAAGATCAGTGTTCAAGACGTAGAACTGAACATTCCCCAGGCTATGGTCGCACATTCCATCCACTGCGTTGCTTCCTGCGCCTCCAATCCCAATCACTTTGATCTTTGCGATGGAAGGATTTTCTGACTCGAACCGGAACTTCTGCTCTTCTGCATCTCCCTTGTGACTCATGTCTCTTCCTCCTTATTCAAATATCATCCGCAACTATGCCGCATTCTTTGGGGCGGGTATATAAAGCGTGTCCACCACTCGGCGAATTCGGGCATAGGCGCCTCAGCGGCCAGGACCGCTTTCTCACGCTATCTAATAATGAAACAACCTGCCAGGAATTGATTCTTGTGCTGCCCCCTCCTTTCTCTTATCATATATGGTGATCCGCTTCGTGCCGTTGTTCTGCGGTTCCACGGGAAGCTTAAGCATAAACATCAATAATCCGTCGTGCGAAGTTGAGGATCAGCCAGGGAAGTGTACGATGATTCGCATAAGCCGAGCTTTCTGGATTGAGCCCCCAGAGTACCATACCAATGCCGGTTGAGTAGATCGGGCTCGACACCACACCCGACAGACCTTTCAATCCTTGTGGTACGCCCACCTTGACCGGGAGATCGAAGATCTTTTCTGTTAACTCGACGATGCCATTGAGTAATGCTGTACCACCGGTCAGTACAATCCCGGCAAATACTTTGTCGCGGTACGGTGTGGCGTCTATCGTTTCCTTCGCCATCAGGAGGATTTCTTCCAGGCGAGCCTGGATAATTTCGCACAGGAAGCGTTTCTTCACACGCTCACGCTTTTGATTAAGCACGCGCTGAATGTCAAAAGTCTCGTCAGGACAGACCGCAGAAGCCATTGCATGGCCGTATTTCTTCTTAATGTTCTCTGCATCATAATGGGAGACACGCAGACCGATGGCAATGTCGTTGGTGATATTATCGCCACCGTAGGGCACGACGCTGGTGAACTGGATGGACCCGTTTGTGAAGACAGCAATATCCATTGTTCCGCCTCCAATATCCATCAGGATGACGCCGAGATCCTTCTCATTGTTGTCTATGGTGGCCAGTGAGGACGCCATTGATTCTGGCAGGACATCTGCGGTGCGAAAGCCTGCCATGTTCACACATCGTACAATGTTCTGGGTCGCATTAATTGCACCGGTGACGATGTGCAGCTTAAGCTCGAGTCTGGAGCATGCCTTGCCCAGGGGATCTAGATAGCATGGTTCGTCGTCGCACAGATAAGTCTGCTTCACCCATTTTATCATGTCGCGATCTAGAGGGAGGGCGATAGATTTGGCTTTGTTGAGCACTCGGGCAATGTCAGCTCGCCTCACTCCACGGATTGGATTGGCCACCTCAACCATGGCGCGAGTGTTCAGACTGGTAAGATGGCCTCCAGTGATGCCGACAAACACATCTCGTACCTCTGTGTTGGCCATTTGTTCCGCTTTACTCACCGCTCGCTGGACTGAGTCTATGGTCTCGTCAATGCTCACCACAATGCCCTTGCGCAGACCGTGTGATGGATTGGACCCGACGCCCAGGACGGAAAGCTGGTCGTCCTCATCAATTTGCCCGATGATGGCACAAATCTTGGTCGTGCCCATGTCGAGACCTGTAATGATCTTCTGTCTGCGTGTGAGGCGCATTGGCCTTGTGATCTTTTGGATTTGCGGCTACTCAGAGCAGGAGCTGGCTAACAGATGTGCAGCGTCTTGTAGTAGCCTTGAGGTCGCGACGCGGCCTCAATACATTGCGCCCGGCTCCGGCCCGCTATCTCATGACATAGTAGATTTGATTCCCAAAGCGAAAGTCTGCGTAATGGAGCTTCTCGAGTGTTCGCATCTTTGTTGCAAATGTTTCCAGAGCAGGCAGTTTTTCCACCGGTGGAGTATTGCCAAACCGGATCTCCACTCCCCCTTTTAAATATGCTGTAATCTCGTTCTGCTCGGTAATGTGCACTTCTGCAAGCTGCTTATAAAGATTTGGATTCTTCGCATGCAAGTTCACGATCAAATCAATGCTTCGCAACACGGCATCGAGATCAATTGGCTGACCGAGCTGGATTCGGGAGGCTGGGACTCCGGTAATGAAAGGGAAAGCGGCGGGACTCTGTTTTTTCTGGTCGAGCGTGTCAATCGCGACGGCTTCGGCGTCAACCAAATACATCCGTTGGCTATTTACAATAGCTACAGGTTCGCGTTCGAGAGCACGGATGATCATACTTGACGGGTACTTCTTCACAACACGCACGTATTTTATCTTTGGATGGCTTGCAACGCGTCGTCTGATCCGTTCCGTGCTAATGGTTAGGAGATTTGGCCTGGAGTCGATGTCGAGATCCGACGCAACCTTGACCTCTTTAGCAAGTTGAGGCGAGACGCCCTTGATGATGAGATTGTTTAGCTGAAAATAGGTGGATTTAAATAGAAAATGGTGGATGGTCTTGGCGGAAATAATGATGGCAGCCAGAAGACAGCAAGCAAGGCATACTTTTCCCGTCGTTAAAAAGAACTGCTTGACACGCTCAGGAAAAGGTCTGCGGCTTCGTGCCCGACGTACTTTGATTTTCTGCTTCGACAGGTACTTGGTCATGTTTCGTTTGGATCGTGCACCCACTGTTCTACTCCTTTTGAGCATTAATTGCGATCTGCGTAAGCCCCTAACGTGTGTGCGCAGCACGTTGAAGGGCGTCTATACAATACGATAGATAGGTTGTGGAGGAACTGCCGTATGTCTTCAGTTATTGCAGCGACACGTCATGTCCTGCCGCGGAGATAATTTTCACCTCCAGCTCAAGGGTTATGCCAAACTGCTCGTTGACCCGCTTGCGGATCAGCTGAATCAGTGCCAGGATATCGGCGGCCCTGGCGCGACCTCGATTTACAACATAATTGGCATGCATTGGCGATACCATTGCATCGCCAATGGTTGTTCCTTTCAAGCCTGCTCGTTCAATCAGGCGTCCGGCATAATCACCCCTAGGATTCTTGAAGATGCATCCTGACGAACGCACGCCAGTGGGTTGATTACGCCGCCGCGCGCGATACATCGCCAGAAGTTTTTTTTGCTCCTCGGGATCAAGGCCGTGGAACGTAAGAGTCGCCCGCGTGAGTATGTACTGCGACAGCGAGCACCGGCGGTAGCCAAAACTGAACTCCCCGTTCGTTAGAGTGACTCGCTCTGCCTGCCACGTCAGGCCTTCTACCTTTTTCAGCAACGAGCAGATCCCGGTGTCGCCCATGCCGGCGTTTCCCGCAATTGCCCCACCGAGGGTCCCGGGAATGCCCCAGCAGCATTCTAGTCCTGCGAGTCCGTGTCTTATGGACTCTTCAAGTACTCGGGCGAGCTGGCACGCAGCACCTGCAGTCAGCTCCGCGTCCTCGTGTCGCTCCAGTTTAGCGAATGCTCTGCCCAACTTCAGCATGATTCCGGGCAACGGTTCATCCGCACAGATGATGTTTGTCCCACCTCCCACAAGCGCAATCGGGGTATGGGATTCTGCAGCATAGCTGACCAGAGCCTGCAGAGCATCATGGTCATGCGCGATGGCCAGAACCTCAGCTGGCCCACCAACTCCCATGGACGTATGTCGAGCCATGGGTTCGTCAAAGAGCAATTCCAGCTCGTATCGCGTGGCAAGGGACTTGACCCGCTTCATTTTTATACGTCATGCCTGCTTTGGTGAGAGTTTTGACAGCAGTTGCTCACCAACTTTCCAGATGTCTCCTGCGCCAAGAGTCAGGAATATGTCACCCGGCTTGAGCAACGGCATCACATATTCGCAAATGTCCGCCGTTGATTGAACATACAAGGAATGGGGATGACCTGCTTGCGCAACGCTCTCATAAATTGTCTTTCCACTAATACCTTCGATGGGTGGCTCGCCAGCACTATAGATGTCGGTAATCACTGCGAAATCCGCTTCAGCGAATGCCGTGCCAAATTCTTGTGCCAGGTGCTTCGTTCGAGTGTAGCGATGAGGTTGAAACACTGCGAAGATGCGACCTTTCTGCTCCTGCTTCAGCGATGTGGCGGCACGAATTGTAGCCATGACTTCTGTAGGATGATGTGCATAGTCATCAATGACCGAAACACCGTCTGATACGCCTTTGAGTTGGAAGCGCCGGAGCACACCCTTAAACCGTGGAATGCAGTTTTTCGCGTCTTCAAAACCGACACCCAGCAGCATAGCCAGGCCAATGGCTGCCACAGCATTTCCCACGTTGTGGCGACCCGGCACAGACAGTTGTACTTGCCCGTAAGGCTTTCCGTCTTTGAACATAGTGAACTGGGAGCCATATGGACTTAGCGTAATATCCGAGGCGTAAAGCGCAGCTGAAGGCTGCTCAAGGCTGTAGAGCAACGTGCGCACCTTGAGTCCTGGTAGGAGTTTCTGAATCCCGAGATCATCGGCACATAGAATAGCAATCCCCCCATCTTTCAGCTGATTGAGGAAGCTGGCAAAGGCCTTAAGGATTTCTTCATAGTTTCCGTAAAAGTCCAGATGATCTGACTCGACGTTTGTGATAATGGTATAATTGGGTCTGAGAGAGAGGAAGGAGCCGTCGCTTTCGTCCGCCTCTGCCACAACGTACTTTCCCGTTCCGAGCTTCGCATTTCCGCCGATGTCGTTGACTTCACCGCCAATCAGGATCGTGGGCTCCAGCCCGCCCGTCTCGAGAAGAAGCGAAACCATTGAGGTGGTTGTCGTTTTCCCATGGGTGCCGCAAATGGCGACCGACGTTCCTTGGTTCATCAGCTCACCCAGCATCCGGGCTCGATGCCAGATCGGCAGGCCTAATTCCCGCGCATGACAGAGCTCCGCATTGTTGGCCCTAATGGCGGAAGAGATGACAACCATTGCATCCTCTGGAACGTTGCTGGGATGGTGGCCGATGCTAATACGTGCCCCATGTTCGCGCAGCCGTTGGGTCATGGCATTCTCCGCGAGGTCGGAGCCACTGATCTCATAGCCTTTTTTCAGCAGAACCCAGGCAATGGCACTCATACCAGCGCCACCTATCCCGATGAAATGCATCTTGTTAGCTGGTAGTGGCAACGCGTTTTTCCTTTCAGAACCAGCAGATTTGTTTACGATGGAATTTCTCACTGTTAGGATTTTAAGCCTGCAGCGGAATCTGAATCGGCGCGCTGCGTAACGGCTACAGCAAGGATTTTAAATTTTGAATCTTCTACCTTTTATGATCCCACAACTAGGCCACGGTGTGTCCTGCCTCCTTGAGGATGCGTAACAGGATATCTACGATGTTTCGTGCGGCATCTGGCGCACCCAACCCGCGGCTTCGCTCGGCCATTTGGCTTAATTGCTCTGGAGTAGTCAGGAGCTGAAGCATTGTTGTCGCCAGCTTGTCAACAGTTAGCGATTGCTCCTTTATTACAACTGCTGCTTCGTCTCGTTCAAGAACCTGAGCATTGACGAGCTGGTGATTGTGAATTGCATAGGGAAACGGAATCAGAATAGCTGGCAGCCCTTTGGCTGTCAGCTCGGCGATTGTGCTGGCACCCGCGCGGCAGATTACCAGCGAAGCAGCCGCATAGGCAAGATGCATTTCCTGGATGTATGGAAGCAGCTGGCAACGCACGTGCCTTAGTTGCGCTTCCCTTATTTTAGGCTCGATCATGTCATAATATTGCGTTCCTGTGCTCCAGAGTACCTGCACTGGAAATGGTGCAGTCCATAGCTGATTGAGTGTCTTGATACTTTCCAGCACAGCCAGGTTCAGCATCCTGGCACCCTGGCTTCCGCCAAGCACCAGTATCACCGGTGCGTCGCGTGGCAGGTCAAAGAACTGCCTCGCTTCATCTTTCTGGCTCAGCAAGATGGCTCTTCGCACCGGATTGCCGACGCAGTAACAGCGTTTGGTAGGAAATCTGTCTTTGGTCTGTCGAAATCCAACAAGCACGGCTTTAGCCCATCGGGCCAGGAAATAATTTGTGCGGCCCGGAATCGTATTCTGTTCATGAATCACAATTGGAATGCGTCGCAATAGGCCCGCCACCAGCGCTGGCGCAGCCACGTATCCTCCCATTCCAAGAACAATATGTGCATCCTTACGGCCGAGCAGGCGATATGATTCCAAAACGGCCTTTGCCTGCTGCCAGACTCCCCGCACCCTGTTGGGTATGCCTGCGCGCATAGGTGTGACGTTCAGTAAGTAGGGCGTATGGCCTGCGGCTTCGTAGAGCTGACGCTCGAGCGGCTTTGCCCCACAGAGAAATAGGAGCCCGGGTGCTGGCTGACGGTGTGCGAGTTCCTCTGCAATAGCCAGGGCCGGGATGATATGCCCGCCGGTGCCTCCTGCGGCAATGATAATCTGGCACTGGGTTGCTTTGCCCATTAGAGTTTAAACAATAATGTTGGTCGCTCATTTGTGTTGAATTCGGATGTATTCTATCCCCGCGTCATTGGGGGTTCAAATGATTAATTCACCTAAGGCGAATTAATCATCACGCCGCCGATTTCCATATACCACAAATTCTTTGTACTTTGATATATTCAGCAGAATCCCGATAGCCGCCATGTTTACCAGTAGCGATGACCCCCCGTAGCTGATGAATGGCAGCGTCATACCCTTGGTCGGCAGACAGCCAAGCACGATCATGAAATTAATGTATGCGGAGAGGCCGATCATTGTGATGATTCCAGCCGCCAGCAGTCCACCAAAGTAATCTGGCGCTTTTATAGCAACCCGGATTCCCTGAATTACTAACATAAAGAAGAGCAAAACGACCAGTGAGGCCCCCAGAAACCCGAGCTCTTCGCCAATAATTGCGAAGACAAAATCCGTATGCGGCTCTGTGAGGAATTGGTATTTTTGCAGCCCACTGCCGAGGCCTGTGCCAAACAGGCCCCCTGATCCAACCGCGATCAACGACTGGTTCAACTGGTAGTTGATGCCAAGGATATCCTGATCCTGATAGAAAAATCCCACAAGGCGATCGATGCGGTAGTGCTTAATGACGATAGCAACAAACAGACACGGGACCGAGGCTGCTGCGAGCGACGCGAGATGCAGCACTCGCATTCCGCCTATATACCAGATGACAAACACAATACCACCCAGTATCACCGCGGTGCCGAAATCTGGTTCCAGAATGACCAGAATCAAAAACATCGCCAGCACCATAAGGGCAGGGAGAAACCCCTTTAAGAAACTGCGAATCTCATACTTGTCCTTTTCACTTAAGAGCTTTGCCATGAAAATAACGAGCGCCAGCTTGGCGAACTCCGATGGCTGGATGGTAAAGCTTCCCAGGCGCAGCCACCTTCGCGCGCCGTTCACCATTACCCCAACATGGGGGATTAAGACTAGTACTAGCAAGACCAGTGCGATTACCATTAACCAGGTTCCGTATTCTTTCAACTTTTGATAGTCACCATAGTATAAAAACAGCATCACGGCAAAACCAAGAACCGCCCAGATTGCCTGCTTTTTCAAATAACTCGAGGCATGATAGATGTTTAGCTGTGCGGCCTCCTGTGGATTTTCCTTTTGCACTGACCGTCGGATTTGATAAGCCGAGACCGGAGCACTGGAACTGTAGACCATAGCGAGCCCAATGCCCACCAGAATAATGGTTATTGTAAAGATGAGGAATGTAGTATTCAACTTGCGCATGGCTATTACCCTTGTTGGCGAAATGCAAGCCCAAGTCCGCTTTAGATGCGGGCGTCCTGGCAGACTTTGCTCTGCTAATGGTGCGGGCCTATTGCCGTACGTCCTTACTCAATCAGTCAGCCGGGGTGTCGTGCCCGTCACCTTGTACGAGATGGATTTGAAATGTTGTCCGCGCTCTTCAAAGTTGTTGTACATATCAAAGCTCTTGTGGCCCGGCGAGAGGAGCACAACGTCGCCCGGCTGAGCTATCTCAGTAGCCTTTTGCACCGCTTCTTCCATGGAGAGCACTTCGCGGAAGTTAACGGCGTTGCCCCAGGCATTGCGCAGTGCCTGGCGCGCTTCGCCAAACGCAATCAGTGCCCTCAGGCGTTGGCGAATGAGAGGCGTCAGGACGCAATACTCAACCTGCATGGCCTGACCTCCTGCCAGTAGAATAATCGGACGTTCAAAACTGCGCAGCGCTTTTTCGAGTGAGATCAGATTTGTGGCTTTTGAATCGTTATAATAGTCTGCTTCATTGAACGTCGTCACGTACTCGATGCGATGTTCTACGCCGCGAAACTCACGAACCGCTCGCGCGATCTGCTCCGGTGTAACGCCCAGAATCAGGCCTACGGTCGCCGCAGCCAGAACATTCTCGACGTTGTGCATCCCCGGAATCGGGATGTCATCAAGCGCCAAGACCTGGTGCGCACCATCATTGTGAAGCATGACCTTGCGAGCGGATACATATGCGCCGCGGCGGACATTACGAGATCGCGAGAAAGTATAGACCTGGGCCTGCGTACGTGAGGCCAGGGACGCGCAGCGAGGATCGTCTTCATTAATTACAAACGAGTCGTCTGCGGTTTGATTACGCGTGATACGCATCTTCGCCTCTATGTAGTGATCCATGGAATCATAGCGGTCCAGATGGTCTGGCGTGAGATTCAAGATCAGCGCCACTTTCGGGCGAAACCGCTCGATAGTTTCAAGCTGGAAGCTACTGATTTCGACCACCAGAATACTTTTCTGCTTGCGCGCTTGTGGCGTTGTAACCACATCGCAGAGTGCTCGACCGATATTCCCTGTAGAGACCGCGTTATATCCCCCGGCTTGCAGGATCGCTGTTATCAACGTGGTGGTCGTGGTCTTACCGTTCGTTCCCGTGACACCCACGATTGGTGCGCTGCTGACCTGGTAGCCGAGCTCGAGCTCGCTTATGACAGGTATTCCTGCAGCGCGGGCATGCTTGAGAAGCGGATGCGTTGTCCGAATGCCAGGGCTGAGGATGACGCAATCAATCGAGCGGAGCACTGATACATCTGCGTTGCCAAACACTGAGCGAACCCGGAGCTGATCGAGCTCGGCGGCGAGATGCCGAAACTCGCTGGCCGGCTTTTCGTCAACAAGCGTAACCGGTACGCCGCGGTCGCGGAGAAGCCGTGTAGCAGCCAGGCCGCTGCGCGCTGCTCCGAACACCAAACAATGCCCCTTCAAGGTTGCGTTGCTCGTAGGCATATCTCCCTGAATATCCTTTGCGGTTTGCATTACGGTTGTCACGTTCTGGAGATTGCGACCCAATGCAGTGTTTATGTCTCCTTGCTATTAGCGCAGCTTCAGAATGCTCAGTCCGAAAAGGGCCAGCAAGGCTGAGATGATCCAGAACCGGGCGATAATCTTCGACTCCGCCAGACCCATTCGTTCGTAGTGATGATGAAGCGGCGACATCAGGAATACCCGCTTGCCTGTGCACTTATACGAGATTACCTGAATAATGACAGAGAGGGCCTCCAGGACGAAGATTCCACCGATGACAAGCAGCAAGAATTCCTGCTTGGCAAGCAACGCGGTGGTGCCAAGCAGCCCGCCTAGAGTCAGCGATCCGGTGTCGCCCATGAAAATTTGAGCGGGGTGAGCATTGAACCAGAGAAATCCCATTCCCGCTCCAACAACTCCGCCCAGAAACACAGTGATCTCTCCGCCGTTCGGAATGAACGGCACCAGAAGGTAGCGGGCGAAGTCGGGTCTGCCGACAAGATACGTAATCACGCCATACGAAAGAGCGCATATCGTGGTAATTCCAATGGCCAGCCCATCGAGCCCGTCTGTAAGGTTCACGGCATTTGATGTCGCAGTGATCACCAGCATTACGAATGGAATAAATAATAGCCCCAGGTCAGGATAGAGATCCTTGAGAAAAGGAATACACAGAAAGGTGTTCCCCTCTATTGCTTTATACGGGTAAAAGATGCCGAGCTCTGCGTGATAAAGATAGATACCCAATCCCAGCCCGAGACCCAATTGGCACGTGAGCTTTATGCGCGCCCGCAGGCCTTTGGCATTCTGGCGTTTAATTTTTAACCAGTCGTCCAGAAATCCAACGGTGCCGAATCCCAGGGTCATGATAATCAGAATCCAGATAAGCTTATTTTGCAGGCTGCAGAATAGCAAGACCGGGACGAGGAGCGATGCGATAATGAGAAGGCCACCCATCGTAGGGGTACCGGCTTTCGTCTGATGCATCACGTAGAGATCAGGAGCATCGGGTTTCTGAATCTTGCGAATCTGCTGTCCAGCTCGTAAGGAGGCAAGCTTACGAATAATTATAGGGCCTAGCACCAGACTTAGTACGAATGCCAGAATCAGAGCCATGGCGCTGCGAAAAGTGATGTACTTCAGCACGCGCAGGAAGTCCAACCGTTCGTCCATTCTCATGAAAAATTCAACAATATAGAATATCATATCTGATGCCTTGCCCTGGGGCTGCAAGGGTTCAACAATATTGAACCCCTACATAAGACGTAAGACACAGGATGCTACGAGCAAACCTGGCGTCCTTTGCGACTTGGCGGTTCATGCTAGTAGGGGCGTATTGCTATACGCCCCTGCAATGCTCATGGGCGGTGCTGGGTGCAAAGAGAGCTTAGAATGTTCACCAGCTTGTCAGCCACTTCCTCCAACCGCATAAGCCGTGAGCCTTTAATCACCAGTACATCACCTGGCCGCAAGAGTTCCCCGAGGGTGCTAATTGCCTCGGACTTCGAGCTGAAATGAAGAGTTGCCTGACCATACTTCTGCGCTGTGTCGCTAATTATCTGACCCAGCTCGCCAATTGTGAAAACCTTCGTTACAGGATATTGCTTGAAAGCCCGGCCAACATCGCGATGATATCCTACACTGTGCTCACCCAGCTCCAGCATGTCGCCAAGCAAGACGTAGCTGTTCCCCTTGATCAGAAAGTCGTCCAGGGACTCCAGCGTTTGGATCACTGAAGTCGGATTTGAATTATAGCAGTCTTTAATAATCGTAACGCCGTTGATCTCCACGGTTTCGGAGCGCATCCCAGAGGAACGAAAGTTGCTCAAATGTTCGGCAATCGCAGAAACCGGCAACCCGAGCTCGGCCAGGATGCTCGCAGCACAGAGGGCGTTATAGACATTATACTTGCCAAACGTCCTGAGTTCCACGTGCGCCTGTTGGCCCTGAACATCAATGGTCATGGCGTACCCGTAAGGCGTCAGTGGAAGAATCTTACTAGCCACCACGTCGGCTCCGTGTGCGAGCCCGAAGGTTTTGCGGCGCTGGGGAGCATCAATGCGTTCGAGCATCTTCTTTGTTAATGGGCAATCGCTATTAATGATGATCAGCGCGTCAGGACTTAGCGACTCGAACATTTCGGCCTTAGCCTGGAGTAGAGCCTCCTCGGAGCCCAATTTACCGATGTGTGCTGTTCCAATATTCGTGAGGGCGGCAATGTGTGGAGCGCTTAATTGAGTTAACCGGGCCAGCTCGCCCGGTGCGTTCATGCCGAGTTCGAGCACCGCACACTCGTGGGAGTCCGTGAGCTGTAGAAGCATCAGGGGCACACCGATGAGATTGTTGTAGTTTTTCTCGGTTACCAGTGCAACACGGTCATGCGCAAGGGCATGCGCTATTATGTCCTTGGTCGTCGTCTTTCCGCCACTCCCGGAGATGGCCACCACAGGGAGCGTGAAGCGTTGTCGCCAGGTTGCTGCCAGATCCCCAAGGGCTTTCAGTGTATCAGAGACGCGGATAATCCAGATGTTCTCTGGTACCACGGAGCGAGCTGGCACAGCATGCGTAATGAGCCCGGCTGTACCTTTGGACAATGCCTGTGCAATAAATGTGCTCCCATCAAACTGCTCACCAACAAGCGTGAGGAATGCCTCTCCAGGTTTCAGGGTGCGCGAGTCTGTAGATAGGGCGCTGACAAGCGTGGACGGCTGGCCCTGCACCATCTTGCCCCCAGTGATCTCGACGATTTCCTGGGCTGTGAATTGCATCAGAGTACCTGCAAGATTTCTATGGCGACCGCCTTATCATCGAACTTCTGTATGGTTGTGCCGATGATCTGATAGTCTTCGTGGCCTTTGCCGGCAATGAGTACCAGGTCGTTTGGCTGAGCTCGTTGAAGCGCTTGTGCAATCGCCTCCCGGCGGTCGAGAATGATTCGGTAGCGCTTCGAGGTTATGCCCGCCTCGAGTAGGCCCTTTTCCGCTGCTTTCGCAATCGTTAGTGGATCCTCGGTCCGCGGATTGTCATTTGTAATGATTGCATAATCGCTTAACTCACCCACCACACGTCCCATAATTGGGCGCTTACTCTGGTCGCGATCCCCGCCACAGCCAAAGACTGTGATGATTTTGCCCGCGGTAAGTTGCCTGGTATTCACCAGCACACGATGAAGCGCATCCGGCGTATGTGCATAATCCACAATGACGTAGAATGCCTGACCGCATGTGACACGTTCAAACCGCCCGGGAATCGTACAGATCTTCTCAACCCCTTTGCACAGAAGTTCTGCTGGTATTTGCAACGCCACACCTGCAGCCATCGCCGCAAGTATGTTCATGATATTGAAGACCCCCAGCAGAGGAGAGAAGAGATGTGCATCTGTTCCCTGGATGTCCAGACTGATATACGTTCCATCTGGTTGAAAGCTGTGGTTCTTGACCCGAATGTCGGCCGGGGTGTTGAGACTGTAGGTTAGCTTATGGTGAGGATATGCCTCGGCAAATTCTTTGCCATGTGGATCATCAAGGTTGAAAATCCCGATGGCCTGAGGTCTTGCCCCGAGGTAGTCGAGGAAGAAGCTGCGCTTTACCGCGACGTACTCCTCCATGGTTTTGTGATAGTCGAGATGATCCTGGGAGATATTTGTGAAAACTCCTATGTCGAATTGAATCCCTAGGATGCGCTTCTGATGAATGGCATGTGAGGAGACTTCAAGCACCGCTGTGTCAATCTGTTGATCATGCATATTGGAGAAGTGCTGAGCGAGTTGGAGCGGCGATGGGGTTGTATTGGAAGCCTTCAGTCGTGTGTTACCATAGCGGTACTCGATGGTGCCGATCAGCCCCACTTGTCGGCCTGCCATGCGCAGGATTGACTCAATGAGATAGGTTACTGTGGTCTTGCCATTTGTACCGGTAACCCCGATAACCGTCATTTGCTCAGTGGGGGAGTCGTAGAACCTGTGAGCAAGGCGGGCAAGTGCTTCCCGGGTATCGGGCACTTGGATGATCACCACGTCGTTAAACGTCGGGATCTTGTCTTGGACGACAAGCACCTTTGCCCCTTTTTCCACTGCATCTGAGACGAAAAGATGGCCATCCACTTTCCAGCCTTTGATGGCGATAAAGATGTTGCCTGGAGTGACTTTGCGCGAATCGTCCTCTAGAGCAGTTATCTCGATAGCCTGATCTTTTGACGCCAGGGAGCAAGGAATCTGTGCGTTCCGACACAACTTCCCAAATTGCATTACTGCACCGCCTTGCACATTGTGCCGCGTTCTGAGCCCTAAATATTGACCTTTACAAGCCAGTTTAGGTTATAGCCGGCCAGCTCTACGCAGACTGCACTCAATAGCCTAACGCGTGGATGCTTGTTACATTTGTACCGTTGGACTGCCGAAGACGATCAGACAGCGCTGTGCCGTTTTCATAGAGGCACCTGCTGGTGGCGACTGCTCTATAACCACACCGCTTCCGATGAATTTAACCGGACACTGAAGTGGAGCTAGTTTTTCTTTAACTTCGACCATCGTCAACCCCATGACGTTCGGCATGGTTTCCGCTGTCTGAATCGGCCCGGACTTTTCAACATGATGTTTTGGCCGCTCGTCCGGCACTGTGGATGTCAGGAACATTGGCATCGGCTTGACACTTGGCGGGATTCCCAGGCATCGCAGCGAGTTCTCGGCAATACGCTTGAACAGAGGCGCAGCTACCTCGCTGGCAAAATACGCCTTCTTTGGATTTGGATTGTCAATGTAGGTATATATAGTAAGCGCGGGGTCATCCGCTGGAACGATCCCGACAAAGCCAGCAATGTACTGCTTTGTCTCAACGTGCGACTTCCGCGTGGTGCCAGTCTTACCAGCAACGCGATAGCCCTCAATCGCGGCATTTTTCCCTGTACCTTCTTTCACCACTGCTTCCATGAGCTCCATAATTATGTCCGCAGTAGAGTGCTTGACAATCTGACGAACCACCTGGG
The DNA here is from genome assembly GCA_964454265.1 of uncultured Candidatus Sumerlaeota bacterium. Classification (GTDB taxonomy): domain Bacteria; phylum Sumerlaeota; class Sumerlaeia; order MWCT01; family JAUWMI01; genus JAUWMI01. Next base: position 22,839 of record CAYVXD010000015.1, on the reverse strand, counting down.
GCTGCACGGTTTTGACAGACTGACCGTTATAGTCCAGTATCTCTCGCACTATGTATGGCCGCATTAACAGGCCTCCATTTGCAATAGCCGACGTGGCTGTGACAATCTGTAGCGCCGTCGTTGCAATTTCGTATCCAATCGGAACCGAGGTTCGCGACAGAACAGTCCACTTTGAGGGGGGATAAACTTTCCCGCTCTCTTCGCCTGGCAGATCAATGCCTGTTTTCTCGCCAAATCCACATTGCCGCAGATGCGGGTAAAATACTTCTGGTTCAAGACGGCTTGCAAGTTTGCAGATGCCTATGTTGCTCGACCATACAAAGGCATCCCGGACCGGGACGATACCTAAGGTATGGCCACCACTGTCCGAAATGCGCCGGCCGTTGATGTACGTTACGCCATTTTCGCAATCCAGCATTTCATCAACCGTGGTCAGGTTCTCATCCAGAAGTGCTGCCAGAGTGAATATTTTCAGGACTGAACCGGGCTCAATCGGATCCGTGATGCAACGATTGCCGCGATACTTGTCCGGGTATTTTGAAAATTCGTTGGGATCAAAGGAAGGGCAGTTCGCCATGGCCAGAATCTCGCCTGTTTTTGTGGCCATGACGATAGCTACACCGCCATCAGCCTCGTGCTGACTTACAGCCGCGCGGAGCTCCTTCTCGACGACGTATTGAATTGCTTTGTCAATGGTGAGCACCAAGCTGTTGCCGAAGGAGGGCGCCAGGTCTTCTTCTAGAAAGGGGTCAAGATACTGGCGAACGGCACTCTGGCGTGTCATCAACTGTTTATATTCCCCCCTGATTTGGTCGTCGTAGAGATACTCAAGGCCTGCGATACCTTTATTATCCCCATGATCATCAATGGTAGTGAATCCAATGACACTTGCGCAAAGATGGTCGTTAGCGTAGAGACGTTTGCTCTCCTTGTGAAAGTAAATAGCAAATCTGGGTAGGCCATAGGATTGAGCCACGGTATGAATTTGGTTCATCTTTGCCCGGGAGATTTTACGGGTAAGGGGAGAGGGGCGGGCAGCAGTTTGTTGAAGGATTTCCGAGATTCTCTTGTGAGGAAGGGATAGAATCTCAGCAAGATCACTGGCCAGGCTTACATGGTTCTTCGTAATGAGAGAAGGGGTGACGTAGACCGAGTATCTGAGGGTGCTTGTGGCCAATGTCTTGTGATTGCGGTCAAGGATCTCGCCACGCCTTGGTGTGATAAAAATCGTTTTGTTGTGCTGAGCATTGGCCCGGCTCTGATACTGCGTGTGCTGGCGGATCTGAAGTATGTAGAGACGCACTTCGACTATGCAGAAAAGAAGAGCGAAACAGAACAGTAGAAGAAAGATTCGTAGTCTGTAGGTCTTTTTAATCATGCGTAACCCCTCAGTTTGGTCGGCTGCCGCATTATGCTCTCACATAATGGTTGACATAACTAAGGCATGTGGGGTAAGGGTCTCTTAATTGCGTGCAGGGGCTACCCAACCTTATTTCAGGAAGAGAAAAGCGCCCAGGAAGAATTTGAAAAAGGACCAGACTGACCCCCAGGATAGAAAACGCATTCGCTCATCTACCCTTAAGAACCGCGGGATCTGGAAGAGCCCAACTGTCTGGTACTGCTTCCAGGAGGAATTATCTCAGTAGGAACGGGAGTTGTCGCAGGGAACTGGAGCAGGCAGACGAAGCGCAACAGATTCAGCAGCCTATGGGATCGGGTCGAGGCACAGATCAGGAACGAGAGCGGGCAACCGGTGATTAGGACTTGAGCTAGAGATTCAGAACAAGGGCAGTCACGGGAACAAGTAGCGGGAACGGTCATCAATCAGCATCAGCATAATACTGGAACGTGAACGAGGGGTCAGTCTGGTCAAGTTTTTTTTGCCTTGTTGTTTTTTCTCTTCCTCTCTGTCAATACCCCCATTTCGGTTAGGATCGTACTCTATCATTTACCAAAGAGCCGGGTGTCTCTCGATTTCTCTTGGGCACTGGAATTCTGACTTACCTTAAAGACTGATGCCAGCAGGCCGAGAACATTTTCGGACTCTTCAATACCTGGCCAGTGTCGCTGCTGGTCAGGCACATAGCGCTCTGCCCCCTGATACTTGGCAATCACCTTCTGGGAGACAGTCAGGTATTCTATTTCCTTCGGATCGTAATCAATCATTTGGAGTTTCGTGATAGCATACTCGTGTAAGCGATCACCGTTTTTGAGATTCTCGATTGTTGATTCAAGAGAGTTCTTGAAATCCGTAAGTTGGCTCTTTCGATCCTGGAGCTTGCGGGTCTCAATTTGAAAGTCTCGTATTTTAAATCGCAGATAGACATGAGAGAGTGCCAGGATAGTAAAAATCAGGAACCAAATCAGATGTTTGACGATAGTCCGCTTGCTGAGAGAATCTTTTCGCGGAATTAGTTCGTTACAGTACGAGAGCGATGCCATAAGACCCTTCACCGTCCTTTAGTCTGCGACTCGTTCAATGGCGCGGAGTTTGGCACTACGCGCCCGCGGATTCTCGGCGATTTCGTCTTGAGTTGGTGTTACAGGCTTTGGTGTCAGAATCCGAAAACGGGCTTTTCCGCCGCAGGTGCACCGTAGCTGAAGCGGAGGACACTGGCACTGGCGCGCGGCAGTGGCAAACTGTTGTTTGACAATCCGATCCTCCAGCGAATGATACGTGAGAACAACTGCGCGAGCGCCTTGTTTCAGTAATGGAAGCACCTGGATAATGCCTTGCTTAAGCAGCTCTAGCTCGTTATTTACAGCAATCCGAAGGGACTGGAACACACGCGTTGCCGGGTGATGATGCCGTGGCCACCTGGCTCTGTGAATGGCTGCCTTGACGATTTCAGCCAGTTGGCCTGTCTGCGTGATGCGCATTTTCTTGCGCTCCTGGACGATTCGTCGAGCAATCTGCGCGGCCCACCGCTCTTCTCCGTACTCTCTGAAAAGACGTTCGAGCTCCTCGGCCGAGAGCGTATTTACCAGCATCTCTGAGGTGGTGAAGCCACGCTGATCAAATCGGCAGTCGAGGGGCCCGTCTTTGGTAAAGCTGAATCCACGCTCCGGATCGTCAAGTTGTGCGGACGCAATGCCGCAGTCAAAAAGGACACCGTCAATCTTTGTAATCTTAAGTCGCTTGATCTCACGGTCAATATCCGAGAAGTTTGCCGCAAGAATATGAAAACGGCTTTCGCTGATTCCGCTTTGACGCAGATAATTGGCAGCCAATTCCAACATAAAGGGATCGCGATCTATCCCGATGAGCAAACCCTGTGGACCCAGATGTTCCAGAATGGCTTTGCTATGGCCGCCTGCGCCAATTGTTGCGTCAACTATGACTTCGCCCGGTTTGGGGTTCAGAAAGCTGACTACTTCCGCGACCATCACCGGCGTATGCGTATAGCCCATGGCCCCCACGTCGCCGGGGTTGGTGCCGGACATCTAAATAGTGCTTGGCTTCGACGACTGCTCTAAGGTCTCAGCCAGCTTTGGAATCTGACGAGCAATAAACTCGTCCCACTTCTTACGATTCCAGATTTCCATATAGTCGTTGAAGCCTATAACGTAGACTTCGCGGTCGAGCCCGGCGTAATTGGTGAGAAACGTATTGAGTCTGATCCGATTCTGCTTGTCCAAGGTGTCTATGACGGCACAGCCCGTGAAGGTCTTCTTGAATTGTCGCTTTTCAAGATTGGAGCTGTTGGCAAGGTCAGAATCCAGCTCTTGAAGGAATTTCCTGTAGTTACGATTGGGAAATACAGCGATACTCTTATCGAAGGAAATGGTGATGACAACTTCCAGATTTTCTTCGCCGTACTCGCGAATCAATACGTCGCGAAATTTCGCAGGGATGTTAACGCGCAGCTTGCTGTCAATGGTCAGCGGGAAGTTGCCTATGAAACCAGAGGAGGATGCCATCATATTATCCTATTAGGATTCCCCACAATTAACCACAATCATTTTCACTCTACCCACTCTTCCTATCCTACCCTTTTTCCACATGTCAATAGAAAAAGTGAGGCTTTTTTAATTTTTTTTTGCCCTCTACACGATATTGACGGCCCAAGGCCAGATCGTACAATATGTATAGCAATTGGCCATGATATTGCTGGTCTGGCTGCTTTAGGTGGGAAGATTGTGGGTTAAGTTCGCAGATGTTCTATTGCCGAGTTGAGGATTACTATTAGCCGGGCGCAGAATAGCAGGGACGCTCACACTCTGAAGGGGATATGAGTCTCAGGTAGTGTGCTTGAAGCGAAGTTATCAGTGAGCATAGATATGGGGAAGCATGGGGTGAAGTGGAAGTTGTGCGAAACTGAAGAAGGCCCAGGCGGAGGTATTTATTGGACCCTTATGTGGGGGTTAGCGAGATCCGAAGGGTGGCCCCAGGTTCCTACCCACTATGTTTTAATGGAGAATATTGGAACCCGATGGAGATAACCGGGGCAAAGAGGGGAGCTGCCAGTCGTAGCGTAGATGTAGTAAAGAGTGACGCCGCGGTCATATGACAAGTGTGCGGCGCGATGCGTGACGAGTTTAAGCGCAGCCGTGCTGTTAGTCTCACGGACGCTTTTCTTTTTGATGAAAGGCGTTTATTTGTTGCGTTTTTCCATAGCCAGACGGAGCTCAGAATCCTGGACTCGGCTTTGGTGAATCTTCGCCATCTCCTTATCGAATTTCCTTCCTTATTATCAAAACAATTTCCTTGACATGCACGCGAATAGCATTTTAAGTACATCTACATATATAGATATGTAGATTTCATTTTAGGGGTTTTTCTATGAGAGATCTGGTGCGGATATTAAAGGCCCTGGGCGATGAGAACCGCCTGCGCATCGTGAAGATGCTCCAGGAGCACCCCCTCTGCGTATGTGAGGTGACCGACACTCTACGCATAGCGCAGTCGTGCGTGTCGCGGCATCTCAGGCTGCTAAAGGACGCCGGCCTGGTTGAGGATGTGCGCGACGGCCAATGGATCGTCTACCGGCTATGTAAAAAACCAGACAATGTCTATGTGACAAAGTTCCTCAGGAATCTGGCGCAGTGGGTGAATGACGATTCTCGGGTGGTGCGCGACCGGCAGCACATTCGCAAAATTAGCCGGGAGCAATTGAGTTGCCGGGTGTAAGACGACGCAGGCGCTCATGGGCAGGTGCGGAGTGCGGTGCGCTTCGTCTGATGTAAGGATAGAAAGCCTCGCATGTGGTATCTGTGTGATAGAGGTGTTCTAAGGAAGGAAGCATGATCGCTAAGCTCGTAGATGCTGGTATTGAGTCGCTATGGGACTATATCGCGCTGCATACGGTAACGTGTCTGATCCCCGCGTTTTTTCTAGCCGGGGCCATGGTCAGCTTTGTCTCCAAGGAAGTGATTATCCACTATCTTGGCATTGCGGCAAAAAAGATTCAGTCGTTTGCGCTGGCTGCAGGGGGAAGTTTTTTTATTGCTGCCTGTTCGTGCACGGTAATTCCGGTGGCCAGCGGCCTGTACTATCGAGGAAGCGGTGTAGGGCCGGCGTTTATTTTGCTCTGGGTGGCGCCGGCGGCAAATATTCTGGCGCTGGTCTATACGGGTGCGATTCTTGGGTACGACATGGCGGGAGTGAGGCTGCTGGCAGCGCTGCTGATGGCATTTATTGTTGGCACAGTGCTGACGGTGGTGTTTGCAAAGGAGGAGCGGCAGCGCGATGCGAAAGGCGACGGGACTCCGACCAGCGGCAAATTACTCGCCCTGGAAGATATCGTCTTATTGGCCCTGATCGTAGCGACGCTCCTTGCGCCAAATTATCTGATTCAGAAAGGGCCGTACTGGCAGAAATTGTTAGTCTGGGGCTTGGGAACGGTTATTACGATCGGGTATGCCGTCACGGTAAAGACGCGTGAGGCCTTGACGCAATGGCTGAAGGAGACGTGGTGGTTTGTGCGGATTATTTTTCCGCTGTTGCTGATGGGGGTATTTATTGTTGGGGTTATTGGCACGATCCTGCCCGAGCTATTGATCAAGAAGTGGCTCGGGGGATCGAGCCTCTCGGCGTCGTTTTTCGCCACGCTGATTGGCGCCATCAGTTACTTCGCCACGATGACCGAGGCGCCGTTTGTGGATACCCTTATGAAGCTCGGTATGGGCAAGGGGCCGGCACTGGCATTGCTATTGACCGGCCCGGGTCTGAGCCTTCCTAATATGTTGGCCATCATTCGGGTGTTTGGATTCAGAAAAGCAATTGTATATATCATAACCATGATCGTACTGGGCACGATAGCAGGATTCGTTGCAGGGAATTTTATCTTTTAGGAGGAGGGAGCGATGAAGATTGAGGTGTTTGGGCCGGGATGTCCAAAATGTAAAAAGACGGTGGGGAATGTTAACAAAGCGCTAGCGGAGGCCGGCAGAGCGGCTGAGGCTGAGGTCGTCAAGGTGGAGAAGTTTGAAGAGATCGCGAGACGCAAGATTCTGATGACGCCAGCAGTGGCTATTGATGAGGAAGTGAAATGTTCGGGAAAGGTGCCATCGGTTGAGGAAATTCGGGGATGGCTCTAGGCCATGTAGCCCGCAAGAGTATAGCCTTTTCTTGTTTCAAGGGATCGTATGACTTACGCAACACCGCTGGCGAGGGTATCTTCCAGATGGGAAAGCAAATGAAAGTGTTGAGATGATAATAGAATTACGTCTGCCACGAGTTTTTATCCCCACGAGCATGTGACTGGACATTTTAAAGGCTAATCCCGCGACTTAAGAATTGACAGTTCCGTCCCCCATTGCTTGTATCGTAACAAAGCCGAGCAAAATTTGACTTTTGATGGTTGAGCTCTATCTGGACTACTAATCGTCCGAAGCAATGAGTACGGGTCTGCCTGATGTAATGGCTTCATTAGATCGCTGAAAGACATTTCTTACAAGAGGAGCAAATGAATCAGATGGATAAGCGAATGTACAAACACTGGCCCCTGGTCTGCCTTGCAGGGATGCTATGGGTTCTGGCCTGTGCGTCATGCTTTGCAAGCGACGCCGCACAGATTGCAATTCTGGATTACGCGGATGAGTGGACAAAGACCACAGGTGTTGGTCCTCTGCTGGACGCAGCGAGGGTGAGCTATGTAGATCTGACACCTATGCTTGAGCGCCGGCAGCTGGATCTTGCGGGTTATGATATTCTGATCATCGGGTCGTTTTTTACGAACAGCAGCGAGCTGCGCGAAAATCTAAATCTACAGGCGAAGACGCTTCGTGATTATGTAGAGCGCGGTGGTGTTATTGTTGTGTTCACGCAGGCGGATCAGAATGAGCGCTCGGTCGCATGGCTTCCCCAAGGGGTTTCGGTTGCGCGGTGCGATACGGACTATGAAGCAGTGAAACTTCTGCGGCCAGAGCACCCCGTGTTTACCACTCCCAACCCGATCAGCGAAGATGATCTGACAGGATGGAAAATAGTTCAGTGGCCAACGGTGTGGGAGAGTTTTTCGCAAGTTGAAGGCTGTGCGATTCTTGGCGCACGAGATGCTGAAGGCCATCTGCCTGCAATTATCGAGTGCGGATGGGGCACGGGCCGCGTGTTGCTGTTTACGATGGCGCCAGACAAGGCCGTCCAATTGGGTAACGAAGCAGCCAGGCAGGTCGTGGTGCGGATGATCCAGAACATTCTTGCTTACGGTCAAGCGGCGCAGGCCAAGAAGCTTCCCCCAATCGAAGTCTCCAAAGCAACCGCCTCTAGTTTTTACGCATTTGCAATTCGCGGAATGGTCTTTGAAGATGCAAATGACGACGGAGTCATGAACGAAAACGAACTCGGCATTTCTGGAATCGGAGTATCAGATGGGTACGAGGTTGCGCTGAGCGATACTGATGGGAATTACCTGTTACCGAATTTGTCAAAGCAAGCGAAGTACGTTTTTGTTTCTCAACCGGCACAGTATGAGAAGACCGCTGACTTCTGGCATTTGCTGGTTGACGAGACGGCGGCGCGCGATTTCAACTTTCCACTTCGTCGAACTGCGGTTGCTGAGACTGACACGTTTCGCTTTGTCCAGATTACCGACATTCACATTAACGGGCCGGAAGACATCATGAACTTTGTTGACGGCCTTCAAGAGATCAATACGCTGACTGATCCGCCACTCTTCATTGTCGCAACGGGCGACCTGGTTAATCGCGGCAGCTATCCTTACCAGTTCCACGCGTATCAGCAAGGGCTCAAGACGTCGGACCCGCCGATTTTCAACGTGTTTGGCAATCATGATCGAAGCGATGATGAGGATCGCGCCTTGGCCTATAATAAGCTGCTTGGGCCGGACTACTATTCCTTCGACGTTGGCACATATCACTTCGTAATTCTCAATTCAGTGCTTAAAACCGAGCGCCAGGAGCACTGGCTCGCTGAAGACCTGGCCAAGCTGGGCAAAGGAAAGACCATTCTGGCATTTGAGCACTATGCACCCAATCTCGAGCGGTTGCGCTGGATGCAGTCTCTTGGCATGGAATTTCTTTTTACGGGCCACTGGCATACGAGCAAGATATTCTCGCTAGGGACCATTGAGTTTTTCAACACCCCACCCTTTGTTATGGGTGGTATTGACAACAGTCCTTCGGGATTTCTGCTTGTGGACATTGACGGGGAGAACGTGACAGCGGAGTACCGGGTGAACGGACAATCCAAGCGGCTCACGATTGTATATCCGAGCGATGATCTGCGAATCGCACGAGAGGATTTCGGGGGCCTGCTCGCCAATGTCTACGACACATCGTCAAAAATTCGCCGGGTGAGCTGGGCCATCCGCCGGCGCTCAGAGCTGATTGCCAGCGGCGAGATGCGCCGGTTTGGTGGACTGCGATCCGAGCGCATAGGTGAAATGACCTGGCGCGCGGACGTTGATCCCTCCATTTTTAAGCCAGGAAGCTATATTATTGAAGTCATGGCGGAGAACGACGCGGGTGAACATTGGAACGCCATGCAGGGGATAAGCTTGGTCAGGCGACGCCCTGGCAAGAGGAATCTGGATAATGAATGGCCAATGTTTATGCGAACTTCGACTCATCAAGGGACCAGTCTAACGTCTCTGAGTCCTCCTTTCTCGCTTGCGTGGGTCCACACGACTGGGGGCACGATTGATTTCTCCTCGCCAATAGTTGGAGAAGGCAAGGTCTTTATCGGCGTGCGAGACCGTCATGGATCGGCGCCGCCATTTGACCGGCTATCCCGACGAGAACTGTCCAGGTTCGTACGGAACGGCGTTGTCGCGGTTGACGGCCTGACGGGCCAGCGTGTCTGGTTTTTCTCAACGTCTTTGGCAATCGCCCACACGGTAGTCTATCACGAAGGCCAGGTCTATGCGGTTGACATTGGTGGTCGCGTTTATGCACTTGATGCAGGCAGCGGTCAGCTCATCTGGTCGCATGATCTGGGAGATTACCCCGCACGCTGGATATTTTCTGCTCCAACGCTGAAAGATGGGATTCTCTATGTTGGTAGCTCAGCGCATTTTGCGGCACTCGACGCAAAGACCGGCGACACGGTATGGATAAATACGGATGGCTACGATTGGATTTCCTCGTATGCCTCAGCTGCTGTTGGCGGAGGAAAGGTGTTGATGGGCGCGGTCTGGCTGCAATTTGACAGAAAAGATGGAAGCCTCTACGCTATGAATGCAGAAACCGGCACACGCGAGTGGAGCAACACGGTGGTGGGAATGCAGGGTTCACCAACAATTGCGAATGATGGCGTGTATTATACAGATATAAAAGGTAATTTCGCAGCTGTTGCGCTCGACGATGGCCATACTCTGTGGGACTATCAAATGGAAACCGCGTGGTCGCCTGTGACGCCTGCAATCTGCGGAAGACGCATTGTCACAGGCTCAGGCACGGGAACAGTCTATTGCTTTGACGCAAAGAAGCAGAAGCTGCTCTGGCAGTTTGAATCCGAGGCATCGGTGTATCGCCTGTCGCCGTACAAGAAGGATTTCAGCGCTTTGCTCTCGTCCCCGACAATTGCCGGGCGTACGGTATATATTGGCAGCAGCGACGGGCATCTCTACGCCCTGGATATCAAGACCGGAAGACGTCTCTGGGCGCATGATTTTGGAGTACCGGTTCTCTCTACGCCTGCCATTAGTGGGAACATGCTGTTCATAGGCACCTACGATGGTCAGCTCTATGCGTTTCAGGGAAAGCGCTCATCGTGGTTGAAGCGGCTGTTTGGGAGCAAGTAGAAGTACAGAGTACCGGGACACCTTCACCCATCTTAAACTAAAGTGAAATGACCATCCGCCTTGTCTTGCAAAGGCGGGTTATTTTTTTTGCCAAAGAATACGCGGGACCGGCTATTGTTGGACATATTCGCCCACCATCTCGCGCCATTGCCATACGCGCAAAGAGCTTATCCAGCCAGGGTGAGTCAAGGAAAGCACTGAGTCAGGAGATGAGGCTTTTGCGGGAGCCGAAGAATTTTTGCAGCCAGGATTTAATCGCGCCGGTGTATTGTTTGGTAAAGATAATGGGGACTTTGGTGGTGTGGGCGATGTTTTCAGGAATTTCCCCAAAGAGGGCGCGGCGGATCAGGCCCTCTTCTGCGGCGTCCATGATCAGGAGATCCGTTTTTCGCAGGTCGCTCAGAATGCTACCTAGGACATTGGTTCCTGCCAGGACGGCGAGTTGAAAGCGCTGCACGTCAAACGTTTCTGAGAGTTTTGCGAGCTGATCCTGGAGGGCGCGCTCGCGCTCCTGTTTCTGCTCTTTGGGGCAGATGTGGAGCAGGCGGACGGGGAGGTCGAACTTATCAGCGAGTGAGTGCGCGACGTCGAGGCCGAGGCGCATGTCAAGGGTTTTATCAACTGGCATGAGGATGCGCTTTACGCCGTCCATGAATTTCTGGCGCGTGGCGCGTAGCATCAGGAGGTCGCAGGGAGCATTCATAATTATTTCGTCCAGGATAGTGCCGAAGATATAGTTGCGCCGCTTGATGTGACCCTGCCAGCCGAGAACAAGGAGGTTGACGTCGCGCTCGCGTACGGTTTCGATGATGGCCTTCGGGACGCTATGAGTCACTTTAATGAGCGCACCGGTGGGAATGTTGGTCTCCTTTTGCTTCTCAAGTGCTTTTTCGAGAATTTCCTTTCCATGTTTGAGAAAGCGGTTTCCTTCTTTCAGGGGAAGCTGAGGAGGGACGCGAACAACGTGGAGCAGGTTGAGGGCACTTTGCCATTTCGCGGCGAGGAGCGAGGCGAGCTGGAGCAGGGCGCCGACGGTGTTGGGATTGGCAACAGGAACAAGGATATGATGGCGTGTTTTTTCTGCAACCGGTTTCTGCTCGAAGATCACGGGTAGCTGTCGCTCGCGTGCTTCTTTTCGGCTAGCATAGATGGAGTACACCGCAACTCCGACGATAATATAGCCGACCGTCACGATGATTCCCGCTGGGCGATAGACAAAGAGAAAAGCGGCGAGAAATACGTTGAGCAGAATAGCAAGGAGCGGGAGAAACGGAACCCAGGGAACTTTGAATCCACGATCGAGGTCGGGCCGATGTTTGCGCAGATTTATTAGGGCTATATTCACCAGCACGAAGAGCAGGAGAAACATGGCGCCGGTGGCGCTGGCAACGTCTTCGAGCGGTAAGGCGACAGCCATAATCGTGATGAAGATTGCAGAGAGGAAAACGGCCCAGTGGGGGGTTTTGGTAGTAGGATGAATCTTGGCGAAAAGATGGGGGAGATTAAAGTCTCGGCCCATGGCGAAGGAGACGCGCGACGAGGAGTAGATCGTAGCGTTCAGAGCGCTCATGGTGGCCAAGATGCCGCCGATGAGAAAGATCACGGCGCCGAACGGCATGAATTGCTCGGAGGCTCGAATCATGGCGAGCTCTTTCTCCGCACTTAGATACACCCAGCTCGGTACGGCGCCGGACTGCACGGCGCCCAGCGCAACAAAGGCGACCAGCAGGTAGAGTGGAATAACAATGACGAGCGAAAGAACGATCGAGCGCGGGATGTTGCGTTTGGGATTCTTTACCTCTTCGCCACACTGGGCGATGATCTCGTATCCTTCGAAGGCAACAAAGGTAAGGCCCATGGCGATGATCACGCCGCCCATGCCGCGTGGGAGAAATGGCTGGAAATGGCCCTGCCAGGCGATCTTCCCACTGAACATGAAGGCCAGTCCAAAAAGGATGAACAGGCCAATGACGAGAATCTTGAGCGAAGTGACGATTGTTTCTGCAATGCCGGTTTCTTTTGCGCCGCGGAAGTTAATGTAGGAAAAGAGGGCTATAATGGCCACGGCGAGTAGTTTGGATGAGAAACTGTGGCCATGAGAGGTTAGGCGCAGGGTTTCGAACCACTGAGCAAGAGGAATACCGAAGCCGTGGATCAGTTCGGTCAAAAAGGCTCCGAACGCTATAGCATATAGGCTGCACGCTACGGCGTGTGCGAACCAGCTCATCCAGCCTGCGAGGAACCCGTTGGGCTGAGGCAGCCCCTCTTTGACCCAGAGGTAGCCGCCGCCTGCTTCAGGAAAGCAGGAGCCGAGCTCTGCGTAAGCAAGCGCCGTGAGCCCGGTGACCACGCCGTTGAGGAAGAAGGCCAGGAGCAGAGCAGGGCCTGCCTGACCAGCCGCAATGCCGGTGAGGACGAAAATGCCAGCGCCGATCATCGCGCCCACGCCGATCATGGTGACGTGCATGAGGCCCATATCGCGGGTGAGGGCAACGGGGATCGGTTTTTGAAATTCGTTAGGGTTGTTTTTTTCGTCAGCCATGAGTTCAGGTTGTGTGGCGCGATGCCTGAGTTGTGCTTAAGAGACTCAAAGTGCTTGCTCTTATCTCCTTAACCCCTTTTTTCGGTGCCTTGTAGGGAAGAGATAGTATGCCTGGATTCATAAAGAATGCACATATCGTTGGTGGTGCGCTGGAATGCGCTGATGTTCAATTCTTCTGGCTGGGGCGCAACGGCTGAAACAAAAAAAATCGACTTCAGCCAAGTCGATCTTTTTCGGACATTGAATGCGGCACGTTTGCAATTGGCGGTGCAGTGAGTCGTTCAGCGGTTGACCGTTTCCCGGAACGCCTTGCCAGGCTTAAAATAAGCAGTTTTCTTCTCTGGGATATGGATTTTTTCTCCGGTGCGTGGATTGCGGCCATTACGGGCATTCCTATGCTTTACAATAAACGTTCCGAAACCTACCAGCGAAATTTTTTCGCCTTTGCGCAGAGTGTCTTTAATGGAGGAGAGAAATGCCTCAACTGCAATGGTTGCCTGCTTGCGTGACAACCCTGTTTTTTCTATTACTTTGTTTGCAACCTCTGCTTTTGTCATTTGAATCTCTTCTCCTGTTTCGTTAAGATGGCAGGGGAAAAATTATCTTTCATATAAAGAATGGCCCTTGCGTTGTCAAGATTAAATATTTCAATCATACATGTATTTATTCCTGAGCTTTAGAACTTTTTGAATGCTTCAAGCCCAAAAAGCTATTGTGAGCCTCAGGCAAGGTCGTCGAGGCGATTTACCCGCCTTTGGCGCGGTGAATTGCGTTCACTTTAAGCCCTGAATGCAAACTGAACGAAATTCCCAGAGCTCTGGCTTTTCAGCTATGACCCCTTTACCACATTGCTCTAAGCAGAATGTGGCCTTTTGGTTTTAGTTCGCCTCGGCGGACTCTTCTTTGCCCCCTGCTTTAGCTGGGGGGTAAAAGAAGAATTCTCAACTAGTCCGCCTATGCGGAGCTTCTCGCAGTGGCTCAGGGCCTATCCCCAAAATCCTGTCTTCCGCAATGTCATTCTTCGCTTCGCTCAGTATCTCGCCGTCTGGAGATGCTTCCCCGCCGCGGCGGGTCAGCATGACAATTTTGGGATATGCTCTCAGGGCTCAGATTTCAATGGCTAAAGCCGCGGGTGGATAAGCGACGCTAAAGCGCCCTTCAGGGTGAACCTTCAGGGTGAACCCTGGTGGTTCTTATTTAGCCAACTTTCGCTTTCACCCCACCTGAAGGTTCACCTTGAAAGGTTCACCTTGAAAGGCGGGTGCAAAGTAGAGACCGCCTCAAGGCGGCCTACAATAAAGGTATCGTGCAAAATTCGTGTATCTTAATGCCCTTCATATAGCGCCATTAAAGCCTCACCGTACTCAAGTCACTTGGAAAAAGTTCTAAAGTCCAGATTTATTCAGAGTGCCTCGTATTCTTCGACCTGCCGGCTGTGGTATTTGGCCGCGAATTCCTTCTTGTCCCAGGAGACATTCAGCGCGACCCGATAGGAAATCAAGCCCTTTTCGTAGAGCTGGCCCAGGGAGTTGTTCATCGTGACCATGCCCTCTTCGAGCCCGGTTTGGATTGCCGAGGAGATTTGTTGAATCTTACCTTCGCGAATCAGATTCTTTACAGCCCTATTACAGATCAGGACTTCGCGAGCTGCCACACGTCCACGGCGATTTTTGAGTGGGAGCAGCTTTTGCGAAATTATGCCTTCAAGTGATACCATCAGTTGTGCTCGAATTTGTTCCTGCTGATGGGGAGGGAAGGAATCAATGATGCGGTTGATCGTTTGGGCGGCTTCGCCAGTATGAAGAGTGGAAAAGGTGAGATGGCCTGTCTCAGCCAAGGTGATCGCGGTTTGCATGGTTTCGAGATCGCGCATTTCGCCCAGCAGAATGACGTCAGGGTCCTGGCGGAAGGTATGTCTCAGCGCAGTGGCGAACGAGCGCGTGTCGAGGGCAACTTCGCGCTGACTTACCATGGCGTGCTTATCGGAATACACAAATTCAATGGGATCTTCGATGGTGAGAATATGGCAGCGCCGGTTGGCATTGATATGGTTAATCATTGCGGCAAGGGTAGTGGATTTCCCGCATCCTGATGGCCCTGTCACCAGCACCAACCCTTTATTCAGATTAACGAAGTTATGGCAGGCTTTGGGGAGGTAAATTTCCTCCATGGTAGGAATATGATCCGGGATGATGCGGATCGAGGCGCAGAAATTGTTGCGCTGGAGGAAGAGATTAATTCGCATGCGGCAGATGTGTGGAGCGCTGAAGGCAAAGTCGAGCTCCTTGTAGTTTTCGAATTGCTCAATCTGCTCTTTTGTCAGCATCTCGTAGATCGCTTCCTTGATTTCTTGGTCAGTAGGCACTGGCTGTTTGAGCTCATAGAGCTCGCCGTCAATGCGCAGGCGGGGCGGGCTGCCTCCACGCAGGTGGAGATCGGACGCACCTTCTTCAATCGCCTTTTTAATCAGCGTTTCAAGAGCCATGAGGATTATCCTTCCGTGCAAGAGTCTTCAGTCCAGGAAGACCAGGAGCGGACCCCGCTATTCATTAATCATTTTTGGGCTTTTTAACAGCAACGTATGAATATATGAAACAAAGGACGCACAGAAAATCAAATAGAAAGTGCGCATCTGTTCTGAGGCAAGAGCGGAGAACCAACATGTGCGGAGTTGGCCTTTCACGCAATAAAGGGCAGACAGTACAGCGATGGCATCGTTGTAAGCCGAAACTCTCATGTACCCTGCGGCGGGTTTGTCTGAGGGCTGATCTTCTTAATATTCACCTGGGTGATCTTGTGCTGATCCATTTCGGTGACTTCGATCACAACGTTGTCGTGATAGACCTTTTCGCCAACCTTTGGCACCCGCCCCAGGCTGCTGTAAACAATGCCACCAATAGTTTCGCAGTTCTTTTTCGGTAGATTGAGGTGCAGGGCTTCATTGAGGTCATCAATATCCAGTCTTGCCTCGATGCGAAACGATCCGTCAACTTCGGAAATGATTGCGGGAGTGCCTTTGTCAAACTCGTCCTCAATCTCGCCAACGATTTCTTCAATGAGATCTTCCCGTGTCACCCAGCCGCTGCATCCGCCGTATTCATCAATTACAATCGCTACCTGAATACGCTGCCGGAGAAATTCCTGGAGCAAATCGTCTATTCGGGCCATTTCGGGGATGTAGTAGGCAGGCTTTACAAAAGCATCAAGTGGCTGGCCCGGGGTTGCGGCGGCCAGGACATCGTAGATGTCAATATAGCCGATCATATTGACAATGCGATCTTCGAAGACTGGCAGGCGTGTAAAGCCGGTTCTCCGCACAAAATCGAGTGCGCCATCAATGGTTGTCTCACCCAGTCGGACGGCAACAACGTCAACAAGCGGTTTCATGACCTCTCGTACCAGGGTTTTTTCAAGATCAAAGATGCTTTGGATCATCTGGCGCTGGGTGGTTTCGTCCTGTTTTGTTTGTATCCCATCACCGATCAGAGATTTTAATTCTTCCCGGGTGAGACGGTCGCGCACAGTGCTCTTGCGAATGCCAAGGGGGAGGAGCAAGAGGTAGGCAATTTGAGTGAGGACCACCACCACGGGCCTGAGCAACGCGGAGAGCGCGATCAGGGGCTTGATGATAAGGAGCATAAGACTGTCGGCCCTGGTGCGGAAGATTTGCTTGGGAAGAATTTCGCTGAAGATCAAGAAGATGGGTGTCATTACCAAGAGTACGAGGAGTTCATCAGGCGGGATATAGCGGGCTAGCTGCTCTTCCCAGCCTTGTGACACAAGAAGTTGATGAAACAGATTTCTTGCAACCAGAGTACCGAATACTGTACAGATGTTAGTCCCAACCAGTGTCACCGCCAGGACGTGCTGTGTATCGCTCAACAGGCCCAGGATTTCTTTGGCGCGCTTATCCCCTCGGGTCTGCATATTCCGGATTCTCAAGCGATTAACGGAGATTGCAGCGGTCTCGGATCCAGAGAAGAATCCGGAAAATACAACACACCCCAGAATGACCACGATATAGAATATGATGATTCCCGTCATGGTTGTTCTACACCGTCTGGTTTCGACGTTGTTAGCGGCGCTTGAAGCGTGAGATGTGCAACAGCCACCCGATTTCTTCCCATCTTAACTATGCGAAATAGAGCATTAGGGAGGACGATCTCGTCGCTGGCTTTGGGGATGCGTCCCAGCGTGTTTGTAATGAAGCCGCTCACAGTTCGTCCCATGTCTTCCGACAAGGCGAGAGGCAGGTGCTCGTTGAGCTCACTGACTTCCATTTTGCCCGGAACCAGGTATTCGTTATGGCGGAGCTCCTGAAAGATTTCATCTGCTCGCGATTTCGTGCTCTCGTGAATGGTCCCGACAATTTCTTCCAGCAGGTCGTGCATTGTCACAATGCCAGCAGTACCCCCATACTCGTCTATGACGACAGCAAGGTGGCGACGCGATTTTTTGAACTCCGAGAGGAGATCAGTAAGGCCTTTTTTCGGCGGCACGAATAGCGGAGGCCGCAAGAGTTTGAGATAGGGAGTATCCTGACTGAGCAGCAGATGCTTTGCATGCAGGATGCCGATTATGTTGTCGAGATTCTTATCGCAGATGAGTACGCGGCTGTGTTGACTGGCTTTCAGATGAGCAAGTAGTTCATGTTGTGGGGTGGTGCTCAGGAAATATTCAATCTCCATGCGTGGGGTCATAATCTCCTCGACCGTGGTCTGGCCAAGTTCAAAGATACTATTGATCATTTTCTGTTCATCTTCCTCCAAAAGCTTCTTGATCTCACCGGTAGTCAAGAGCGCTTTGAGTTCCTCTTCGGTGACGAATGTTACGTGGGGGTCCGAGCTGATGCGAAGAATTCGGAAGAAGAGATCAGAGACAGCCAGTAGGATTTTGCGCACCGGAATTATCAGACGGGAGACCAGGAGCAGGACGGGTGCGGCGCGGAGGGCAATCCTCTCTGCGCGCTCTATAGCCAGGGTCTTGGGAACGATTTCTCCAAGGATCAAGATGACAAGGGTTATCCCTAGCGCGCCCGCAAAAAAGGCGATATAGGGATGTGGGGCGAAGTAACGCTGGGCCAGGGCACCTGCCAAAAGGGTGGCCGCAATGTTAACGAACATGTTGGCGAACAGGATGGTGGTGAGTGTGTCCCTGGGGTTTTGAAGGAGCCACTGGATAGCCCGAATGCCGTGGCGGCGCTCGCGTTTCAGGCGGTGTAGTTGAATTTTGTCTAGTGAAAAGAGTGCTGTTTCCGAACCCGAGAAAAATCCCGAAAGGAACAGGAAACAGCCCAGCGCCAGCCAGAGCGACAGCGAAGTGCCCGCGCCAATCCAGGCCAACTCGACGCTATCCTTGCCGTGACCGAGCAGCCCATATTTGTGAACGGCTTCGGAAATGCTGAGCGTCAGCCGACCCATGGGGTCGCCGTAGGTTTGAGGATCAACATCCAATCTGAACATTCACCACAAGGGTCGACTCAGATCAACCCTTCGTGACCAAACCGTATCCTGCCGGACAACAATTGGCAGAATTTCCTTTGTCAACTAAAAACAGAAATAATGATACTATAGACAAGCAGCGCAATTCAATAAATTTTGGCTCTTCCGTTTCTATGGTAGGTGGGGGACAGCGGAACTTGACGCAAGGTACTGTGGCTATTAATTTTACCAGCTGTTTCGTGGACCTCGCTGATTCTGCTGGCAGAATACTCCAGAGCTGGAGAGTAAGGCGGCGCTCCGTCGTCATAGCTACCTTCTCCAAAACACGAGCAAGGTCGCGCGGGTTAGTGGTTTGGCTGAAGGCCAAAGAAGCGAAGCGCCCTTGCCCTTCACGCCACGACTGCTGATGCTACCAGGTTTTCTATCCAGGTTAACCCTCTACAGATCCGGAAGATCCTAAATTTTTTAACTCCGCCCTGCTGGCTTGTTGTAAAGTGTAAAGATGAGGGACTTTTTTCGTCGTGTCCCAGTGGATCTTGAGACGAAAGCATTCTTGCAGGAACAAAATACGTCCCATGGTGTCTCAACAAGATAGCAGGCTCAGCAGGACGCTGGCGTGCATTATTTTCTTTGCATTCTCTCCGATGGTATGATGGGATATTTGATCGGTTTATCGAGTTGAGCAACGGAACGCTGATTTCCATGAAAGGGGAGAGAGAATGCGACTAAGAGGGATATGCGCATGGGCGGTTCTTGTAGTCTGCTTGGCCTGGCTAGGTGGATGTGGGCCTAAGTTTTTAATTCCAACCTTCGATACGGCGCGTGATCAGTTGATGTTTGCCAGGGCACAAAAGCAGAATCAACTCCTAAGCACGGATCCGAAGAAACGCAACCGACAGTTGCGCTCAACTATCCAGGCATTTGAGGAGGTCATTAAGCGATTCCCCGATGATACTGTTTATACCCCACCCGCCTATATTGGCATGGGGGAGCTATACTATACTTTTCGCCAATACAAAGATGCTGTGAAAGTATACCAGGCGGCTCTGAAGAAATACCTTGACCAGGACGATATTCAGTGTTTTGCCCTGTATGGGCTGGCGTTATCCCACGATCGCCTGCGCAATTACGAAAAGGCACAGTCTTACTATAAAGAGTGTATTGACCGCTTTCGCGATGACGAGCGTGAGGAGATTAAGAAGATTGTTCACGAGTGCGAGATTCTCTATAGCCAAGTCCGGACTGAATAATCCTAATGGACAGAGGAGGTAGCAATATGAATCGAGCAATATTTATACTTGTGCGCCTCGGCATTATTCTCCTGATAATGATGCCTTTGTCTGCCAGTGCAAAAGTTGATCTGGTGACGATTCCGGGCCGCGACAGCGTGCAGATTACGATTTATAACAGCGAGGATTTGACCCTGGTGAAGGAACAACGCCAGATGACGTTCAAGAAAGGGCTGGACCAGATTCAATTTAGCTGGGCAGGAACCTTGATTGATCCCACCTCGCTTAGCCTGGTGTTTAAGGAGCATCCTGAGCAGTTTCAAATTCTCGACATCACCTATCCAGCGCATACAGCAAATGTCTTGATCTGGAATGTTGAGTCCAGCTACTCGGGGCTGGTGCCCATTGAGATTACCTACTTTACTAGCGGGCTCACGTGGAGTGCGGACTATGTTGTGCGTGCGATTCCTGAGGAAACTATCATGCGGCTGGAGGGTTACGTTACGGTAACGAACCGTAGCGGTGAGGATTATGAGAACACGCAGACGCGGCTGTTGGTGGGCGAGATTCATCTGGTCGAGAAGATTGCGGATCTTGCACGAGCGGGTGTGAGGGAGATGGAAGAGCGTGTTCTTGCGGCAAGGATAGCCAAAGCCGGAATTGTATCAGATGAGGCTCTGGAGTTGGGGCGGCCAAAGGAGATTATTAAAGAGGGGATTTCCGAGTATTTTCTCTATACCATAGAAGGGCGCGAAACTATCCGGAATGAATGGGCAAAGCGGCTTCCATCGTTTGCAGTAGATGATATTCCCTTTACGCTGACGTACGAGTATGACGATGCCAAGTATGGCGCGAATG
The DNA here is from genome assembly GCA_964454265.1 of uncultured Candidatus Sumerlaeota bacterium. Classification (GTDB taxonomy): domain Bacteria; phylum Sumerlaeota; class Sumerlaeia; order MWCT01; family JAUWMI01; genus JAUWMI01. The sequence goes on along the minus strand of CAYVXD010000015.1, from coordinate 2,564 downwards.
TGATGAAGTTCTACAAGTTGAAGAATGATGAGAAGGCGCATCTGGGAAAAGAACCTCTGCCCGATGGTGTGTTTCATGTGTTTAAATCCGACGGGAGCGGCGGTTTAACATATATTAATAGGTACCAGAGCAAGTACATTCCTGTTGGTGAAGATATTGAGCTGAATCTCGGCCCAGATGGGCTGATTACGGTTGAGCCAAAGCGTATGAACTTTCAGCGCAAGGAGATTGTATACGACGCGTGGCACAATGTGCGCGGGTGGGATATAGTTGAAGAGTGGAAGATTGAGATGCGTAATTCGAAGTCGGAGGACGTACCTCTGGAGCTCACCCGCCATTTTCAGGGTGACTGGGAAATCAAGTCTCCAGAAAACTTCGAGCGCAAGGATAAGAATACGATTCAGTACAAGGTTGTGGTTCCGGCACTGGGAACACGGGTAATTCAGTATACGGTTACCACACATCACGGACTCAGGTCAAAACAAAGCTAACGAGATAAACGAAGGTGGGAGCACATTGCGACCATTCGTAATGTGCAATGATGCGGATGATCGCGGAGAAAGGAGCGAGAACCATGAGACGTATAAGCGGAGTGCTGATTATTCTGGCTGTTATCTTACTGGTAATGCCTGACAGCGTATCGGCGCGCGTTAAGCTGGTAACATTGCCAGATCGCGATGTTATCGGGATCGCGCTGGATAATCCCAATTATACGCTGGTGACTGAAGAGCGAGTCATCACGTTGCAGTCGGGCGTCAATAAAATTGATTTTTCCTGGCAAGGGGTCAGCATTGATCCGTCATCAATTCAATTCGAAATTCTCACACACAAAGATACGCTCAAGATGCTGAACGTGAGTTATCCGCCGAACGAGAATGCCCTGGTGTGGGAGGTCTACAGCCCGCAGGCAACGGAGGCACGCATTCGGATATACTATCTGATGGGCGGGTTTGGCCGGGTTGTTTCATACCGTGCGGTGACGGATCAGGAAGAGAAGCAGGCGATTCTGGAGTCCTATTTCAGGCTGCGCAACAACAGCGGCGAGGATTTCACCAATGCCGGGATTCGCGTAGGCTACGGCGCAGAGTGGCAGAAAAATTTGAAAAATGGCGAGACGCGCGAGATGTTGTCCTTCCAGAATCCCTCATTGCCAGTGAAGAAGGTGTACATCTACAAGCCAGCGGTTGATGACAAAAAGGTGCCGATGTATTATGAGGTGCGCAATGATATAGAGAGTGGTCTGGGACAATTTAAGCTGCCGGGAGGAAAGGTGCGGATTTTTCAGCGCGACAGTTCAGGCGCCACTATTTTTCTCGGTGAGGACTGGATGAAAGATACCCCTGTAAAGGAGAAGAGCGAGCTATATCTGGGTGTGGCGCGTGACGTGGTGGTCAAACGCAGCATCATGAGCGATAAGCGCGACCGCGTAGTGCGCAATAGCAATAAAAACGTTGTGCTCTTCGACCGGATTGTGAACATCCAGTACGAGATTGAAAACTTTAAAGAGGAACCCGTATCGCTGAAGATTGTTGAAACTGTGCCGGACTACTGGAAGATTGAAGAGCTCGCAGGGCCAAGCGTGCGCCACGAGAAGAAAGATTCAGAAACGCTTGAGATTTTTGTTGATATACCACCAAAAGGGGAAAAGCAGGTAGTAAATTTCGTCTATAAGCAGATTAATCAATTGCCGTAATAGTAGGGACGGGGTTTCCCCGCCCTAGGGCGAGGAGACCTCGCCCCTACGTCTGTTATCATGGTGGCCGAGTAGTCAGACGTCTTCCCGTCAGGTCGGTTCATATAGGCAGAAAGGTTCCTCAGCCAGGAAATCGGCTGTAGCAGCGTAGGCACGTGCCCGGCACCCCATGCAGACCCGCCGATATTCACACTGTCCACATTTTCCCTTCAGGAGATCCGGATCGCGAAGTTTCCGGAATACTTCGGCATTCTGCCAGATTTCAGCGAATGGTTGAGTCTTGATGTTACCGGCTGAGATGGGCAGATAGCCGCAGGGGAAGACTTCGCCCTGGTGCGAGATGAAACAGATGCCGGAGCCTGCGAGGCAGCCGCGTGAATTGGCTTCCATGCCAGCGGCCTGCAATGTCAATCGTTCGCCTTTGGCGCGCTGACGTATGATCCGTTGGTAATGCGGAGCGCACGTGACTTTGGTATGTATGGTACTGCGCTTGGAGAGATCGTAGAAATGGTTCAAAACGCGTTCGTATTGGTCGGCAGAGAGCATCTGGTCGTCGGCGATCTCAACACCGCATCCGACCGGCACGAGCATAAAAATGTGAAAGGCATCTGCACCAAGTGTTTCGGCAAGGTGGAACAAGGCCTCGAGCTGCTTAACATTGTGACGGGCAATTGTGGCATTGAGTTGAACGCTGACGCCATGCTCCTTCAGATAGTGGATGCCTTGAACGGCCTTGTTGAACGAACCAGGAATCTTGCGAAACTTGTCGTGCGTTTTGTCATCGGCACCATCAATGCTGATGGCGACTCGGCTGATGCCTGAATCCTTAATATCGCGAACCACAGCCCGGGTAATCAGTGTGCCGTTGGTG